>CAJTXV010000001.1 GCA_910584255.1 uncultured Bacilli bacterium
CTATTCAATTTAAACAGTTATATTACAATAAAACAGATTAATTCAAAATATACCCTCTCTATTTTTCAATTAATTGTCTACTTTTTCTTGACTAATGCAAATTTTTCTGTTATTTTACGGGGCTTTAATTTAAAATATAAATTTTCTTCCTTGATGGGACGTTATCTCAAAATTTAACGAAGAGCTGTAGCTCTAATTAAATTTTAATTTTTTCTGCGCAACTTCATCACTTACGCTAAAGTCAATATTTGCTTTTTCTTCAATTCTAGGAATATCAATTTTCCCTCCAGCATTGATTGGAAGTTGATCCACAATTACATATTCAACAGGAACTGAGGGTTCATCTAAATGTGCAAAACACAATTCATAAATTTCTTTTCTTATTTCATCCTCTGTATATTGATTTAAGAAAGAAGGTTGTACTTCAATAAAAGCTACTGGAACTTTTTGTTGTGCTGGATGATCAAACCCAATGACTGCTGCATTTCTAACCATTGGAAGTTTATTTAAAAACTCAGTAATCTTTTGTGGATGAACATTATGCCCTGTTCTCATAAAGATATTTTTGATTCTCTCTGCAAAGAATACATTTCCATCTTCATCCATATAACCAATGTCTCTTGTATGAATCCAACGTTTTCCATCTTTATGAATTTTAATGACAAAGTCTGTTTCTTCTTGATTGTTTAAATATCCCTTCATCATAGATTCACCTGTAATACAAATTTCTCCTTCTTGATTATAGGTTAATTCTTGATCTGTATCTGGTACAAAAATACTAATGGTATTATATGGTGTAGGAATTCCAATACTTCCAAACTTATAGGCACCTCTTTTAGAATAAGTTCCTGTTGCTGTATTCTCACTTAAACCATATCCTTGCCTTACAAAAATATCATCATTGACCATACCATTTTCTGCATATCCTTCTTCTACACCATTTAGACTTTTTTCCAATTCATTAGGAAGACTAGCGCCACCAGAAACATAGTTCTTATGTGCTGGAATTTTTCCCTGTTTATATTCCTCACTTCCATAAATATTCACTTGATGTACAGGACCACCTGGGAAAGAATCTGGCTTGATTGCACATAGTGCTTCTGCGGTATTGGTAGTTAAAATTTCTGGAATTAAATATACACGTTTTCCGTCCAAAGTTTGATAATGTAGTATGGATACTCCATAACCAATCGATGGAAGTAAGGCATCCATACAACTTCCCTCTAGCATGTTTGCACGAACATAACCTAAGGCAGCAGCATTTACTGCATGGTCTGTTAGGCAAACTCCTTTTGGTACTCCTGTTGTTCCACTCGTTCCAAGAATCACACAGATATGATCATCTTCATATACAGGATCTACATTTTCCTCATATTTAGCATATTTTTCGTATTCAGAAAAAGGAATTAATCTTTTATCTTTCATTTCTATATAACTTCCCTTTTTCTTTGTTAATACATCCTTTGCCTTCGAAAGTGCCTTCATTGGTAAAAGCATAGATTCAGTACCATCTAGACAAATAATATTTTCTAAAGATCTTTTCTTTAATGTTTCTTCATATTTATCATAGAATGCCTGAAAGATAAATAAGTTTTTGATAGAATTATTCTCTATCATCTGTTCTAGTCTAGCAGTTGGTAAAAAAATAGGTGAAACTGGCCATACAGTAGAGCCTAAAATACTACCTGAGTAAATTAAAATTCTTGCTTCTGGTACGTTTGGTACTAAAATTGGAACAATTTCATCCTTTTTTATTCCTATATGGCGAGATGATTTTGCACTCTTCTCACAGCGTTTGAAATACTCTTCATAAGTAATTTCAATCCCTTTCTTATAGTGATTTGCAGCCAAACGTACATCTAGCGCTACCTTTTTACCATTGTCTTTATTCATTTCTTTTGCAAGTTGGTAAATTGATTTTTTTGGAATATCTGGATGTTCAATCTCTTCTTTTGTAAATCCACTTCCAATATAATATTTTGACCATGGCTTATCAATTGATGGTTTTCCTGTTAGAGTAATCTTCCCTTCTGGATTATTTTCTAATCCTTTTTGTAATAATTCATTATTTACATTTAAGTTTTTCATAAAACCCTCCTCTAATTATTTTCTATATTCAAAATTAAAATCTAATAGATGAACGATACTTCCTTCTTGTGCACCCATTTCTTCTAATTTATTATCAATTCCCATCTTACGAAGTCGTTTCGTAAAACGAAGCATTCCTTCTTCTGTTTGAAAATTTGTCATTCTAAATAATTTTTCTATCTCTTCTCCATGAACCCTAAAGTCTCCATTATCTTCTCTAGTAATTGTATAAGGTTCTTCTTTCTTGAATTTATAAAGTACATGACCCTCAAATTGATTTTCCTCATAAAGAGGCGTATCCGTCGTAGTATCTAACAAGTCAGCAAGTGCAGTTAATACTGGTTCTAATCCTTCTTGATTCATTGCACTAATTGGATAAATAGGAACTTTTACTTTTTTCTTAAACTCTTTTAAGTTTTCTTCTGCACCTTCTAAATCCATTTTATTTGCGATAATAATTTGTGGTTTTTTTACTAATTTTTCGCTGAATGACTTTAATTCATTTTGAATCACCTGGTAATCATCATATGGATTTCTTCCTTCAAATCCGGACATGTCAATAACATGTGCAATGACTTTTGTTCTTTCAATATGGCGAAGGAATCTATCTCCCAAGCCTTCCCCTTGACTTGCTCCTTCAATTAATCCTGGTAAATCCGCCATTACAAAGCTTCTACCATCCTTGCTTTTACATACTCCAAGATTTGGAGTTAGAGTCGTGAAATGATATGCTGCAATTTTGGGTTTTGATTTAGAAACTTGAGAGATTAATGTACTTTTTCCAACGCTTGGAAGTCCAACTAGTCCAACATCTGCAAGCATTTTTAATTCTACTTTTAAATATTTAACTTCTCCTGGTTCTCCTTTTTCCGAGAAGTTAGGTGCTGGATTACTCTGCGTTTTAAATGCAGTATTACCACGTCCCCCACGTCCTCCATAGGCAACGATTACTTCATCTTCTTTTCCTTTTAAATCGGCAACAATTAAGCCACTGTCCGTATCTGTTACAACGGTTCCTTGTGGCACTCTGATAATAATGTCTTCACTATTTTTTCCATGGCAATTTTTTCCTTGTCCATTTTCACCCTTTTTTCCTTTGATAATACGATTATAGCGAAGATTTAGCAACGTATGAAGACCAGTATCTACTTTAAAAATAATATTACTACCCCTTCCACCATTACCACCATAGGGACCACCCATTGGAATATATTTTTCACGACGAAAGGCAAGGCATCCATCCCCTCCATTTCCAGCATGTACTTCAATTGTAACCTCATCTATAAACATATATATTCCTCTTTTCTGACCATCTTTAGTATAACATATTTTTTTTGAAAATTGCTATTTTAATAAAAGAGTAAAAAAACAAAGCATTATCTTATGATTTTTTTCTATTTTTCTGGTTTAGGTTTTCCAAATTCTCTATATAGTACTTTTGTTTTTCCTTCATATAGTCCATCTTTTTTTCTACTGTCTTTATTGCTGTTACACTAACTATTGATTTTTCTTCTGGAATTCTACCAATCGTAACCGTATTACCAATTGAGATTGCTCGTATTTGGTCTGTTACTACACCTAATGAATATAATTTTTGTATTTCATAGATACTTTTTGTCCAAACTCTTCCTTCCACAGTACATCCTAACATTGGAAGGGAGACCCTGTCTTTTTACTTAAGTAAGGAACTTGATCTAGTAATTCGCTAATCTCTTCTTTATATTGTATTAATTTTTCTGGATGAAAAGTAGCTACATCTACTCCTGATGGCAAAGAAATTAATAATTTTACTCCATCGGGTGCCTCTTCGAGTGATAATCTCTTATCTTTCCAATCTTCAAATGGCCACTCACATTAATTAAATATTTTATTTACATTTTCCTCTGTTAATTTCATAATTTAAACTCCTTTCATTTTAATAATTAGTTTTTGTATCCTAAAATCTTTACTCGATAAAAGTGGCTTTATTGTACTATATTTTAGCCATCCTGTCAAAAAAAAAGAATAGCTGAGTCTATTCTTCTACACTATATACACTTGCTTGTTTTTTATCTCTACCTACACGTTCAAATTTAACAATCCCTGATGTTTTTGCGAATAATGTATCATCATTTCCACGTCCTACATTGTTTCCAGGAAAAATCTTAGTTCCTCTTTGACGATAAATGATAGAACCTGCTGTTACAAATTCACCATCTGCGGCTTTTGCCCCTAGTCTACGTCCAGCAGAATCACGACCATTGGATGTAGATCCTTGTCCTTTATGGTGAGCAAAATATTGTATGTTTAATACTAATCTGTTCATGTATTCTCCTCCTTACTTAACGATTATATTTTTAGGATAGTTATCAGATAATTCTTTTAATAGAGAAAGCATATTTTGAATTAATTTCATTCCAATTTCATCCTCTTCTTTGATTTGAATTATTATCTTATTTTCTTCTTCTAAAATTTCTAGATAATTTGGATTCAATTCAGAAATTCCATTCACTGTAGTAATTACAATACTACTAACACTACTACAAACGATATCTTTTCCATATTCATCATAGTTCGCATGTCCTGCAATTGTAATTTCTTTAATTTGTGAGAGATTCTTTTTTACTTTTACTTGAATCATTGAAAACTACCCATTAATTTTTTTAATTTCAACTTTTGTATATGGTTGTCTATGTCCAAGGGTTCTTCTGTTGCTTCTATCTTTTGATTTGTACTTAAATACACGAATTTTCTTGTTCTTTCCTTGTTTTAAAACAACACCTTCAACACTTGCTTTGTTAACATAAGGATTTCCTACTTTACTATCAAGCATTAAAACCTCATCAAAAACAACTTTGTCTCCTTCATTTAAAGCTAATTTTTCAACAAAAATTACACTTCCTTCAGAAACGCGATATTGTTTACCACCTGTTTTAATCACTGCATTCATGAATATACCTCCTTTATAGATTTCTGGCTCACTTTTAAGGTAAGTATTGCTACTTTTTTGACCTCTTCAATGTGGTTTGATACCTTGGAAGGCTTCAAACAAATAAAATGTTACCATAATTAGCTGTGAAAGTCAATCAATTTTATGTCTAATTTCAAGGAAAAATAAAGAAAGTCTTTCTATTTGTTAAAATTAAAAAGACGATTCTAAAGAATCAATCTTTTCATCATTTAATACCTCGATTTTGATTTTTGTAAAGCTTTTGATTTTTCATAGAAACAACCGCTATAGAATCTTCCTTCTTTTTCTACATCAAATCTTGCACGATTATTAGAATATAGTCTTGGATCTGTAATTGTATCTAGGCATGAAAATTCAATATTAGAAATATCAATTCCCTGTTTTAATAATTGATTTTTAATTGCCAATTCCATATCTATATGGACATAACCACTTTTATTTACTAATGCCATACTCCAAACTGAAAAATCTTGCACCCATTTTGGAATCCCATCATAAGTAAAATTTTCTTTATGTGCATAAGGTCCTACAAAGACTTTAATATCTTCTGTTTTTGCATCTGTTTCTTCTCTAATGGCATCAATCATTTGGGAAGGTAATCTTCGGTCGATGTATTCTCCACCACAATAAGCCATTGCTACTACCTTATTCTTCGTATCTTCTATAAAAACAACAGGGCAGTCTGCTACTGGATAAGAAAGAGCAATTTTAGGAAGCTCTGCACCAATCATTAAAATATCAGAATAGATATCTAAATCGTAAAGATCTTCGTATCCTTCTATCATCTCTTCTGTGATTCTAACGTAATATCCATCTGGATATTTTTGATTATATTTCTTCAAAAGATTTTGCTTTTCTTCTTCTGTTTTTCCTTCTAAATTAGGTCTAGATTTTTGAATTGGTGTGATAATATTCAATCCATTAAATCTCTCTTTCTCTCCAAGTTTTATTCTTCGTTCTGTAAAGTCCTTCCTAATTTCTTCTTTAGTCATTCCCTCTTTATAAAATCTAGGTGAGGTATTCATATTTCCATCTTCTATCGTACTATAAAAATATTTTAAATTTACATTTATCATAATGATTTCCTCCAAACTAAATTATTCATGAAGTTTCTTTTTGTTGCCTGTCGTTTCTTCTACACTTTCCACTATTTCAAATAAATCTAACGGGCTGTGCAATTGTATTTCATTTAAAATCGTATTCTCAATGCTTTCTGTACCTTCATCCATCAGCATATAGTGAATTTCTTCCATATGTCCACCTACTACTTCATTTATTAAAACCATTTGTGGGTTATAGGAAAGTGGAGCATGATATGTATTATAATCACCATATATCACAGTATTTTCTAGGTATCGTTTTTGAAATCTTCTTTCAATCAGTACATATTTACATAATACATCCTTTTCTGTTGGTAGTACTGGAAGATTGGATACAATTTTTCCATTTTCAATTCGGTATAAGGCCGTTTTCTTTTTTGTTACAACTCCTAATTCTAGATTTACAGCTTCTTGTACAGCATAGTAATTATATCCTTCTTTTCCTAATTTTTCTTTTCTTTCTTCTCCATTTCTAAAATCTCCACGAATTACTCTTTCTACCACTTGCCCATTATCACCAATTAAACCACTCCATCTTTTCGCATTCATATTTGCATCTAATAAACTATGTGCGGTATAATCCCCCATATTTGCAACCATTTCTTTCATTAGAGGTGTTTTATAATATACAATGCAAGCTTGATTTACATAATTTAAAATGTCTATGTTCAAGTTTTTTGAATCCTCTACGAGTTGATACGTTTCATTTATTTTTCTTAAAGTTTCATTATTTAAATACTTATAATTCATCTTTGTATAATAGACTGCTGCTGCTTTTTCTCTAAAACTTCGTTCTGCTTCTTGTAGTTCTTCTTCTGTTACATCTTTATTCTTTTCTAGATAATCACTTCTATATTTTTCTACTAGTTGGTCATCATCTGTTACCTTAATAAAATATTCAGTTTCATGAGTCTGATTTTCTAAACTATCCATTTGTTTAGCATAAGTTTCAATTCTTGCTTTTGCTTCCGAAAAATTATTTGGATCAAAACGGAATGTGTTTTTTTGCGAAGTAATACCATAATGATCTAATGTACCATCCAAAAAAGCCTCCATATCTTCCTCTGTAATCTCTGATATATATTCTGAAATTTCTCTATATACAGTTTTTTCTTCTAAAAGTTCTTCCATTGTTTTTTCTTTATTTTCTACTTGTGTTTCCTCTTTAATTTTGGCATTGATATAATTTAAAATCATTTGCTCATCTAATTGCTCTAGTCCATCGTCTAGTTGGTCCAGTCTCTTAGAAATGTCAACAGTCTCCTGATGTAGTTCAGAAACACTTTCTCTTAATGGAATTACTTCTACAAGTGTTAAGACCTCAAGTGCAATAATTGGTACATAAATTTTTAAATTCTTAAACTTCATTCCGCTCTCCCCTTTCAATGTTCTTTATTATAACATAAATCAATTAAAAATCAATTAAAAACGACTCTTTTAGCCGTTTTTTTTACTTAATACTCGAACTTTCGAGTATGGTATCAATATGGTGCGAATGACATATTTATTTACAACTTTTTATAATATGTTTCTTAATTATTTCTAAAGCTTCTGGCAACTTTGCAATTCCAGATTTAGGTCCTAAATGTCCAACATTAGGAATAAATACCTTTTGCGCATTAAATTTATCAGCATAATATTCTAATTCTTTTAAAGAGCTTATAGGATCGTTATTGCTATAAATAGCATATCTATACTTCATTAGTAGAACAGCATTTTCAATTTGTAATTTAGTCGGAAGGAAATCATCCATCGCTTTATCAAAAGTATTTTCTTTATGTGTTTTATTTATAAATCCTGCACAACTTATATATAATTTAATTTTAGCTTTTCTTTCGGCAATATATTTTGGAATAAAATGTGCTCCCAAACTATGTGCAATTATAATTGAATCACTATTCAAAGTTCCATTTGATAAATATTGATCCAATATTTTACTCCACTCATTGTAATTTGCATTCTTTCCTGTTGGAAAATCTGGAAATATTACATTTAACCCTAAAGATGAGCATTCTTTTACTAAATATGGTCCAAATGAATTTTTTGTGTTACCATTATAACTGTGAATAATAAATAAACTTTGCATAACTTCACCCTTTTTACTAATACGAATACACAAAAACATTTTTGTGAATTTATTATGTTCGCTTGTTTAAAATAACTACTCATAGTATAATTACTTTAGGGAATATCAGTTGTTGAGTGTCTGCCTCTAATCTTTCAAAGATAGGAGGTTTGATAAAATGAAAACTAAAACTTTCATAGTAAAGGTTTTAAAGCTCATTACTATCATTTTATTACTCTCTACCTTATTGATGTTAGCAATAAAAAAATGACACTCATTCTTAGAATGAGTGCCTAACTAATTTAAATTGGGTGGGCACTCAACTTAGCGAAACTGAATGTTCTCCTTTTTATTTTATGCAAGTTTCCTTGGCATATTCATCATAACATAAAAAAAGACTTTTGACAAGTCTTCTATCTGAAAGTTCGAAAAAGTTCGAACAGATTTCCCAATGGTAGTCTGTACGGGATTCGGACCCGTGAATGCCACCTTGAGAGGGTGGTGTGTTCAGCCACTTCACCAACAGACCAAATATAATCATGCCTATCAAAAGACATTATTATATTAACATAAAGACTTTTTTTTGACAATACACTAACCAAAACTTTTTTACATCACTTACTAATTGGTAGCCGCTCCATCCACAGATAGAACTACTCCTGTAATATAATTTGCCATATCACTTGCCAAGAACAAAAAAGCATTCGCAATGTCTTCAGGACTACCAATTCTTCCAAGTGGAATGGTTTGAATTAAAGGTTTAATCATTTCTTCTGGAAGATTTTTTACCATATCCGTTTCTATCACACCAGGAGCTACTGCATTGACACGGATTCCAAAGGGAGCCAGTTCTCTAGATAAGGATTTTGTCATACCATTCACTGCAAATTTACTCGCTGGATACATGACGCCTGATGGCTGACCATAAATACTTACCATGGAACTTGTGTTTAAAATAACTCCCTTTGTTTTTTTCAAATAAGGGATTACTATCTTAGAACATACAAACACTGACTTTATATTTAAGTCGCTAACTTTATCATATTCTTCCTCTGTGTAATCTTCTAATTTAGTTCTCGAAGATACCCCTGCATTATTCACTAAAATATCAATGGAACCAAAACTTTCTTCCACTTTCTTAAATATGTCTTTCACCTCTTCTTCCTTTGTTAGATTTGGATAGAATCCAATCACCTCATAGCTAGAATTTTGCCCTTTTAATTCAGCTATGGCTTTTTCTACCGTTTCGCTTTTGGAACCAAGTAAGGCAACTTTCGCTCCATTTTCTAAAAATTTTTGCACAATTGCAAATCCAATTCCCCTTGTACCACCTGTTACAATCGCTACTTTTCCTTTTAACATATCATTTTCTCCTATTCTTATTATTCCTTACTTTGATTTTTCTTCTGGAATATATTCCTTCAAATTCTCTTTCTAAATCATCGATACACTCTTTTCATGTAGGACAGTTACTTTATTCACCATAAGCTTGGAATCTTTTTCCAATTCGTGATGAATAAAATATCTCTCTCATTTTATCACTATCCATACCTTTTTTGCACTGCCTTTCTATTTCATTATATCATCCATATGGGAAGCAGAAAATAAAAAACCTCTTAATAAACTTCATTTTTTACACATTTTATGTTATGCTATGAACGGTGATAAATATGTTAAAAATCAATAGCTATGAATTTGAAATTAAATTTTCAGAAATTAATTTTAGACAAAGAAATTATAATGGAAAAAGTTATATTACAGTAAATATTACAAATGAATTTTTTCCGACTCTCGTAAAGAAAAATATTGTATATGGAAGTTGTGATATTAAAGTAGACTTAGAAAATATTAAAAGTATTGATGACTTAGTTGAAAAAGAATATCAAGGTCAAATAGGAACCATTCATATTTCTGTCAATAATGATGGAATTTGGGAAACTAATGCAATTGAATATTTTTCTATAAAATTTGTGAAAAGAGAAAATAAAAACTTATTCTTTCAAATTATGGGGAAGGATTTTATTTATGAAGATTCTTCTAGAATGATAAGTCTTTATACAACCTCTACTTCTAAAGAGGATTTAGAAAAGAAATTCTCCTTAAAAGATTTCTATAGTCAAATCGTTCAAAGAGAAATTGGACAATCTATAATTACAAAATATTTTATAAAGTAAAGAGCCGTGTAATTTTACACCGCTCTTCTTTTTTCTTCATTCTCGATGAAAAATTGTTCAAATAGATATTCTGTATTTTCGTTCATAAAGTCGCCTACCGTTAATTGATTAAAATCGATTGTATTTTGATAGTTTCTTTTTCCATTATTTTCATACTGCTGATAAATTTCTATTTGTTCTTTTACATTGATTAGTTTTTCACTTGTCGCAGAACTCTCTGCATAGAATTCATGTTCTGGATGAACCAGTATATCAGGAATATGATTAAAGTCTAACAAAAGTCGAAGATAATCTTGTTCATTTTTTAGTCTTGAACCTTCTGCTTTCAAAATAGTATTCATATACTTCTTATAAATATCTTGTCTACGAACTGTAATTTTTTCTCCTGTGTCGTGTCTGGTTGCTTGTGCTTCCATTTTTCCAGATGGCATTTTTAAAAGCCAGCATAAACACCATAATCTCTGAATGACACTTTTTTTAGCATCCATTGCCATTTGAAGTGAAAGTTTTTTTAAATGAAGAGAATCCAGTTTATGACGGTGGGCTTGGTCAATCTCTGAAAACTCAGGAATAGATATTTCTCTATCCTGTTGTTGATTAAAACTTACCTCATAGTTTTCTTTTTCTTGATTTAAAATTGTATCAATTCCCTTTTCTTGTATTTCTAGTTGTTCAACTACACCTTCTAAAGATTTAATTCTAATTCTAGTTAAATCAAAGACCATTTTTCTTTCTTCTACTGTCGTTATTTCACTAACTACCATACTTTCTATCATAAATCTCACCCCTATTGTTTCTACCAATATAACATGTTTTGTTTTTAGAAACAAGGCAATTTCTAACAGTTGACATTGATTCATGACAAATAAAAAAATTGTGTAAAGTTAAAATTTATTAGGATCCATGTCCATCATCTTTACTTTTCCACAACCCTTATCTTTCAAATCTTCTTCTTCTTTTTCTAATTCATCTTCAAATAGCCAATTATCTGGGTCTTCCATTGCATAATCAATTTGTTTAAAGTCTTCTGCATTAAATGGAATAATTTTTCCATTTTTTTGTACCTCTTGATTCATATTTCTCTCACACTTCCGTTCATTTTAATCTCTACTAAAAGATGACGCTATCCTAACACTTTTAAAAGAGTATGTCAATCTTTTAATTCTCAATATTTTTTATATCAATCAATTCCATGTAGACTTCTTTTAGATTATTTTCTGAAATTCCTAAATCTCGTAAAATAGAATAAGCATACTCCATTTCCATCTTTAGAAAACACTTCTCTTCAGTTAAAATTTTTTGAATGCATTGATATTTTTTTAAATTCACTTCATCGTGTATATTTAATTCTATGAGGTGTTCATTTAATTCTCTTAATTTTTCTATCATTTAATATTTCCTCCTACTTCCATAATTCCAGGAATTCTAGGATCCTCTTTTTCAATATATTGAAATACTCCATCATTAAATTTTGCCTGTAGTTCTTCCTTTGATATAGAAATTAATTCTTGATTTGGTCTAAAATAATAATATATATTTTTTTCTTCGCGATTTATAAATCCCTCTTGATTGAGTGTAAGAATCGCACTAGCCGTAATATTCTCACTTGCACTTAAGAATTCATTATCTCTAATAATAGTAATACCTAAATTATTTTTTCTTTCTTCTTCATTAAATAATATTTTTCTTAATTGCAAAACATAAGATAAAGAATCAATACCAATCATTTTAGTGGAATTCACTTTATCTATTAGAATAGATAGTTTTTCATCAAATCCAACTGGATTGATATTTGTAGTAGTAGACGCATATTCATTCATTATTTCCTCAAATGTTTCAATATGTCTATCACTTGTTTCATTCAAAATTTGATTTTCTTGTTGATCTATCAAGTTATACATCTTTGAAACAGATGCTTTAAATTCTCGTTGAGTGTTCACATTACGATTCATACAATTGAGTCCAATTAGGGGTTGATTTAATTTTGCTCTTGTCATATCTCCTTCTAAAATAGATGTTACAGAGTCGGCTATTACTAAATACTTCCCACTTCTAAATTCTAAATTTGCATGACTCTCTCCGTAAGATTCCTCTGTCATATTTTTATAATCACTTCTAAATTTAATTCCTAACTGATTTAATAAAATAGAATATATTAAATTAAACTCAAAGCAAACTACTTTATTATTTTGAAGACTAATACTAGAAATATAATGAACATCTCTATGTTTTAAGGTTTCTTTACCCTTTTGATTGATAGCATAATACTCATCATCATATGTTAAAATTTTACACATCTTTATATAAATATAAACTGCCTTTTCAAGTTCAGTAGCATCTTCTGGCATTCCAAGAAGAATTGCTCTTTCTAGTTCCTTATCAATGGTAGCTTCCTTAAACTTAGTATCTTTTGTTTCCAAAAAGGTATTCAGTGCTTGTAAGTCAATTTTTTGAAGAGATTGAATCTCGTGAAACCAGTTTTCTATTTCTTGTGGAACTATAAAATTTTCTATTACTTTTGTATCCTTAAAAAACTTATAGGAAGCATAAATAAAATGTTCTTTTGGAATACCCTCAATCATTTCAATTTCTGAACTACTACAAATTTGGTTAAATTCTTCCTCTTTCATTTGCATCAATGAAATGATTTGTTTTATTGGAATTAAATATGAGCATCCATCTATGCATATACTATGATGACTATTTTCGTTTTGTTCTGAAAATCTTTCAAATGAAATGCTATTTCTAAGAGCTAGATACCGTTCTTCTTCCTCAGGTTGTAATGCAATTTTTTCCATAGCAATTAATTTTTCTATTCCTTTCATAATCTGTGATTTCTTATAAGAAATAGATCCACTGGTATCACCACCAATAATATAGCATGTACAAAAATTAGGAGATTCGTCTTTAAAAAATCTAAGTACATAATCATAGTACTTCTTATCTTGTAATATTCTTTTTAAGTACTGTATACTAATTTCCACATCATCATTGACTTTTATTTTTTCATCAAATTTCAAATCATTTATATCTTCGGGTGTAGTAAAAATTGTATATTCTGCCATTCTTTTCAAGTATGGATATTTTTCCATAATTTCTTCTATTGTTATATCATTCATGACAATATCACTACCTTTATTATTACTTTAAAATTATCATATCTTATTTAAATATGCAAGATATCTCATGTAGATATTTAGGTATTCATAAATTGATAGTTTACTTCTTTCTTTTGCTTTGATATAATCTTAATAGATTTGCCGATATAGTTTAGTGGTAAAACAGGTCCTTGGTAAGGATCAGCGGACAGTTCAATTCTGTCTTTCGGCACCATTGGGAAATCTGTTCGAACTATTCGAACTTTTAGATATAGAATCAATCGAAAGATTGGTTTTTTTCTGTTTTTGGAAAGAAATCATAGTAATCAGTAAAACCCCTGTATTAGAAATGAAAGATATCGTTCAAACTGTAATTTATAATTGTGACTTTCATTTTGCTCCAATGGATTTAAATTATTTTGGAACCGAATTTATGCAAGATTTAAAGAGAAATGAGCAAATATTAAACAAAAAAGTTTAACTACATTCAAATACTAGCATTCTAAGTTTTTCCAATATTAAATTCTAATGAAAACAACCCTTCTAATCAAGAAGAGTTTTTTTCATTTTCCATTTTTTTTTGCAATCGAACCTGCAGAAAAGAATTTCTTCTTAGATTTAATTGACTTATTATTATAAATAATCTTAGAAATTACCATACTATTTTTCTTATAAAACTCTTGATTCAAATATTCATAATAAGTTCCTGGCGTAATGATTCCTGTCATTTTTAACAAGTCACTTCCACTTTTTCCAATGATATTATCTGCTAACTTGCAGCAATTCACACCTAAAACAAAAAATGTTTTAAATGGTCCTGATTGAATTTTATAGAACTTTGCATTCGTTAAAGATGTTAATATGCTTGGGTAATCCGTATAAGAATCCTTCTTTACCTTTTTCTTAAGACGTTTGTCTCTTTCATAATTTGTCTCGTAATAATTCAAATTTTCCATAATCGAATTGATTTGTTTTTCTACATTTTTCTTTTGCTTATCTATTAATTTCATACCAAAACAAAACAGTGTTCTATTACTATAATGTGTACAATAATCGATATATTTCTCTCTTTCTACTTGAAATACCATTCCTTCTCCAATCATATTAAATAACTTAGAAGTCGTAAAATCATATCCACCATAAGAAAGAACTGTTCCATTCATACAAATATCCACATGTCCAAATCGATTGTACCCACTGGGCGCTACATGAATAAAGATTTCTAGATCAGGATCCGTCTCTACTTTTTTTTCTTCATATACCATTGGGATATCAAAGGCCTCTTTGTTTAAATAATAATTAATCTCCCTTAAAACTTGATATGGTAAAATTGCTTCCAATAATACAGGTAATGTAATACGAAAGTGTCTTCTTAGTTTTGTTTTAAATCTCTTTGGAATAATTTCAGATAAAAAATCAAAAAAATAAGTAACACCTAGTAAAACCGTATACCATCCCAGAAAAACAAGCATCGTATCGACTTTTTTAATTGGGGAAATTAAAAGAGGTATACCAACTGCAAAATAAAGAAGTGCCAGAAAGAGTTGTCCTAGCCTTCCATTTTCTTTAGAAGAGAATAAAATCAAGTAAATGATTAACTTAATTACACCATTTAATAACATGTAAATGGCAAATAGTAATGGAAGAATAGAACGAGGAATGGTTTTAAAGGAGGACAAAATTAAACAGAATAGTAAATAGAAAAAACTTCGCGCAAATGTGACTTTTTTTTCCTGTGGCTTTAGTTTTAAAAATAGATACCGAATAAATTGAAGTACTCCTAAAATTAAAAGTGTGGATAAAAACATATCAATTACACTAAAATATAGTTGATTTTTACCAATTAGGATTAAAATTCCCAAAATAATTAATGCAATTGAAGTAATAAAGGAACTGGTTTCCTCAAAAAAATGATCACTTTTTAAAATAGACTTCATAACAATCACCTACTACTCTTTGTTTTTTTCCACAAAAAAGAAGAATGAGTGTTTTAACATGCATCATCACAAGTAATGATTTGATTCATATACCCTATCAATTCCTCTTTTAATTTCTTGCTCTCTTCCTGACTCATTGTAGTGTTTGTATTTGGACTAGAACTTCCCATATAATTTGCAATAATTTCACCATCTTTTATAAAAATAAGTGTAGGAAAATATATTCTTTTGATATCACCATTTTCTAGTCCATCATAACTCTTTACAATAGAATCTAATTTTTCTAATAATTTATAATAGTTTTTGGTTCCCTCTTTTTCTGTAATAATTTTTCCATCCTCTCCCATTTTTTTTTGGTCTCGATCATTCGATAAGTCTAAATAATAGACTGTATCAATTCCAACTTCATCAGAAGCGTCAAATAAAATAGGAAGTAATTCTCTACACTGATTACTTTTAGGTGTACCAAAATAAATGATACCAGTTCCTCTTTCTAACAGAGAAAATATTTTGTCATACATAACATATTGGATAACATTATCAGATTCGATAGAAAGTTCTAGGTATGTATTTCCATCTTTATCTTTTTTTTGATTCAGTGTTTCATACTCCTCTTTAAAATCCTTTGCCGTTTTTCTAGTAGAGCCCAAATCCCCAGAATCTAAATTCCAATGTAGAAAGAAGAAAAAAACAATCAGTATAATCATTCCCATTAATAAAATAACGACTATGGAATTTCTTTTACCACTCTCTTGATTTTTTTCGGAAATCCTTGCTTCACGAATCACTTCTCCTTTTCTTTTTTTTACAATATCTTTTTTATTTGACATAGATTACCCTCCTATTACTCATTTTCTTTTCTTAAATTCTATCTTAATCCCTAGAAAAAGTCAAATAAAGAGAAGCATAAAAGCCTCCCTATTTACTTATTTAATTCCATATAAATCTTTCATTTGCTTTCGGTTTTCCTTTGTATAACCAAGAACAATTGATTCATTCTTTGAAATAATGAAATTCATGATATCTGTATAATCTTTTTTAGAACGTTTCATGAAATTATCCATATTAGCAATTGAAATTTTTTCACGATTTTTAGTAGCAAGAACAATATTTTTACTAACCGTCATTCCATAACGGCTCATTTGAAATTGGTACATCCAAACAATATCTTTATATTCAACAACACGTAATCCATTACTCAAATCGACAATATAGTTTTCAGTTAAATATAGATTGAGTTTTTTATAAAATTTTGTATCATCTTTCTCTAATTCAGAGAAAATATTTTTCCACTCTGATTCTGATCTAGAACGAATCCCCTTCTTTGTGGTTCCTTGACGAGTAAAATAAATAATTAACAGGACAATAGATAGTAGAGCAAATATAACTCCACCAACTATCTGAATGCCATTATCATAAGTTGGAGATACAACATCTAAATAGTACATACTAAAGTATTCTGAAAAATTATCTTTGGTAATTAAATTCATTCCTAAAATTTCATTATAAGATTCTACTGCTAATTCTAAGACATCTTCAGGAAGTACTTTAGCAATTCCCTTGATTTTAGGTGAATTCACTAAGGAAGCCTGTGTTGTTAAATCTGTGTAAGTCTTATAGTCTAAATAACCAATATGTACAAACTCACCATTAAAAACGAAATAATATTTATCGGATGTTACCTTATCATCATATTCTGCAAAAACAATAGGTTCTTCCGTAACTGTCACACTAGCATATGATCCTTCCTTTATTTGGTCATTGGCTACTAAGTCGGTAAAGTCTTTGGCTTCTCCTAAATCTTTAGATGAAATTATATATGCACAAGAAAATAAAATGATAGAAATTGCTAGAAGAATGAGTCCTGCCATTAAGCAACGTAAATTGAGTTTCAAACCTTGACTTAATTTTGAGTTTTTCTTCAGTTCCTTTATATTCATATAAAATAGCCTCCTATATTATTATACTCAGTATAACACATTCTAGGTAAAAGTAAAATGAAAAAATAGACATTTCCCTCTTAAAGAGAATCAAACTCAATTATCTTTTGGTAAATTTCAAAAACGTCATGCGCTACTTTTTCATTTTCATAATATAGGTTTAGTAATTGACCTACATATTGTTTTTTAGATTTCTTAGTAAGTTCTGACTCTAGTTTTTCTAGCTTTTTAACTGTCATTTTTATACTAGTAGCATCATCCATTTCTGTACTAGATGCAATCTGCATAATTCCCATTTTCTTTTCCCTTCCAGTCAATCGGTGAGTTATATAATCCAGTTTCCGAAAGAAAATAGGTCTTTTATAATTTTCATAAATCATTATGGCATAAACTACAGGGTATATTGATTTATTTTTTACCTTAATATTCTTTTGATACATATTTTTAAATCTTGTATATTGCACCAGAATATATTCTTGTTTTCTATCTGCAAAAGTAGATACTTGTTCCTTATATTGAATACGAATATGCTTCTTGGCAGTCATATATAGAAAGATAATAATTAATAACCAGATCCCTACTCTCATCTCTTCTGCCGTTGGAAAAACAGAAGAGACTTCAGAAATGAAATATACATTGGCAATATAACTACCAACGATAGAAATTCCATAAATCTGAAAATAAAAAGATGGGTTCATTAAATCTTCCCGTTTTAAGATATTTTTAATATAGTAAAGTCGTATCACTAGTTCAAAAATAACAATTAAAAATAGATTTTGTTTTATTTCATAAGCAGATTCACTTGTGAATAATCCTGCTAAAACTATTTCATATACGATTGGTATAACCGCATGAATGATATTATTCTCTTTTTCTGCTTTATCAAAGTAATTCAAAATAAAGAATAATAAAATGGCAAAAATAAGGTATATAAAAATTGTAACTAAACTCATAGAAATCCCCCTAAATTATTGATTATTGTACTACACGAAATAGAAAAATACAAGGAATTTTCTAGGATTTAGATTATTTAAATAATAAAAGATATATTTTTAAGAATATTTTTTGGCTTAAAGGTGCCCGATAAATGAATCTAGAGGAAGATGATTCTACTGCACGAACCATTTTTTTTACCATACTATGATATTTTTTCTTAGAAATTAAATGAAATGCCCTTCTTTCAAAATCCAAAAAAGAGGAACAACTAAAATAGGGATTGTCCTCTACAGTTGAAAGCATAAATTCATTAAACCCTGTTTTATAAATTCCTGGCTCTATCATTTTAATAGAATATGGCAGAGAAAATATTTTTTGCTCATAGTAAAGTGTTGTGGCAAAAGAAATGAGAGATGCTTTCGTAGCTGAATAACTATCCATAAAAGGTACAGGCATTAATCCTGCCATGGAAGCAGTAATAATTACTTTGACAAATTTCTTTTTTTGAAAGGAGGTTTCTAGATATTCTTTAATCAAAGCAAGATTTGAAAAGACATTTACATCAAAGTTTTTCTCTATTTCAGATATTGCTAAATCAAATATGCTTCCTCCAAGTCCCATCGCACCATTACAAAATAAACAATCTATTTCTAGGTTTAGAATTTTCTTTCGATCGTTAGAACTTGTAATATCTAGGGGAAAACATTCATACTTTTTGAATGCCATTTTCTTTAATTTTTCTTTCACTGTAGAAACTTCCGTTTTATGATGGGTTGTAAAATACACAAAATGATTTCTTTCTAACAATTTGCATCCAAGTTCAAATCCAAGTCCGCTGGTAGAACCTATAATTAAAACATTCACATACATCACCATTTTTAGCATGTACTAAAAGAGAATAATTAAACAAAAAATAAAGATATAAATTCATATCTTTATTTAGATAATAATTTACGTAAAAAACCTTTTTTTCTTAAAAGGGAATTTACCTTTGCTTCTGGTGAAATGAGTTTAATGACTGTTCCAAGTATGGTATATAATGTTCCATAACCAGTTACATAATTTCTTTTACTATAAGAAGAATCTATAATAATTACTGGAACCGTATTAGAAAAATCTACTAATTCTTCCTTTTGAGTAGCAGATAAAATCTCTTTTTTAACTCCAAATAAAGATGAAATAACCAGAGAATATTTATCTTGGCAGTAGTCTTTAACAAAGGCTAGATTTTGATCAACCTGTGTCATTACCTGTTTCATAGATACTTCATCATTATATTGATCCATTCTATGATTAATTACAATCAATTGATATTTATCATTATCTAAAACACTTTTCATCTGTTCTTGATTGAATAAAAGTCCAGAATCTGTCAGTGCATATTCCACAGTTCCATCACCAGTTGGGGAAAGCCCATTAATCATATAATTGACAACTGATAAGTTTTCTTGATCGACTAAAACAAGTGCTTTGGCATCAATTTGCTTTAAGGCATTAGACATTGAATACTCGGATGTTACATTTCCATAAATGTTTTGAACCCCTGCTGTATTATGAAGCGGAAATAATGAGTAATAAGTAAGTGTCCCTGGAGTTACTTGACTGTTAAAGAAGGCTGGTGGATTATTCATTAAATTCATAAACTTAGAGCAATCTACTTCATCGTAGTTATAAAATAAGATAATGTCATTCGTTTCTAAACTGAATTGATCATTTACGCAAAAAGCCTTGGCGTTATTTGGCAATATTTTGAAGGTTTGAAGGGATCCAATTTTTTGATCCGTATCCTTCCACCTTTCCCCATTTCCACGAAATAGCATTCTACCTAAATCATTAAACTCATTCAGTCTTTCCTCTCCTAGCAATAAATTTTTTCCAAAAACAACACCTATTTTCATGTTTGGTAGCGACTCATAATTTAATTTATAAAGTGTCTTGGCAATCGACTTATATCCATCCATCGTAGGATTTGTCATAATTGGATGAACAAAAATAGTTTTGTTAGTATTTAAAGAAGTAACAAAAGATTTTAAATGATCACTAATTCGAGCACTGTCTAGAAAACAAAAAATATGTAGTTTTACACTATTAGGATTTTGTAATGCCATTGATAAGTTCTGAAAAGTAGGACTTTGATTCCATATGTTCTCATCTACTACTTTATCAACAAATGGAAATGATAAGGCATCTGCATTTCCAGTACTTAGTATTTGATAACCAGTTGTATAATTAAATGCTTTGGTATCAACAGTTGTAAAAAATTCAGAAATAGAACACTGATCCATTACAGGCATTACATCTTTAGTATACATATCACAAGAGTCTTTATGCTCAATTCCTAATCCATTAATTAAAAATAAAACCGTTTTTTTCACGCTAGAATCATCCCTCTCTACTATCTATAGTAATTTTACCTTTTTCATATGAAAAAGTCAAAGAAAATTCAAGATTCGGCAATTACTTTACCTTTTTTGAAACTATGAGTAAATATGAATCCTTTGGAGAATAATAACACGTTTGCAATACTAAAATATCATCATTATGCACATCTATGGTTGTATTATAAATAGAATGTTTTTGAAACCATTCTAAATGTCTTTGATATTCTTCTTGACTCATTTTCAGTTTCATATGTTGGAAATCATTTGTAACAATTACTACAGAAAAGATTTGATAATGGTAGGAAGTATCTCTTCCCTGTAAAACAAAACCAGGATGCTCTCTTAAAAAAGAGGGATCTGTATATTCTTCTAAAATATGAAATGATGTATTTATAGTTTTTGAATTATGACCATAGATTAAAAGTTTTCGATCATCTAAATGATTTCGATAATCTAAAAAAGGTGTTCCCATTTTATCTTCTTCTCCAGTTAGTGAATGATTTAAGTAAAAAGAATTATCTGTTCCTTGTACAATTGGAATTTCAATATTCGTATTTGCAATTGTTAATGTTAAAGGAGCAGATATATTATTTTTCAAATTAAAAGTAGAAGTATCGGAAACAAGAGAAATTGATTCTAAAAAAATATCTTTTTCTACTACGTCTTTATGGTACATCTGTAGAAAGTTCTCATTATATGAGAATAAGAAAAACAGTAAATTATAACTAAAAAATAAGAAAAATATAATTTTATAAAAAGAATAGTGGTGCAAGAGAAAATCCCCCTTCTATATACTCCTACTTATAATATACAAAAAAAAATTAAAAAACGTCTAAATTTTTTAATTTCTATTCTCATACATAGTTAATTTTGCATGTAAGACCATTTTTTCAGCACTGTTATAACAAGTAGATAATGTTAATATCTTATCTGTAGGTCCCACCACCGTAGGAAATTGATACACACTACGTTTTGTAATTAAATCAATAAAATTCATATATTGTTCATCACTAATAAAATTCGTATATAGGTAATCATCTGTTGTTTTAATATGATATATACTAAAGACTTCAAATACGTAATTATAAAATGGAGTAGATATCTTTAAGATATGATTTTCAGAATTGTCAAACCATTCACGATTTAATGTGTTTTTTAAAGTTCCAAACATTGTTCCATCTACACGACCGTGTGCATAAATAATGGTATTAGTATCTAAATCCGTAGTTGAGTTACGATAGTCAAGAAATACCCAACCTGCACTATTATAAGTACGGTCTAAAGACTTTTTTAAATAATACTTATTATCCGTATGTTGAACAAAAGGATAATTGATATTTGTCCCTTTTACTTGAATCCAACCAACCACTTCACTGTTTCTTTTTAATAATGGTTCAAAATCAACTCCCATTAGTTTTTCTTCTGTATGAATGGCATCTTCCACTATGACATCTGCTGCAACTTTGGGTGGTTTTTCATCAATTACTACTAAATTCTGTACTTCATGAATTTGCTTAGTCGTTTCTTGATTATCTTTCATCCATGTCAGAATATGGAAAGATGAATAGCAAATTCCCCCCAAAAAGGTAACTGCTAATGATATTAATACAAAATCTAAAAATAGAATTTTTTTCATAATCGCCTCCAAAAAAGAAAAAGATTTAAGAAGTATCTTAAATCAGTTCTTCAATCGTATGTGTATTTGCAGAATCTTCTACAGGAATGTTTCTTTTAATCACTTGTCGAACAATATATACTGTAATCGACAAAATCATAGCTCCTAAGACTAATCCTACACAAAGTGCTAATTTAGGTGCATCCATAGTACTAGCTACTTCGATTTTTTCTTCTTCCTGTTTTTCTTCAGAAACTCTAATTCCACGAACTAATAATCGATGCGTATTCACAGCATATGGAGTACAGGTAACTAAGGTCACATAATCTTTTCCCTCTTGAATTTTTAAAGGTTCCGTATTCGAAGGATCAATTACTAAGACCTGATCCACCTGATAAACGAGTACTTGTTCCATCACATATATATAGAACTTATCACCCTTTTTTATTTGATCTAAATCCGTAAACAGTCTAGCAGAAGGAAGACCTCTATGAGCAGCTAAAATGGAATGCGTTGTATTTCCACCCACTGGAAAGGAACTTCCTTCTAAATGACCTACACCCTTTTGTAGAACTTTAGCACTTGTACCATGATAGATTGGAATTTTTACATCAATCTTTGGTATTGCAATATATCCCATCGTCCCTGATTGATCGACATCTAAAATTTCTAAATAATCACTAGAGTTCGCTACTTCACTCGAAGTAAAGACATCTGTTATATTTGCATTTGTTAATTTTTTATTATAATTCTCTGCTTCCCTAATCAGTTTTTTAGAATCTTGCTTTGTATCATTTTTTACTTGATTCTGATAATTTACAATTACTTGATCAAATTCTTTTTCTTTTATTACATTACTAATCACAGGATATAACATAATTGACAGTCCAGAAATAAATAGAATTGTGAATAAAAACAATGGAAGATATTTTTTAATAATATTTTTCATCTATATAATTATACTTCTAATTTATTTTTCCTTCTATAAACAAATACAAACCAGATTGCTCCAATCATAAGAACTGCACCTGAAACTGTAAATATAATCGTACCCATACCACCAGTAATAGGTAATACTCCTACTTTTGCATTAGAAACCCTTGCAGTAATTACACCATCTGTAGCATCTGCATCTGTAATTGTTACTTGAATTGCATCATTAATTAAAGAATAACCTGCAGGAGATTTTGTTTCTTTTAACCAATAACTTCCTTCTTTTAATCCTTTTACAGTTACTGAACCGTCGCTTCCAGTTGTAACTGTTCCTTGTAAATCTGTTAAGTTTTCATCTCTATAGACTTCAAATGTAGCACCTGATAATAGATTTGTTTCGTTATTTCTTTCGTGCTTAATGATTGATAATGCATATGTTTTAACAATAACTACACCCGGACCATCCAAAGTGATTGGAGTGGTTGAAGTACCTGTTCCATATGGATCATTGGAATACTCTAATTGAGCACTGTTGTTATTATTTCCACCAATTACAGCATTATTATTTAATCTTCCTTTATAAGTAACTTTTAACGTTGTACTTTTTACATAAGTAAGATCAAATTCAATTGTAATTTTTTGACCTTCTACTGTAATGGTAGCCACTTGTTCACCTGTAGCATTTGTTACGGCTCCAGTTGTAGCATTTACTGTTAAGGCTGTATCACCATCACTTATACCTAACGCATCCATCCCAGAGAATGTAAGACCATCTGACATAGTATCAGTTAATACGTATTTTTTGTTTGTTGCATTGGTTGGGTATTGTGGAACCGTCAAATTAATTTCAAATGGGATATCTTCTCCAATTTCAGCAGAAATATTAGTTTTTCCATTACCTTTTTTTATGATTCCTGCTTCACTTACCTTAGCAACAATACTTGCATCTTGTAATGACCAAGTTCCATCTACTACTGAAATTGCAATGTTTCCAACCATTACTGCATAAACTTTTGACGTAGAAGTTGGCAAAATTAGATAAGAACCTGCATCCGCAGTTACTGTAGAAGTAGTTCCAGAGGTAGCCATTTGCGTACCCTCTACTGAATGTTGTTTAATATATCCGGCATATACACTTGCTAGTGTATCTAAAGTAGATTCTGTTATTGTACTACCATTTTCAATATTTCCACTCGTTAGTAACATATAATCTTGAACAGATAAACTACTATATGTAGCTGACTGTGCTAAGAAAGCCTTAAAATCAGCTGTAAAATCATAACTAATCACATTGGAAGTTTCATTATAATATGCATCTAAGATTTTATAAGCCTTTAAAGTATCTCCAGTATCTACATTACTAATTATAATAGTTCCCTGATTTGTCACATAATGACTATTTGCATCTGTAGCTAAACTCTTTGTATTATCAACAGTAATTGTAATAGCCGCAGCAGAAACTGTTGTTACAAATCCAAGAAAAGCAAACATTACTGTTAATAATAATTTTTTAATACTAATTTTCATTTTCACTACTGTCGTCCTTTCCATTTTCATTACTTATTTTCTCTTTTTTCTTTTTCTTTACTATATAATAAACAACAATTCCAATTCCAATTACACAAACAGCAAATATACTTACATATACTACAATATCATCGTAGGTACTTGGCGAAAAAACTGTATTATGATTTCCATTTGTTGGTGTTGGAGTAGGCGTTGGTGTTGGTGTTGGTGTTGGTGTTGGTGTCGGTGAAATTGAAGGCGATGGGCTTGGTGTTGGCACAGCCACTGCTTCCGTTTTTACATCGACAGGTATATCATAAATGTAATTCCCATCTTCAATTTGTGGTATAGATACAAGGAATGGTATTGCTTGATATTTTTCTCCGTTATCAATTACATCCTCTGTTAAAACTAAATATATACCTGGTGTCAGATTATTAAACAAAACATGCCCTGTTTTATTCGTATTTTTTTGATAATCATACGCTATTTGATTTTCTACAATAACCTCTGATAATTCTTTTGCCAAGGCTCCAGTAGCAGAAGCGGAAAGATCATTTAAATTTTCCGTTCTGTTAGTAAATGAACCTATATAACTATAATTTCCAATCGTGTCTACATCTGCAATCTTATAAATGGAAACTACTGCATTTTCAATTGATTTTTCATCATATTGATAATTTAAATTCATACTGCTTGCATGTGTTAAGTCAATAGCAGCAAATACGTTACAAGTATATACAAATAGTAACAAAATTCCAAGAAAGAAACTATTTCTTATTTTTTTTAGCATTTTGTCCACCTCCATTTTTCTTTTTCATAAAATATGTACATCCGACTGCGGCTAAAACCATTACTATAAGTCCACCAATGATAAATGGAAGAGTTCCAGATCCACCAGTTTCTGGTAGGATATTAATCTTTTGGCTATATACTACTACACTATATTTTCCATCCGTTCCATCTACTGCATAATCTTTAATGCTAACTACACCAGAGGAATCGACTGACATTTCAAGTGGTTTTTCCAATATGATATATCCTACGGGAACCTTTGTTTCTTTCAAATAGTATTTTTGCTCTGGTATTAAGTTTTCAAATGTTAATCCAGATTCTATCTCCTGAGTACATGCAGCATCGCTATAAAGAGTAAATTCTGATCCTTCTAACATAACATTTTCTGCATCTTTTCTGATAATATTTAGTGAAACATTAGAAACTTTTATAGTTGCACTTGCTTTATATTCTCTCGTTGTATCTAATAAGTAATTATTGCTAGCTAGTGCACCAGTTAATTCTACCGTTTTAACAACATCTGAAGCATGTGCATCACTTGCTGTATATTCTGCTTTCACAACTACACTGCCACCTGCTGGAATTGAATCAATTCTAACATAGCTATCATTTAATAATGTGTATTCTGTACCGTTAACAAATCTTACGTCCGTATCTTCATGAAGCATTACGTCAGTGATTGGGAATGTAGCCGGATTTGTTACTGTGATATCAAATTGAACTTTATCCCCTGCTTTATAATATCCTGTATCGCTTGGATTAGAAATTTCTTTGCTAATTGTCGGTACAAAGGTTCCTGCACTTTGCATCCATTCACCATAGATTACAACATCTTCTGCAGGCATTTCAAATGATGAGGTCTTATACCAACCTAAGAATTGGAATCCAGCAGCCACAGGATTTGAAGCAATGGAAACTGTTTCTCCTGGTGCATAAGATTGCTCTGCTGGTAGTAAACTAGTAGCATTGTCTGGAAGTACAGTTCCTTTGAACTCATACGTTACTTTATATTTTAGTTGTTCAAACTCTCCTACAAATAAAACTGGCTGAGCTACCATTTGGAAGATTCCATCTTCATCCACAGTTACATCTGTCGTTTGCCAACCTAAGAAACGGTATCCTGAGACAATGTCTCCTGCCTTTAGACTATCTACTTTTACTTCTTCACCAGCACTATATTGTTTTTCTTTTGGAAGTGTATATCCTTCTGGTTGAAGTGATCCATTTAATGAATAAGTAACAGCATAGGTTGTATCTTTGGTAAATCTACCTTTTAAGGTCACTTCCTTTGCTGGCATTCTGAAACTTGAATTATTGATTGTAACTTCATCAGAAGTCCATCCTGTAAAAGTATATCCTGGAACTGAAATATTATTTATAACACCTACCGTATTACCCTCAGCATAAGACATTTCCTCTGGTAATGCTGGTGCATTTTCTGGTACATCACCTTCATAAGCATAACTAACTTTATATAATGTCTCTGATTCACGTCCCATAAATACATGGACTGTATTAGAACTTGTCGTCGCTGCATTGGATTTTCCAAAGGCAGTATTATAAAAATCCATTCTTGTATTGCTACCTAAGAAAGGTGTCTTTGTAATAATTCCAACTGTAATCTTACATCCTGCTTGTAAATTCTTAATCTTAAAAGAAACGGTTCTAGTGGCTTCATTATATGTTAATCCAGCAACACCATCTACTACATATCCTCCACAAGCCGTAGTATTGTCACTTCTTTGAACCGCACCAATACTACCATTCTCACTTTGTACAAATCCTACAAAAGTGAGCCCATCTGGGATTTTATCCTCGATGTAAATATAATCACTTCGAACATCTGCAACGGCATCATCGCTAGACATTATCAAATTCTTATCTTTCCCATCATACATAACATCTAGATAATATGTTAATTCACTATTTTCATTGACACGAACATGATTATCTAAAAGTGAATATGTGGATTTAGATAAAAATATAGTTGCTGCAAGTAAAGTTGCTGAAACTACTACAAGTCCTAAGAAAGCACCAAAAAATAGTCTATTCTTTTTTTGTAATTTCTTTTTACTCTGTTTTTCCTTTTGTTTTTGCATCAAATACCTACTCTCCTTACTATCACTTATATTAAGTATAACAGATTTAAAAAAAAATCAAACCCCTAAACCTAATTTTTTAATTTTTTTTTTGGTATTTTAAATATTTTAAGATAAAAAAGATACTATTTATTCATAGTATCTCCATAATTACTAATCATAATTCATAAATTTTTTAAACCGTTGCGTAATCCGTTTTTTTCCAAGAAGTTTTAAAATTTCGTATAAATCTGGAGTCATAGAACTCGTTGTAGCAGCTACTCGTATCACTGTAGAAACATCAGCAACACTTCCCTTATATGAATCTGGATTCGTTTTATAGGTTTTCATATCACTACAATATCCCAGTTTCTCTGATAGTTCTTTTATCTTATTAAACCAAACTTCTTTATCATCTTTTTCATCATAGTATTTTTCAAGGTATGTTTTTAAGATATGAGTAATTTCTTCTCTATCATCAATTTTTCCAAATTGATACTCTAATTTTCCAGTGAAGTATTCATCAAACATATACCAGACACAATCTTTAATCGTTGAAAATGATGCATAATCTTTTCTTGGTTTCTTTTGTTCTCTTTCAATATTAAAAATAGAAATTGCATATTGTTTATAATTTTCTAAAATAGATGCAAACTCTGAATCAAACTCTTTTGCCCAGACTAATAGTTTGTCATAAACTTCACTTGCTTTTAATCTACTGATATAACTTTTAGAAATATTCATTAATTTTTCTAGATCAAATAGACTTCCAGAAACACTCATTTTCTTAAAATCAAATTTAAAGTCATCGATTCCCAGTGTTTGATTTTGATCCCACCAGGCTTCAAAGTTGGTATTGGCAATTGTCATTAGATATAAGTTTACGGCTTCTACTGGAATTCCTTTTTGATGATAGTAACTAACCGCAGCTTCTGGATCTTTTCTTTTAGAAAGCTTTCGGCGAGTTCCATTTTCATCTACTTTCATAACGGTTCCTAAATGTGCATATTTAGGTGGTTCAAATCCAAATACTTGAAATAGTTGTAGATGAACAGGGGTAGAAGAAATCCATTCATCTCCACGAATTACATGCGTTGTTCTCATCAAGTGGTCATCTACTAAATGGGCAAAGTGATAAAGAGGTAATCCATCACCCTTAATAATTACAATGTCTAAATCACTTTCGGGAAATTCAATTTTTCCACGCACCAAGTCATTTATAACAATTTTCTTATTAAAATCTCCTGGTGACTTCAAGCGAATAATATAGGGCTCTCCCTTTTTAATTCGTTCAGCTCTTTCTTCATTTGATAAAAAACGACATTCTGCATAACTACCATAGTACCCGATTCTTTCCTTATTTAATTCCTGCATTTGTCTAGTTTCCTCGATTTTCTCTGGTGTACAAAAACATGGATAAGCCATTCCTTGTTCTATTAAATGCTTTGCAAAAGCTTCATAAATTTCTTTTCTTTGACTTTGAATATATGGACCATATTCTCCGATTTGTTCTGTTTCTGATACAACACCTTCATCGATTGTGATATCAAAGTTTTTCAAATCATCGATAATTCCTTGAATTCCATTTTCAACGGTTCTAGCTCCATCGGTATCCTCAATTCGTAAAAAGAAAACCCCATTGGTATCCTTTGGTACCTTTTTTGCGATAAAAGCAGAACGCAAACTTCCCATATGCACAAATCCTGTAGGACTAGGCGCAAAACGAGATACGACAGCTCCCTCAGGTAAATTTCTCTCTGGATATATTTTTTCATAGTCTTCAATTGTTTTTGTAATGTTTGGAAAGATTAAATCTGCTAATTCTTTATTTGTCACTTAAATCACATCCTCTTAAATATACACTTATCATAACAAATATAAACCCTTTTATCAAGATAGCAAAAGATTTATTTGTAAAGAAAAAAAGCCTTTATTCCAAAGCTTTATTATTATTTGGCTGCCCCAGCTAGATTCGAACTAGCGCATGGCAGATTCAGAGTCTGCAGCCTTACCGCTTGGCTATGGGGCAATAACAAAATAATAATATCATAAATTTTCGATTTTTTCAATACTTAAGAAAATCGTGTTCAGAAGTAAAAAAACAAAAAAGAAGACTTTATTCATTCAGTCCTCTTTTTCCTAAGATATAGTTTTTAATTCGAATCACATCGGGTGCCGTCACTAATCCATCTTGATTGATATCAACGATTTTTGTGACTAAGAAGTCGACTTGTTTCTTTCCTAAGACATAGTTCTTTGCTTGAATGTTATCAGCTGCTGTTACTAAGCCATCTCCATTTAAGTCCCCTCGAACGGTGATTACTAGTTCATCGTAAACAAATCCATCAATTTCTAGTTTGATTACCATGTAACTTCCTATGAATTTATCTTCTTCCGTAATCTCTACTCCATCACTTCCATAGATATGAAGTGTTTCTCTATCATTTAAGAAGTTTCCAATAAAATCTGTCTTCTTTGTTTTCGGATCCATTCCTATTACATAGTCTTTCGTTTCATTTCTGTCAATCGTATAAATATCACTTCGAATCGTATATTCTAGACTATCCCTTGTAATATTGATTTTATATTCTTGAGTTGTATATCCATCTTTCGCAATCACTTCTACGATATAAGTACTAATCGACCTATCTACTAAATTCACGTCTCCCATAAGATTGACTGTTGCGTTACTGTCTTTTGGTACCGCCGTAATTTCACTTTCTAGTAGTTTTCTCTTTGATTTTGAGACTTGGATATTATATTCAAAAGTATCTGGTTCAAAAGTAAATGGATATCCTAAAATTTCTAATCTCTCTAGTCTTACTTCACTTTCTGATTCTTTCTTAACATGAATTACATAGGTCTTTATACTTCCATCTTCAGCTGTTACTACGATATTTCTTGTGCTTTCTCCATCTGTTACTCCTAGTGTTTCATGTCCCACTACGGTCGCCTTACTACTTTCTGTTTTTACTTTAAATCCTAAACTATTTACATCTCTGCCTAACTCTAATGTATATTCTAAAGTTTCTTTATCGAAACTTGGATTTAAAGTTCCACCACTTGGAATTAAACTACTTAAATAATTATTACTTGATATTGGATTTTCAACTGTGATGGTGTATGTTTTTACTACTCCTAATTCACTTGTTACTGTTACATTGATTGTATTGGTTCCTGCTTTTAATAGGATTATTCCATCTCCTACTACTGTCGCATTCTTATCATCTGAATCTGCTTCTACTTTTGCATATTCTTCACTGGTTGTTAGATTTACTTGATATGTTAATGTTTCTTTATTAAATCCTATATCGTAGAGCCTTTCATCTAATCCAAAATAAAGTTTTAATTCTTTTAAATTATTGTTCTCTGATTGTTTTCTATTTACATTTACATAATAAGTTCTAGTAACTCCTATCATACTTCTAACTTTGATTGGAATTCTATTGATTCCTTTCTTTAAAGCATATGGATTTCCATTTCCTATTTTAGATGTAATTGTTGCGCTACTATCTTCTGCTGTTGCCTGGACTATAATCTCTTCTATCTCGCCTTCTACTTCTACATTATACTCTAATGTAGTTGGATTAAATTTTGGATCTAATGTTCCATGATCTACACTTAAACTACTTAAGAAGTTATTTGATGACATTTGACGATTTACATATAGGATGTATTCTTCTTCTAGGGAATTATCACTTGATGTTACTTTGATATGTACTTCATTCATTCCAATCTCAAAGTTTTCATTTCCTGTGACTACAACTGTTGCATTGCTTTCTTCTTTTTCATAACTTAGTTCTAGTTCAGTTACCTCATAATCTACATCAACATAATATTCAAATATTTCTTTGTTGAAGGTTTGATCTAAATCGTATCCTTTTATTTTTAAGTCTGTTAAGTAAGCACTTTTTACTTCAGATCGATTGACTGTAATTGTATAAATGTTGGTAAGTCCTGATTCACTAGTTACTGTAATATTGATAGTATTTTCTCCTATATTTAAATCATAATTTTTTAGTCCCAATACTGTAGCATTACTATCTTCTAGTGTTCCTGTAAATTCTATATTGTCATCTTCTGCCCCTACTTCAATTGTATAAGAATTTATCTCTTTATCAAAGGTTTGATTCCAAACACCAACATTACTATAAAGACTCGCTAAATAATTGTTATCACTTGCCTCTTTGGTGATTAGAATCTTATAATTTTTGTCTGTTCCTGCTTCAGAAGTTACCACGATGTCAAAATAGTTTTCTCCTGCATGGATTGGTTTTAATCCAGTACCAACTATTGTTGCATTACTATCTTCTGTTTTTGCCTTAATTATTACACTATTGATATTATTTGGAACCTCTACTGTATAGAACGTAATTCCTTTATGAAAGGTTGGAACTAACGTATAGCCTTCAACATCTAAAGAAGATAAATTATTGTTCTTACTTCCTTCTTTCGTAATAGTTAAGGTATAAGTCTTTTTCGTTGTTCCATCTGGCGCTGTTACTTCAATTGTTACTGTATTTTCTCCTGTTTGAAAGTCTTGATTTCCACTTACTACATAGGTTGCTTCAGCCTCTGTTGGTTGTATCGTTGTAAAATCTAAGTAATCTTTACTTGTCTTTAAAGTATAGCCTAAAGTATTACTATTAAATGTTGGACTTAGCATATGACTCTTGACAACTAGACTAGAAAGTGTTGCATCACTTGATTTCTTCCTTGTTACTACGATTTGATAGTCTCTTTGTACTCCATCGGTTCCAACCACAAAAACACTAATTCCATTCTTTCCTACATTTAAATGATACTTTCCTGTTCCTAATACTTGAACTTCATCACTTAAGCTTTCTGCTGTTACTGTGATATCTGTAATATTATTTTCTACTTCTAATGTATAGTTCAATGTATCTGGATTAAAGATTGGACTAATTTCTCCTCGGTTGGTTTCTAAAGTTAATAACCCAAGATTTTCTGTTGTTGATTCTTGTCTTGTAATCGAAAGGGTATAGGTTTTTTTATTTCCTTTTGGAGCTGTCACTATTACTTGTATTTCTCTTGGAACTCCTACTTCTAATCCTGTCGTATCTCCAACAATATCCACAGTTGCATCTTTATCTTCTGGGACCCCCTCAATATGTACTTCCGTTTTATTGTTTGGTATCTTTACATCATAGAATATCGTTGTTTCTTGGAAATGTGGTGAAAGTCCCCCTTCTTCTACATAAAGAAAACTTAAATCATCATTCGTTGACTGATCCCTGATGACTCTCACTACATAGTCCTTATAATTTCCTGCTTCACCTGTAACTCTCATGGTTATATCATTATTTCCTATAGTTAATGGATAATACCCATTTCCAGTTACTCTCGTACTACTACTAGTTGGTATTCCTTCTAGAATTATATCTGATATTTCATACTGTACATTAATTAAGTAATCATATCCAGTAACACTTGGATTTTCTGACTTCGTTACAGTACTTCCCCTGTTATTCTTAATCTCTTTGAATGTGATATCTTCATCTGTTTTCGCTTTATTTACTGTAATTATATAGTCATTTGTTAATCCAGATTCACTTGTTACTGTAATCGTGATTTTGTTCTCTCCTTCTACTAATGAATAGATTCCGTTTCCTGAAACAGTTGCCATAGCATCTTCTTTGATTCCTTCCATATTTATTGTACTTACTTGTGCTCCTACTTCCATAGAATACTCATTTTTCGCCTTATCAAATTCAGGGGTTAGATTTCCTTCGCTTACCTTTAAACTCCTTAAGTAATTATTATCTGAGACTTCTTTTCTTACCTTAATAGTATATACTTTATATTCTTTGTTCTCTGCAACCACTGTAACCGTAATTTCTCCTACACTTTGATTTAAATTATTATTTCCTCGTATTATATATGTCGCATTCGTATCTTCTAATTCTACTTTTACTTTTACACTCGTTACTTCTCTTGGTATCTCAATATTATATTCTAATGTGTCTTTGTCGAAGGTTGGATCTAACGGATATTCCTCTACTTCTAATTTCAATATGTTAGTATTTGAAGATTTCTCTCGGTTAATTACTATCTCATATACATTGGTATCTCCATCTGGGGCAGTCACTGTTACATTTATGATATTTACACCTGATTTTAGTTTATGGACTCCATCATTCGTAACACTCGCTGAGGTATCCTCTAAGGTCACTCGAACATCTACTTCACTTACTTCATTTCCTACATTGATTTGATAAGTGTTTATAAATGAATTAAAGGTTGGGTCTAAGGTAAGCACACTTCCATTATGAAGTACTTCTAAATTACTTAAAAGTGTACTTACATTTACTTCATGATGGGCATGAATAATATACGTTCTGATATCACCATTTTGCGCAGTAACCGTAATAATACAATCATTCATTCCTGCTTTTAAGTTTGTATTTCCTTTGATACTTACTTTTGCCTTTGGATCCTTTGGTACTGCATTTACCGTATATTCACTTACCGTTTTTGGTATCGTTACATAATATTCATACGTATATGGTTTAAAATCTAACGCTACAACTGGGTCAGTGATTTCTAATACCTTTAATAGATTATTTCCTGTTGAATCTCTATCAATATTATAAGTATAAACAATATTTTGACTATCATCTTCACTGATGACTTCAATTTCAAAACTATTGATTCCTGGTTCTAACGCTACACTACTTAAATCACTTACTACTTCTTTACTTCCATCACTTTTTAACTTTCGATATATTACTTCTTGATATTCTGATCTTTGCGTTACTTCAAATCCTATACTTAATGTTTTAAATGGTAATTTTATATTATATTCTGTTGTGGTTTCATTAAATTGATACTGACAGTATGATGCATTACTATCACACAAATATGCATAAGAATTCTCTATCTTAATATCGATTGGATGCGGGTTACTTGATCCTTTACGATTAATAATTAGTTTATAAACTCTAACACTATCATCTGTTGCGGTTACTTCGATTTCATGAATCGTTTGTCCTGGTGGAAGTTTAATTGTTTCATCTCCACCTACTACTTTAGCGTCTTTATCCTTGGCAATTGCCTTAATCTTTAAAGAAGTATGGGTTTCATCTAAGTTTAAGATATATTCTTCTACCGTTGGGTCATAATCGATTTCAACATCCCCATCATCTAAAGTAATACTCTCCAAGAAATTATTATTACTTAAAACCGACAATAATTTTATTCTGGCATATCCATCTCCAGAATGTCCGACACCATTCTCATAGTATCCTCCTTCTGGATCTGGCATTGGCGTAAGATTTCCTATAGTTGTCGTCCAATTGTATCCACGACCATCAATCATCCTAGTTTCAGTAAATACTTTCCCAGAATAATGATTTGCCTGTCCAGAAGCAACTCCATTTTCAGTGATGGCATTACATCCCGCATGTCCTGAGATGAAGGATGATCCACCACCAGCACCTTGACCGGCACCACCACCACCAGTGGAACCTCCAGCGCCACCACCATAGTAGCCACCGCCACCACCACCGGCACCAATGCCATCGGAAAATGAGTCGTTATTACCACCGATACCAAAAGTTCCAGGATTTACAGTACCATAAGCACCACTAAAAATGTTAGTTCCAGCAGATCCACCAACAGTTTGGGTTCCACCTTTTCCATTTTGATTATAATACCTATGCCCAGAGTAATACCCTCCTGCATAACCATTCAATCCACCAGCGTAACTTCCTTCACCAGCAGTATTATAATTGCTAACGGAAACACCACCACCTGCTCCTGCAACCATGATTCTGGATTTTAGAGAATTTAAATCATTCCAATCTCCCTTCACTAAACGAACGTCTGTGGCTCCTCCTCCAGAAGCACCAAAAACACCATAACCATAAGCCTTTCTAGTATTTCCACCATATCCACCACCATTAAAGGTAGATTCTCTACTTTGTTCCTTTCCTTGTTCACCAATATAGAAATAAAGTTTTTCACCTAAATTTAATTTAATTTTTCCTTTAGTATATCCGCCTTTCCCTAAATGACTAGATTCCTTATCAGAAGTTCCTCCAGAAGCACCCCATAATTCAATTTCATAAAATCCTGAATATGGAACAATGTACTCAATAGGGCCTTTTGTTAATCCTATGCCTTGCCCAACATCTCCGATATCAGATTTTTTCACAACATGAATTGTATAAACGGTATCATCTACTCCATCTAAATGGGAAGTAATTGTTATTATACTCTCCTCTGCATCAATGTATTTATTTCCAGTAATTGTGACTACAGTTCCTTCAAAGTATGTTTCTGTTTCAAAATCAAGACTGAATATACTATCTAAAATCTCTATATTATACTCTAACTTTTCTGAAGTAAATCCAAATGGGATAGAAGTCTTAACTGATTTTAATAATGATGTTCTTTTTCTTGTAAAGTTAAAAGTATATAATTGATTTTCACTATTATCTTCACTCTTTGATAATAGCGTTAAAGTCTTTCCATTTTCATTAAATTCAAATTGTCCTTCTCCTGAAACTGTTTGTCCAGTAATATGTTTGATTGCTTCTAAATGAATATAGTTTACATTGGTAGGAAGTTCAATATTATATTCATAAGTATTTGGGCTGAATCCTTCATAAGGAATTCCATTGATTTTAACACCATCTAAGAATTTATAATTACTAATTTCACGACTTACATGAATAACATAAGTAACAACTTTTCCATCATAGTTTAGCACGGTAATTGTATAAATATTTTCACCTTCTGGGACCGTAAAGGTTCCTGTTCCTGTGACATAAGACCATTCCTCTTCTGAAACAGCATCAATCGTAATTGTTTCATCTCTATGAGAGAGTTTTAAATTATATTCAAAAATATCAGAATCAAATGTTGGTGTATAAGAATTATTTGTTCCACTTACTGTTAAAGAACTAAGTCCAGTTGCTTCATGATCATAACGATAGGTAATTCTAGCATACCCATCCCCATCATGTCCTGCACCTTCATCATAAGTTCCACCTTCTGGTTTTGGCATTGAGGTTAAACTCCCTAATGCAGTCGTCCAATTGTATCCTTTTCCATCAATCATTACAGTATCAGTAAATATTTTTCCACTATAATGATAAGAATCTTCTATTTGTGAATAAGTTGTAACTTTTGGTGTTCCATCTTCATTAATGGCAATCGCACCAGCATGCCCTGAGATGAAGGATGATCCACCTCCAGCACCTTGACCGAAACCACCGCCACCAGTGGCACCTCCAGCGCCGCCACCGTAGTAGCCACCGCCACCGCCTCCAGCTCCGCCTCCAGAAGAATGTGATTCATTGTTACCACCTATTCCGAAAGTTCCAGGATTTACAGTACCATAAGCGCCACTATAAATGTTAGTTCCAGCAGATCCACCAGCAGTTTGGGTTCCTCCTTTTCCATTTTGATTTGCATAACCATGTCCAGAGTAATATCCACCATCATAACCATTCAAACCTCCAGCATAGCTTCCACCACCAGCACTATTATAAAGACTATAACCAATTCCACCACCAGCACCAGCAACCATGATTCTAGACTTCAGGGATTCTAGATTATCCCAGTCGCCACCAACTAAACGGACATCTGTAGCTCCTCCTCCAGAAGCACCAGCAGGGTAACCACCTGCTCCACCACCATTGAATTTGCTTTCTCTATCTGCTGGTTTTCCTTGTTCTCCAACATAAAAATAAAGTCTTTCCCCCGCTGTTAAATAAATTTTTCCTTTTGTATAGCTTCCCTTTCCGTGATGAGTGTATTGGGGGGCATCCTCATAGACTCCTCCTGAAGCTCCCCATAATTCTATATCATAATATCCTGTTTCAGGTATTATATATTCATTTGCTTGTGCTTCCGTAAAATCTCTAACTAATGTTTTTCTATTAATCGTAAAAGTGTAAATTCTTTCATACCCAGTCACTGAACTAGTTACTTTAATCCTAATTTCATTTTTTCCAGGATGTAAATTTAAAATATCAAGAACTTCATAGATAGTATCAGCAGAATTAGTTACTATAGGTGTTACTTTATCTATTTCATATTTTACTTCTAAATCATAGGTATCTACTTTTGGGTCAAACGAAAAGTCAACTTCAGCAAAAGATACATCATCTAAACAAGGAAGATTTCTTTTGATATTTAGCGTATATAAAGATAAATTTCCATAGTGATCAATTACAGAAATATAATGTGCTGTATTCACATCTAATTCTTGATTTCCTGTACCAAAAATATAGTAATTATCTAAAGAGGTTGTATAAGTAATTTCAGAATTTACATGTTCTGTATCTAAATATAAATCATACTCATATTTATTTTCTTCTAAGGAATTCATCATCCCATTTTTTATAGTGATTGAATCTAAGGCATGAGAAAGAGCTTCTACCTTATTTGTAGAAAAGAAACAGATAGCAATTAAAAATATGGATATTAAAGTAATTTTTCCTAATCTCTTCATACAACCACTTCCAAATATTTCAATCCTTTACAGAGGATGACTACCCTAATTATATATATTATACCTTTTTCTTCATACATTTGACAAGAGTAAAGCATCAAAATGTCAACCTTTACATTTACAAACTATTTACAGAAAAAAGATAGAATTTATTTTCTATCTTTAATTTTTATGTCTTCTTTTTATATTTTCTCAATCTTTATTATTGACATGTATATCCTTGTGCTGTTAAAGCTTCTCGAATTTCTTTTACAGAACTATCATATTTGTACTCTGTCTCTATAGTTTCTTCTGTACCATCACTGTTGATTAATTTTTGTGTTTTAAATTCTTTTAAATCAAAATTGTTACTTTCTTCAATTTCTAATTCGGCAATAGAACAACTGAACTCATACCCTGTTAAACTTGCAGCCGCAATGGTCTTACTTTCACAAGCTGTCTTTTTTACTGTATAAGTATCATCGATTGCTAGATACTGGATATTGGTAGAAATCTTCACACTTTTTAACTTGTCTTTCGCATGAGTAAAATTCCTAGTCATGATTGTAGTTGTATTGGCAACAGTAACAGGTGCAGAAACACATGTTACTGTTTCATATTGTTGTTCTTCTTGTTCTTTCTTTTCTTGTTCCTTTCTTGCTTCTTCCTCTTCTTTCTTCTGTTTTTCTTCTTCTTCTCTTAATTTACGATCAAATTCTTCAATTTTTTTCTTTCCTTCTTGCTCCTTAAAGTAATCATTAATGTTTGGCAAAAAGAATACAAACGCAAATAGAAAAATAAAGAAGATAATCAATGGAATTTTACTTTTTGTTTTTCTTTTTTCTTCCATTGGTGAATATCCTGTTGTTTCCTTTTTAGGCTCTTCTTCTACCTTCTTTGTACCAAAGGAAACTTTACTTGTTTCTTTTAATATCGGATTGACCCCTGCGACATTCGAAACATTAGAGGATGACTGCGTAGTAGTTGCACTTGTTTGTAGTGCGACTGGCTCTCCCATTGGCGTTGTAGGTGTAGGAGATGTACTAGAAGTAGCCGTTTCCGGTGTTACTTTTTCCTTAACCTCATTTACTGGTTGTAATACTTCTACCTTTTCCTCTACTTTTGGAACTACTGTAGATTGTTCTATATTTTCAGAAACTATTGGGGTTGTTTCCTTTATTCTATTTTCTACTGCAGTTTCCTTAGTTTGTGTTTGATTTTCATTTTCATTTGGATTTTCATTCATATTTGTCATCCCCTTATTATTAATCATTATAACAAAAGAAAAGCACTTTTAAAAGTACTTTCTCAATTTTTAGTTATACTTTTGGGATTGGATGTAAAATCTTTTGATTGGTGAAGTTCTCTTTTTTTTGTTTTCTTTTTCCATATATTTAACCTTATTAATTCGTTAAAAATGTAACTCATTTCTTTAAATATTCGTTTGATTATTAAGCATTTTTTCTAGCATCAAATTTCTTTCTTTGATCCGTATTTAAAATTCTCTTACGAATACGAATAGATTGTGGTGTTACTTCTACCAATTCATCACTATTGATATAATCAAGTGCATATTCTAATGTAATTGGGCGAGGTCTTTTTAAAACCACTGTTTTATCAGCACTCGCAGCACGCATATTAGTTAATTGCTTTCCTTTAACTACATTAACTGCTAAATCATTTTCACGATTACATTCTCCAATAATCATTCCTTCATATACATCGGTTGCAGGTTCAACAAACATAACTCCACGATCTTCTAATTGACCTAAAGCATAGGCTGTACTTTTCCCAGTGTCATTAGATACTAATACACCCAGTTTTCTTTCCCCTACTGTGATATTTTCATAAGGACGGTATTCTTTAAATGTATGGTTGATAATTCCATATCCTTTGGTCATCGTCATAAAGTCAGTCATAAAACCAATTAAACCACGAGAAGGCACTGTATAATTTAGGCGCACTTGATTTTCAAAGTTAGTCATGCTCTCCATAATCGCACCACGAGTACCCAATTGTTCAATAACTGATCCTACTGATTCTTCAGGAACTTCGATTTGTAAGTCTTCGTAGGGTTCCATTTTAATTCCATTTTCTTCTTTAATGATAACTTTTGGTTTAGAAACTTCAAGTTCAAATCCTTCACGGCGCATATTTTCAATTAAAATCGATAAATGAAGTTCTCCACGACCTGAAACTAGCCAACTTTCTCCATCACTTGGTTCTACTCTTAAACTAACATCCCTTTGAAGTTCTTTATTTAAACGGTCTTCAATCTGGCGTGCTGTTAAGAATTTTCCTTCTTTTCCAACAAATGGAGATGAATTTGTACCAAATGTCATTTGAAGTGTTGGTTCGTCAATATGTAGAATTGGCAATGGATAATTTTCTCCCTGTGCACAAACCGTCTCTCCAACGGAAATATCACTAAGTCCTGCAATCGCTATAATATCTCCCGCTTCTGCTTCTTCAATTTCAATTCTTTTATATCCTAGGTAACCAAATAATTTTTGAATACGGAAAGATTTTGTTGTTCCATCTAAACGGATACAATTTACTGTTTGTCCTACTTTAATTTTACCATTTTGTACACGACCAATTCCAATTCTTCCAACAAATTCATTATAGTCCAAAAGTGCAGGTTGGAATTGTAGATGTTCTTCACTGGAACCGCTTGGTGCAGGGATTTCATCAATAATTAAATCTAATAATTCACTAAATCCTGGTGTTTGCGTTTCTGGATTTGAATCTAGACTTGAAGTACCATTTAAAGCTGAAGCATATACGACTTTAAAATCTAATTGATCATCATCTGCTCCAAGTTCGATAAATAAATCTAGCACTTCATCTACTACTTGATTTACTCTAGCACTTGGCTTATCTACTTTATTAATGACAACGACTGGCTTTATTCCTACTGCTAATGCCTTCTTTAATACGAAACGAGTTTGTGGCATAGTTCCCTCATAAGCATCCACTACTAAAAGGACACCATCTACCATGTTCATGATTCGTTCTACTTCTCCACCAAAATCCGCATGTCCTGGCGTATCCATAATATTAATCCTATAATCTTTGTAATCAATTGCTGTTGTCTTCGCTAAAATTGTAATTCCACGTTCCTTTTCTAATTGATTAGAATCCATGGATAAGTCACTTACATTTTCATTTTCTCTAAATGTACCACTTGTCTTTAAAATCTCATCTACTAGTGTCGTTTTCCCATGATCGACATGGGCAATAATTGCAATATTTCTTTTTTTCATATAAAATTCACTTCCCTAAACGTATCTTGACGATTATATCATACTTTTTTTGAAAAGAAAATAGTTTTTTTGAATCCAAATAAAATAAAAAGAGAAATTTTTTATGGTTTTCTCTTTTTATGTTTTTCTAGATAAGCTTCATATCCGCCAATTAAATCTATTACTTGATATCCTATTTCTTGTAAGTGACTACAAATTTTTCTACTTTTTTCTCCATGACTACAATATATATAATAAGTTTCCTCTTTTTTCAAATAATTTTCGGGCATCATTACTAAATAGGTATATGGAATATTTATTGCATTTGGAAGGTGTCCTAGTAGATATTGATATTTATCTCGAATATCAATTACATGATCATTAAATGTAAATGAATCGATATCCTGAATATCTAAAGAATCATACATGATATCACCTAATATATTCTATGAAAAAGAAAAAAAAGTGATAACTAGTATTCACTTTTTTACTTTTAATCATCAAAGAAATCATCAAAGAACTGATCATCTGTCACATCAATTTCTTTTGCTGGAATTTGTTCTTGATGAATAATTGCTTCAGTCGAATCTTTTGGATTCTCTTTTACAGGTTCCATTGACTGAGAATTTACTTTTTCTTCTACATTTTCGATAGGAGAAGTAGTACTTTGTTCCCCAATTTTTTCTGGTTTGAAAGAAGAAGTAGATAATAAATCACTCATTGACATCGCACGAGGTTTTGTGTCCATTTCCTTTTTTTGCTCTGGAAGAGACATAACTACATTTGATTCAGTTTCTTCTTTCTTCTTTGGTTTTGGTAATGGGAAATCCATCTTCAAGTCAGAAGATGAGAAACTTGTCTTTGGTTTTTCATTTTCTATTTTCTCTTCCACTGATTCAGACTTCTTCTCCATCTTTGGTACTTTAAAATCCATTTTTAAATCAGAGGATGAGAATCCTGCTTTCGGTTTTGTTTCTTCTTCCTGTTTTGTTTCTAATTCAGGACTGTCCTTTGGTAATGGGGAGTCAGTTTTCAAATCCAATTGGGTCTGTACAACTGTGCCAGATTCCTCATTGCTTGGTGTCTCCGTTGTTTCCTCTATTGCTTTCTCTGGTTTTAGAAGCATTTCTGTCTTTGTAGGTTCTACCGTTTTTTCCTTTATATCACTCGTAGAAGGGGTGATTTCTGGTTTATTTTCTTCTTTCTTTTCTTTTTCTTGTATAACTGCTTCTTGAACAGTATCTTTTTCCTTTGGCGCATCTTTTTGAGTCGTTGCTGCCTGTTCTTTCTTTTTCTTCTCTTCTGCTTCAATTTGAGCAATTTTAGCATCGATTTTCTTTACTAAATCATCTACATTAAAACCAGATTTCGCAAGTCTTGAACTACTGGAAATCCCGCTGTTACTTTGTGGCATATTAGGAAGTCCTGGAGGTGTCCCCATTCCAGATAATGGAGGCATTCCACCAAGTCCAATTGGCATATTCGATGGACGATTCATATCTGACATACCTGGTATATTTCCCATTCCAGGTATTCCTCCCATTGGAGGCAAATTCATTCCACCTGGAGTTCCTACAGCACCCTGTGGATTATTCATCATTTCCATTAATTTTTCTTTTTTCTTCTCTTTTACAAATTCGCGAATATCAAAGGTATTCACTTCTTGTTTTTCACGTGTTGGATATGTTGCTTTTGGATATTCTTTATCCCAGTGCATTTTAAAGTCTGGTGTAAATTTTGTTTTAAACGGTGCTTGACGAATACGCATGATAATTACTTCGAATTGTTTCATTCGCTGTAATTCACTAATTGTAACTAGTGGTGTAGAAGCTGTTTTATCGTCTTTCTTACTCTTGACTTCCCCACACATTTTAGAAATTTCTTCCAAGGCTTTTAATTCTGTTGTAATCAAATAAATAATGTTACCACAGTTACCTTTAATTGTTTCCGCATTTTCTTTTCCATAGACTTGATCTAATTGCGCAAAGTTCTGAATAATCATCGTAAAACGAACTTGTCGAGAACGAGCAGCCGTAATCATTGTTGTAATATCTTTTAGTGGTGGCATGTTTGCAAATTCATCTAGTAAGAAGTTTGTACGAATTGGCAATTTCCCACCATGTTCTTGGGCAACACTAATTAGTGTCTCATAACACTGTTTTAATAGAATTGTTACTAAAGAGTGATAAGTTTTCTTTTCGTCTTGAATGACAATAAATAGTGCCGTCGGTTTTTCGCCGATGGTTTTTAAATCAAAATCACTATGAGATAACATTTCTGATAAGTTTTCACGAGATGCAAAGAGTTTAATTTTCTGTTTAAATACAGAAATAATAGATCCTTTTGTCTCATTTGGAGCCATAATAGTTCCTGATGCATTTGTATAGGCAGCAGAAGAAGGGTCTTTGGTTTCAAAATAAGATTTAATGTAAGTTCCTCCACCAAACTTTTCTTCTCCAACTGTAGTCATTAGACTAATCGTATTTAAGTTTACTTTATCTTCTGTTGTATCTTCAAACATTCCAAGAGCAAGTCCTGAAAAATAATCAGCGGACGTTTTTTCCCAGAAAGGGTCAGCATTCCCACTCTTTTCTTCATATAGAATATTGGCAGCAAGGTCATCTAGTAACTCGATTGCTTTATCCTGATTTCCTGATTTATAAATACGATATGGTAGAGAAAGAGGGTTCCATGCATTTCCTTGTTGTGGATCACGAAAGTTTAATATCAATACGTTATATCCCTTTTCACGTAGCATATTGGAAGTATTTTCATAAATCTCACCTTTCGGATCGGTGATAATCATGGACTCACGCTTTTTGGCTAGTACATTTACCGTTGGGAAAATTACCGTCTGGGTTTTACCAGAACCAGTCGCACCAATGACTAAACTATGATATTCTCCATTATCTACCCATACTTCATTATCTTTTAGGATTAACGGAACTCCAGCAGCTTTCGTTAAATCTTCTCCTGGACGAATCATTGCCATTTTGTATCCTTGTTTCATTTCTTTTTCTTTACACCAACGACTATATCCTTTATCTGACTTTTCTGTTGAGAACCCAATTCCTGATTCTCTTTCAAAAAAGTAAGAACTAACTGACATAAAAATTCCTGCTAAAAAGAGGAAAAATAAAACTAAAGTTGCAGCAATTCTACTAGGTGCAAAAGCAGGAAAAGGATTTAAACCATAAAAATGTCCCTCTAATGCGAGTGTTGGGAAGTTTAACACCCCAAGACATACGACGTATAGTAAAAAAAATGCAAAAATTACAAAAATTAATACATCAGTAGCATCCGCTTTAAATTTTAATTTCATAACTAACCCTTCTTCCTACTGAATTGAATTTACTTTTCTTGATTTTATATAAACACTCATTACGATGATTCCAACAATACCTACTATAACTAAGATAGCACTACCAAGTAAAATTAACAAGCGAAAATCAAATTTTTTGTGTGTTTTATTTAATAAATTTATTTGAATACTTTTATTATTATAGTTATTTTTATTGATTTTCCATATGTATTCTCCATCCACTACTTCATCTGCATTATGATTTTCTACTTCATGGTTCGTTTTTAATCTAATTTTAATTTCTTCTAAAATATCATAGGTATCAAAGCAAAGATTTTTATTAGAAGTTGAAAGAATTACACCATCTTTATTTTCATTTTCTACGATGGAGAAATTTTTATAACAAGTTTGAATTCCAGGCATTTTTTTTAATGAATTTCGACTTTCATAAGAAATGGTCTTTTTAGTAGAAATTCCAAGTTTCCCAATATCACTTACTTTTTCTAATCCTTCAATTTTTGCATCTGGATCTATGGTTTTTAAATCTACTAATTCTCTAAATGTTAAACTCGAAGTATCAGGTTCTCCATCTAAAATTCCACAAGTACCATCGCTACATAGATTGGGATCCATATTAAAATCTATCTCTTCATGCGTGTTTTCTACGACTGGCTGATTCCATTTCAGTTCATCAGTTTCTAGTAATTCTCCGTTTACTTTAATTTGATCATCTTGAATTTCAATGTTATATTCTACATTACAACCAGTCAGTAGAAAGATGATTGCCATTAAGAATAGTATCTTTTTTTTCATATATCCTCCTAGTATCCTGTAAATGAGAAGTGCATGTAGTCTTTTGAACTACTCCAGTTACCTCCCCAACCCCATCCATAGTTACTAAATGCTTTTACAACGGGTCCATTTGGTTCTATAGAGTATGGACTTTCTCCAGGTTTCCAGAAGGAACCGGCAATGACATGTCCATTTCGAATCATATAATTTTCATTGGCATTGATATCACAGGCAACTCCATAACTATGGTGAGAGGTTGTCTGTCTATTTCCTGCCATACCACGCCAGGAATAACAATAAGCATCTTTTACTGGGAACCCTGCATTTGCGATGGCTGTAAAAATATTTACAACATCACTTGCAATAGCCTGATGGACAGTAAGTCTTCCTGTTCTAGCATTTCCGTTAATATCTACGAGCGGTACACTAACTGTCGTTAAATACTTTTGCATTTCAGCAGAAGACGTTGGAAGTCCATCTGGGAATAAAAAGGCAAGTTTTTCATTCACATTTCCATTCTTTACTTCTTCTCCACTACCACCACTAGAAATGCTTATGTTTCCTGTATAGAAGTAATTTAAAATTTCATGATAGTTAGAACCGTCTGCTGCCATATCTGCTGCTGCAATTTGACTCATTCCTCTACCATGTCCACCAGCGGCACGACCTAAGTAACGATTAGAAATTGTGACAGTATGAGTTTCACCCGAAGGCAATTTTTTATATGGGCAACTTGTTTTTCCTGGACAATTCCAAGAATCATATTGAGCTAAAATAACTTTTCCATCTACGGTAATTACTTCTCCTCTGGTTGAGTTTGCTGCTTCCCAAGACTCAGTTGAATAACTTGGATTAAAGTTTTGGGCATTCGAACTATTATCAATTGCCTGTTCACATTGGTTAGTACTTGCAATTACATAACTTCTAGCCGCAACTGCTAGAGCTTTTTTAGATTCCATTCCGAAATCTGCATACATTTCTGCTTCTACAACACCTGCAATATATTCTTCTAAATCATAGGTTCCTGCATCTTTTCCTACTACGGTTACTCCATCTGGGCAAAAATTACTTGTCGTTTGATAGGAATAAAGTTCTGAACAATCTCTACTTGGACCCATAATAGTATAAAGGTCATAGATATTATCAATTAATTGATTTGCGGCTTCAAACCGCTCGCTTCCCTCTTCTGCATATCCTACTTGCTTGGTTAAATATTCACTATAGTAATCTTCCACAAAAGAATCTAATAAATTCCAGTAGTAAACTCCATCTTCCATATTTTCCCAATCACCAATACTTAATTCCGCAAAGTCTGTATTACTGCTTGGAGTCGATGGATCACAGACCCTTTTTTCTTTTTTTTCATCCCCATCTTCATCTTTGAATGTAGCTGCTGGTATATAATAGTAATAAGCATAATTTTTTTCTTTATTTGCGGCTTTTGTAAAGAAATTAAACAAAGTAGACTCTTTATCATTTCTTGCAACGAGTCTTAAATCTTCACTGTTTCTAAGGGGAATATCTGTAAACCATTGATCCCAAAGACTGATATCCATACACTCTTTGGCAACATTTTCATCCGTTACAATGATTTCCCTTGCTTCTTCTCCATCTGCACAAATATCTTTATAACTAGACTCGTAACAATGCGGTTTTCCTTCTTTATATAATCCATATTTTTTTCTTTTAATCTGCATATTAACTAATATGTCTACATATTTTTCCATTTTTCGGTAGTCTGCAGCTGTTAATACATCTTGTGATTCTTCACTACAAGACTCTAAATCTTCACAAGGTTCTTCCCCTTCATCTAAACCACTATTAAAGGCTTTATCCACAATTAAAGTAGCATGTATTAAATTTACATCGACACAAACATGATATTTTTGATAAGCATTGTCCTGTGCATGTTTTAATGTTTCATAGTACTCTTTTTCTGCTTTTTCAGTTTCCTTATTTCCAATCTCGTTTCCTTCATAGTCCCCGTTAAAGAATCTTAAAATGCTCATTGCAGGAATTAGAATAATACTAACTGCTGCCAGTATAATGAATATAAAACATCCACAACTTAGAATAGGCATAGGAAGAGAAGCAAATAACATTTTGGGAAGTCCACTGTTTTTATCTTTATCTCCAGTTGCGTCTCCACTTGCTGGTGAACTATTCTTGTTTTTAGAAAATTGATTATTAGATTCCTTTGCTGCTTGTTGTTGTGCTAGATTCCCCGTTTTGTTTGTAGCATCCTCTAATCCTTCTTTTTTTAATCCTTCTTTAGCAAGAGTTTCTTTGGGAAGAGAACCTGCTTGATTGGATACATCTCCAGATGCCATATCGATTCCTTTATCGGCCATATCTAGAGCTTTACTTTTATCTAGTGCTTTTGTTAAGTTTTTTGCACCAGGCGCTTTATTTACCATTTTTCCTGCTGCATTTTCAATTGCTTGTCCTGCTTTTGTTTTACTAGCGATATCATAGGCTTTCGTTCCAAGAGGTCCTCCAAAATAGGTAGCTGCGGCTTTCCCCGCTACATGGGCAGTTTTTTGACCCGCTTGTTCTTCTTCCTGTTTTTCTTTTAGTTCTTCTTCGTCCATAATATCACCTGCCTTTACTACGGTTTATTTACTTCTTATAGACCTCCACCACTACCGAAAGATTCTAATTCTTCTGGTGTTAGGGTTACATTAATCTGCATACGTCTATTTCCACAGACAAATAATGCTTCTCCTTGAGAGTAACGTTTGATACTTTCCTTTTCATTATCATTTAAATCTATTAAACGTCCTAAATCTTCTACAGCTTGCTTTTTCAGTCCCATTACAAGGTAATATGAAGCATTATCAAAGATTGCTTTTCCTTGCGTGATTACCTGAGGAGCAGCAAAATCGCTTGGTTGTTGTGTAATAATAATTGAACCAGTATTATATTTACGTGCACGTCTTTGTACTTGTGCTAAGAAATCTGCTCCCAAAGAGTTTTGATCTGATAATAGTACATGGGCTTCATCTACCATTAAAATCGTATTAATATCTTTATTTAAACAAAGACCCCATGCGTATTTTAAAACGTTAAAGAATAAAGCATTACGAATATTATCTGCAGAATTCATTAGTTCTTTGATATTAAATACAATGAAATCCGTATCAGATGAAACTGTGGTATGCCCATCGAAATAGTATTTTAATTCTTGTGTTAGTGGACGAATTTTCAATTCTAGTTTTTCCATAATCATTCTTTCTTGTGTTCTATCTGTCATAGAAAGAAGTCTTCCTTTAATAGTTGCATACACATCTGAAAATGTTGGATAATCATTTGGTTGATAGTTATAGAAATTACTATTAAAATCAATTCCGAAACGACGATACGTATCTTGAACCACTTCACTAAACATCGTTAAAACATCTTCTTCGATGGATGGATCATAGTATTTCATGAAACCTTTTAGGAATTGTAGTGTACGAGTTAATACAGTATAACCAAGGCCTTCTTTGATTTCATCTTCATCCGCATCAATTACTACTTGGAGTGGATTTACCATACCGTATTCTCCACCTTTACCAAGATCGATACTTTCTCCACCATATGCCCTAGTCATCTCAGAAAGTTCATCTTCAGGGTCAATTGCAACGATTTGATATCCATTACGAATATGAGAACGAAGCATTAATTTGGCTGCAGTTGATTTACCAGAACCTGAAGTACCTAAGATAATTAGGTTAGCATTATTTCTGTTATTTTCTTTTCTCATCTGATAAGCAAATTGATTAAATAGAATGACTCCACCTGAGAAATCTACTCCAAGTAAAGTAGATAACCCTGGATCTTTAATGCTATCAAAAATAAATGGATACATAGCTGCCAAAGTTGGTGTTGGAATTGGTGTTCCAATTCTTTGTTCTACATCTTGAGATGGGAAAATTGGAATAATTGATTTTAATATTTTTTCTTGTTCAAATCGTAAAGATAAACCTCTCATTTCCATTGCATCTAAGTAATTCTTAATATTTACTTTCTTCATTTCTAGTTCTTCTTTCGAATCTGCTAGAATCATGATGTGCATTTGAAAGTCAAAAATTTTAGATTGAGAGGATGCAAGCATGGTAACAAAGGATTCTAACGATTCAAAATCAAGTCGAATTCTTTCTTTAATGGTTTGATCTTTTTCTTCTTGGTATCTTGTCTTTAAATCTGCAATTTGTTTATTTAACATCTTAGACATCATAGAAAATGGTACTGGAATATGTTTCGCAACAATTTTAACTCCAGACATGCTAGTTAATGATGCTAAAAATCCTGGATAAATTGTTTTTGGATAAGAAACAACGGTTACGATTGTTGCATACTTATCACTTACTGTAAAATCACTTAGCCCAAAGTGTAATCCCTTTGGTGCTACTTCTGAACGAAATCCCATCATACTGACACCACCCCAAAATTAAAACTTCTTCCACCATTTAAGAAACTATCTAAAATAATTCTTAAATCTTCATTACTGGTTTGTCTTGCAATTAATCCTGCTTGTGCCAAGCCACTGATTAACATACGAATCTTCTTTTGAAGCATTTCCAGATTCTTTTCTTTAAATAGAATATAATACTCTGTATCTACTACATTATTGTTCATAAAGCTATTTCCTTTTTGAATATCTTGACTGATAATTTTACGAATCGCAGGATTTGTCTGATTTTGATATTGAAGTTGGAGTGTTGATAGATACATAGAGATATCTACTGGTCGGTCTGCAACTACGAGCCAGAACTCAAAATCAATTAAGTTGTAGAAATTTTTTAAAGCAATCATAATATTACTTTGGGAAATTTCATCCAAGATAAAGATATTTCTTGGAGTAATTTTAACTCCACTTACTTTTGTCTGATCTGGAAGAATAATCATTCCATTTGAAATGGATTGAATATTAATCCAATTTTCTGTCCATTGTCCATTGTTGTTCATCGCGTATACACCAACCTTTCCATAGATATCTTCTTCTACTTGTAAAATATTTATAAATCTCGATTAATAACTGTAATACGTTGTGGTAATAAGCAACGGGAGCTACCAGTAATGCTGATAGAATGGCAGGGGAAACAGCAACTACGGCAGCCCAAGTTTCTTGCATAGGCATTAATGCTACTAAAATAATGGTAATTACCACCCCGACTCCGAAGATACCTAAATCAACGGGTCGAAATAATCCAAAGATATATTGACCTCTTTTTGCATTGGCAGGGATTAAATACATAATAGTTCACACTCCTTTTTATTTATTTTTCTTAGAAGCAGCAACCGCTGCAATATAATCGGCATCGGATTTTGTTTGAAGACTTGCAGCTTTAATTAACTTCATCTGATCATCCATTTTCTTAAATCCATCTATAATTGCTTCATCTACACCTTCAATACCATTTAAATCAGCCTTATCGATTTTATCCTTAATGGAATTCAATTCTGCAAGTAAATTAGCATTGCCGTCAGTATATGATGTATTTCCTTTTTGCATTTGATCTCTAAATACAGCTTGTTCTCTCTTTTCTAATTCTGACACCAAGTAGTTTCCCTCCGAAACAGAAATACCCGTCATACCACCAAAATCAAAGGTACTTTGCCCTGCTGCTTTGGCTTGATCTAAGACACCTTGTAAATCTTTTGATTTACCAGTGATTGATGAATAATCTACATTTTGTCCTTTAGAAGAGTCATAGTGCTCTAATTTCTCACCAAATCCAAGCGATTGAATATAAGAATCTGCTCCTAAAGAAACAGCATTATATTTTCCTTTTGTAGCCTCTTTCTTTTCTTCCGCACTGTAACTATCATGAGCTTTCGTTAATTCGTCCCAATCGTCTACATTCTGCTTTTTCGCTGCTCCTATTCCTTGGCCAGCAAAGGTACTAAAGAACCATTCTCGTGCTTGATGACCAGCAGTTACTCCAGAAACTCGATCTGCGGCAAGTTCTGCATTTTTTGCTCGAATGGATCCAAGTACTTTCGTATAATCACTCTTCTCTCCTGCTGATTTATATCCAGCACGCCCACCACTAATAGCACTAGAAATTCCTGACCCAAAGTTTTGAAGTAAATTTCCTTCACCTTTCGCAGCGGTAGCAAATCCAGCAACTCCTGAACCAACCATTCCAGCTGTTACAGCAGTTGTAGTTAATAATCCTGCAAGTCCTGAACCAAACTCACTATCTTTTAATCCAAGCGCTTTTTTAACAAACTTTGGTGCTTGGAAAGCAAATAGAAGCAGTCCAATAATGACAAATACCATTCCAAAAATTTTAGTGTCCCCTGCTAATCCAAGGAACGTTTTTCCGACATCGCTAATATCAACGATTAACAAATCAACCAGTTCAATTGCAAAGAATAAAGCTCCAAAATGGATTAATAAATCTAGATAAGTAGTAATAAACATTTTCATATAAACGGAAGTTCTTCCACCATCTTTTGTAGATTTTGGATCCATATAACTGATAATTGGAACAGGTGCAATCATTTTTAGAAGAACCAACTTAAAAGCACGAATCGCAACTTGAATTCCAATAATAAATAGAAGAGCTAAAATCGGTAATATACAAATCAATGCCCCTATAAAATTGAATTCGTATTTATATACGCTTTTATTATCACTACAGGCCTCTCCTGCCATGGTGACTGCTGTATCTAAAATATTTTTAGAGTCTTCTCCCTCATCGGAATCACCGCAATCCTCATTTTTATGAAAGAAACCTGCAAAAATTGTATTTGCAATGTTTTCTCCTACACTCACCGCACTTCCTGAATTCAATTTATCATCAGAGTCTAATACAGTATCAGAATCTAAAATCACTTTACCAATTGTACTTAATAATGGGGCTTGAATTTTCGAAAGAAATGGAAAAACCGTTTGTGGTACAACGATTAGTAATACTAGCATTGTAATAAAGCGAGTTACAAGTTTTCCAGCCCCCACTTCTTTGTCTGTAATTTTATCGGGATTCGCAAAATAAGTAATTAAAGAGATTGTAACTTTAAATAACATAAATACACCAATAATTACATAGAAACGGTTTTGAATTCCCTCATAAAGTGGAGTAAACGTACTTGAATTATCAAGTCCTGCAACTGCATATACAATTTCTAAAAAAAAGCCAACTAACTTATAAAGTGCAGCAAACATTAAGGCGAGTGCCTGACGAATATAAGTAAAAAATAAGCTTCGGTCCAATTCGCCAATTAACATTAAATTATTTAAACTCATGCACTACTACCTCCAATTCTGTATGACCATACCAATAAGTCCACATAATGAGGCATCTTTTCCTGTCGCATCACTATAGGCTTGTAGAATATATTTTAAAATTGATGGAACTAAGAATATGGCAATTACCACAATACAACGTTTTGTAAATTTAATTCCAGCTTTTGATAATGCATCTTTATCATTAGAAAGGATAGGACCTGAAAAATCCATTACACCAAAAATGATTAATGCAATTGGCATAATAATTTTTAAATAACCATATATTTCTTGAATGTATGGGACTAAATCTGAAATTACCCCACAATTACCTAAAGATTTATTTTTCTTTTCTGTTGGAGTTTTTGTTGCTGGTTTACTTTCTGTTTTACTTATTTTTTTACCTGTATAGGAATTACAGCGAAATGTTTCTGCACCATTCTTTAAGCCATTTCCTTTACAGCAAATTTTACTACTTTGTGTGGTAGTACTCGCATCAGTTGGGGATGTATAACTTTTTTGAAATGTCCAATTGCCATCACTTAAATTACAAGGAATATCCGTAAGTTCTTTACTACCATCACTTGTACTTTCTGCAACTGAAGTATAATAATCACAATAATACTTTCCGCTTTTTTCACAACAAACTCTTTTTACTATCTCAAGATCATAATCTTTATTTTCACCTGCTTGTACACTTTCTGTATGATCAAATTTCCAAATATTTGAATTCACTCCACTAGAACTACAACTTCCACTCGATGTAACGGCATACACATAATTTATACTGAAAAAGAACGTCATAATTCCAAATACTAATAACATTCCTAATTTCTTTCTATTCATAAAGGCACCCCTTACTTACAATTAATTATAATTTATCAGAATAATTATATCAGAACAAAAAACATTTGTAAACCAATTCACAAGGATTCTTCCACGAAAAAAAGCCGAAAATAATTCTCTATACTCTCGACTCTTTTGCCACATTTTCTCTATTAAATTTGACAATTATGTGTGAATTAGACACCGATTGACTTATCCATTCTCTTTAAATAAAGTTTCCGAATCCAATCGACGGGGATTACTGTCGTTGCTAATATCATCATGATAACTAGCTCCTTTAGTGTCAATCCGAAGGTTCGAAACAGGGAACCCCCAAAATAAATTAGACAAAGTTGGACAACGGTAATAAATCCGATAATTATAACAAATGCACGATTCCACCAAATATTAGAAATTAAGTTCAGTCGTTCTGTCCTTGCATTAAAACAGTTAAAAATACCCATAAAGATAAAAAGTCCAAAGAATGCAGTCATTAAGTATTTTTGATTTGGATCTACTCGAAAGAGGCTATGAATCCAAGGACTTTTTAAAAAGAAAACACATAAAATAGCAGAATAAGTACCAGTAAAAAGAATTTCATGCATCATGTATTTGTTCATAATTTTTTCATTTCTTTCTTTTGGTTTTTCTTTCATATATTCTAAAAGTGGTGGTTCATAAGCAAAGGCAATTCCAGCGAGCGTATCCATAATCATATTAATCCATAACATTTGAATGACGGTTACAGGTGTATCAATTCCAATAAATGGACCAATAATTGATAAACTAATCGCACATAAATTTACTGTTAACTGGAAAATAATAAACTTTCGAATACTTTTAAAAATCGTTCTTCCAAATAAAATTGCCTTAGAAATTGATAGGAAGTTATCATCTAAAATAACAATCTCACTTGCCTCTTTGGAAACCTCGGTTCCACTTCCCATAGCAAAACCAACATCGGCTTTTTTTAAGGCAGGTGCATCATTCACACCATCTCCTGTCATACCAACTACTAATCCCATCTGTTCACTGATACGGACTAACCTACTTTTATCTTGTGGTAGACTCCTAGCGACAATTTTAAGATTTGGTATTATATTTTTTACTTCATCATCACTTAATTTATTCAGTTCTTCACTGGTTAAAATTATATCATTTTCGCTATCAATTAATCCTACTTCCTCTCCAATTGCGAGGGCTGTATCTTTGTTATCACCTGTAATCATCACAGTTTGAATTCCAGCATTTTTGACAAGTTTTACTCCTTCAATTGCTTCTTCTCTTACTTCATCTTTTAATAAAATAAACCCAACGAGCGTTAAATTCTCCATCTCTTCTACATGGTACCGATCATTTACTGTAATGCAAAGAATTCGAAAACCAATTTTAGTATAAGCATGTACTTCTTTCTTTATCTTATCTAACTCTAATTTTAGTTTTTTTCCTGTTTTTTCATCATAATAAAATGTACATTTAGGTAAAAGTATTTCTGGTGCTCCTTTAAAAAGATTATATTTTTTATCCGTTTCAATTAAACAACTAGAATATTTCTGCTTGCTATTAAAAGGAATCCTTTTTAATACCTTTACCTTGGGTACTTCCGATTTTATAAATTTAAGTAAAGAACGATCTGTCAAATTCCCACCAATAATATTACCATCACTACCATAGTTACTTTCATTGTTATAGTATAAAGACACTTTTAATAAATCATGGTACTTTTTACAACTAGCAAGTTCTAATTCATTGTCATAACGATTTCCCGTTCCTATTAGTATACCTGCAACCTCTAGTTTTCCCTTAGTAAGTGTTCCTGTTTTATCTGTATATAAAATATTGATATTTCCTGCTGTTTCAATCCCTACCAGTTTTCGTACTAACACATTATTTTTTAGCATTCGCTTCATATTGGAAGATAATACCAGAGTTATCATCATCGGAAGTCCTTCTGGGACTGCTACTACAATGATAGTTACCGCCAAAGTCAGGGCATATAAAATATGTCCACTGAGAAGTCGAAAATTTTGAATCGTTTCTAATATTTTGGTTCCTGAAAAGTTATTATCGATTACAATGACAGAAAAAAGATAGGAAAATACTACTAGAAATGCACCAATATACCCAATTTTACTAATAAATTTAGCAAGTTCTCTTAATCTTCCTTTTAATGGGCTTTCAGGATTTTCTTCTTGTAACTCTAAGGCTATTTTTCCATAGTAGGTATCATTCCCTACCTTTTCTACTTTCATCCAAGCTGTTTTAGAATAAACAACTGTTCCTCGATACACTTTATTTTTATCTGTTACATTTCCTGATACGCTTTCTTTGTAGGCTTCTCTACTTTCTCCATTTAAACTAGATTCGTCTACTGTTAATTCTCCTTCGATAATCACTCCATCTGCAGGAATTCTATCTCCTGTTTCAAGCCGAACTATATCTCCTACTACTAGTTCATCCATTGGAATTTCTTTTAAGGAACCATTTCTTTTTACTTTGGCACCAATTCTAGCTGCCTCTTCCTGTAACCTTTCAAATGCTTTTTCACTTCCATACTCTGAAATGGTCGAAATTAAACTCGATAAAAATATGGCGATGACAATTCCTAAAGTTTCAAACCAATCAAAATCCTTAAATAGAAAAATAGTTTTAATTACTAGCGCGATTAGTAAAATCTTGATGATAGGATCTCCTAGTGTTTCTATAAATTGATGAAGAAATGTTTTTCTTTTTTTCTTAGAAATCGTATTAGATCCGTATTTTTTTCTTGCTTCTTCTACTTCTTTTTCTGTTAGTCCAGTCATTCCTATCATAAAACATCCTCCTATTAAAAGATATGATGGACGAGTTATATTAGAAGTTCTATTTTTGTCAAAAAAGGAGATATCACATATATTAAAGAAGAAGGGAGAATTATGATGAAAGATTTCTTTTTCGGATTAGATCCCTATACTTTTACAGGAAGTGCCATTGTAATCGGTTTTTATCTAAATAATGTGCTTACATCAGAAGAACAAGCAAGTATTGGAAATTGGTTACAATTAATTGGTTTAACGATACAAACTTATGCCTCTCAGGTAACCAATTTGGAAGCAGAAAGGAAAAAGACAAAACAGGATTCAAAATGCAATAACACTACTGACTTAGATACATTAAGTAAAGCAATTGATAAAATTCAAGAAGAATTGAATCGATTAAAAGACTGTCAAAAAAATTCATTATAAAAAATTATTAACTTAAGAGAAGAAAGATGATTTATTTCATCTTTCTTTTATACACAAGGATGTGGACAATCTGTACAATTATGAAGTTCACGTTTTCTTAATACTTTCATCTTCCCTTCTTGATTTAGTATCACAGGTTTTTCTTCCCCACTCATTCCCTTTAAATTTTCCTCATCCAATCCCATATAGAAAAGATGATTAGAAATAATATCCCATCCCTTTTTTGTCATCATATGAACTGGGATTTTAATTCCTACTTGGAAAAAAGAAGCTGGTTCTATTACTTCCTTTACATATTTAGATGCACAAGACCAAACTACATCTGCATTTTCTTTCATAATTAAAGCAGTTTCTTTACTGATTCCTGTTGAACAAAGTCCAAATTTATAAATTGTAATCTCATCATTTTCTAAGTCTTTCACTTGTTTTAATAGTTTGTTATGATTTGCCGCAAAAGTAACTGCTATTTTTTTGTAACCTCTTCGAATTACTTCTTTTATTCCTTCTAATTGATCAATTTCTGCAGTATAGGGAAAAACTGGTATGATTTCTTCTTTTTCTGCTTCATCCATAATTTCCTTTGAGGGACTTGTATAAAATAATCCTGTCATTCTTTTTACAGCACTATCTAAAATATTACTTCTAAAGGCCGAGGAGATGGTTTCTGATGCTCCAAATAGAACGTTTGCTTCACAAGAATTTAAGGGTCTATTTGTTTTAAAATAGCCTCCTTGAATCACTATTTTATCAATTAAATTACATATCATTTTTGTTTGTATTTCTTTATCCTCCGTATTGATGGCACGTATTAGTTTTTCACTTTCTTCTCCTCCCACTTCTCTTAGAAGTTTTACCATTAGTGGACAGTATTTGATAGGCACAGGGGTTGCTTTGATAGCTTTTAGTTTTCCATCCACTTTTTTTAACAAAATATAGCTACCGAACATTCTTGTTATATGAAAACCAAGCTAATTATAGTATTCCCTGATATAAAGTAAAACTTCCGAAGCTGCTTTTAAAAAGGTTTCACTCAACTTTTTATCCAACAAAACTACTTGCAAGTAACCCTTTTTTTCAATACGAATATCATAGTCACTATGGATTCTTTTAATTAATTCATATCTTTCTAATATTTCTGTGATCCCTTTTAATAATTCATTTTTATCCATTAGGATTTCCCCAATATCTTCTCCAAAATACTTAGTGGTATCTAAATCATTTAAATTAAAATCCAGTAGAACTCCTTCAAAATTGTAAATTTGATAAAAGGTATGATAATTGCTTTCTGAAGCACTCGCTTTAAACTCCGTAAAGTAATATTCTTCCTCATTTACATTTTTTCTCTTGGATCATCGATTATCTGAACTTCTAAATCATCCGCATACCCATCTGTTATAAAACTTCCAATGAAGCTTGATTCTTTACTGTTTAAAATTTTTCTTTCTTTTAACATAATAAATCACCTCTTTCACTTGTATTATATCGAAGGTAATGATATAAATAATATATATTTTATTTATATCAAATATAAAAGGAGTTTATATTTGAATACAAATTATGAAACTTACCGAATTTTTTACTATGTCGCAACCTGTGGTAGTATCTCAAAGGCCGCAGAACAGTTACTGATTTCACAACCTGCTGTTTCTTTTCAAATTAAATCCTTAGAAGAGCAATTGGGGATTACTCTATTTGTTAGGACTAAGAAAGGATTTATTTTAACAGAAGAGGGAGAAATATTTTTTTCACATATAAAAAGAGGAATTGAATGTTTCACTAATGGAGAACATGCTCTAACTAATTTTCAAGATTTAGATTATGGAAGTATTCGAATTGGTGCGAGTACTACGGTCAGTAAATATGTGTTGATGCCCTATTTAGAAAAATTTCATGAAAAATATCCAAATATTGATATCCAAATTATTAATACATTAACAGAAACTCTGCTAACTGATTTAAGAAATGGAAATCTAGATTTACTGTTATTAAACCTTCCAATGGAAGAAGCAAAGGATTTAAAAATTCAAAAAGTTATGGATGTCCACGATATTTTTGTAGGAAATAAGAAGTATTATGAGCTAACCAAAGGAAAAATTAAACTAGAGGAATTAAAAAATTATCCTTTACTATTTCAAAAGTCCCCATCTAATACAAGAAATTTCTTAAATCAATATTTAAAAAAGAACCATGTATCTTTGGTTCCTAAAATGGAAATTGTTAGTTATAACCTTATTATGGATTTTATAAGAATTGGCTTTGGTATTGGGTATGCAACCGAAGAATTTATTCAAGAAGGATTAAACAAGAAAGAACTATACAAAACTCAAGTAATCCCAGAAGTTCCCAAAAGGTTTATCGGAATTGTTACAAGGTCTAAAGACATACCAAATTATAGTGCAAAAAAATTAATGGATATGATGGCAAAGAAAGGAATTATGTAGAAATAAATATTATTTGTAATCAATTTAGAAATATTTAGTTTGTTTAAATGTTGTTTCCAGATACCTTTTTTATGTAATACTATTATACTACTATTAAATGTTCTAACCAATATAACTTAATCAAAACTTAAACAAATCTTAATCAAACTTTTAAAGTGCAAATTTTGAACTTTAAAAGAATCTTTTTATATAAAAATAATACCAACTGTATCAGTCGGTACTAGAACAATTTTTTGTAGTCGTACCTAGCTCTTCAAAACTAGGTATTTCTTTTTTTACTTATACAAGTTTCCTTGATATATTCATCATATTACAAATATAATCTTCAAGTTTTTAACTTAATTTTTTATAGGTGCTTTATCCTTTATAATCAAAGTTTAGAGGTTTTAATTCATCAAGCACAAACATTCCATCTTTCCGGATTAGAACGTCGTCAAAATATACCTCTCCTCCACCATACTCTGGTCTTTGAATTAATACCATATCCCAGTGAATTCCAGAATCATTTCCATTGTAACAATCTTTATAAGCTTGCCCTGGCGTGAAATGTAAGCTTCCTAAGATCTTTTCATCATATAGAATATCTCCCATTGGTTCTAAAATTTTTGGATTAAATCCCAAAGAGAATTCTCCAACATAACGAGCACCATCATCTGTATCAAAAATTTCATTTAATTTGTTATCATCTTCATCACAAGTAGCCTTAATAATTTTACCATCTTTAAATTCTAAAGAAACATGGTGGAAAATATATCCATTATAAGGACTTGGTGTATTATAAGTAATTTTACCGTTCACACTATCCTTAACGGGAGCAGAATAAAGTTCCCCATCTGGAATATTCATTTCTCCAACACAAGGAATGCTTCCCATCCCCTTGATACTAAAGGTAATATCTGTATCTTTTCCTGTTAATCTTACCTTATCTGTTCGATCCATAAATTCTTTTAATGGACGAATCAATTCATTCATTTTCTGATAATCTACAGTCATTACGTCAAGAGCAAACTCCTTAAATTCTCTAGAAGTCATTCCTGCCTTATGACTATCTAAATCCGATGGGTAATTTAAAAGTACCCACTTTCTTTGATTCACTCTAATATCCGAACTCTTTTGCAGGGCTTTTTTTAATTTCCGATTCATCTCTGGATTGATATTCTTATCCTCATAGTCGTTTGTTGCGTAGCGAATGTTAATAAAACAATCATACAGCTCTACTTCTTGTTCTTGAATTGTTTGTAAAAGTTCAATTCTTTTTTCTGTATTTCCTTCTGATAATTGACTTCCAAGATAAGGATCATTAATTTTTACTGATGGAACTCCTTCATGCTGATAAATTTCTTCAATTAAATAAGAAATAAATTCTCTTGCTTCTAAAGATTGTGTCATGATTAACACTTTTTCATCCTTTTTTACTTTAATAGAATAATCTACAATTTGATTTGCTAATTCTTTTAGTTTTTCACTCATTTCACACGATTCCTTTCTTCTCGCATAAACTATATCTAGGAAGGAGATTATAATCTATGCAACCATATAATTATAATATGAATCAATTTTCTAGAAATATGTATGGACGACGTGGTTTTTCTAGAAATTATACTTCTAATCAAAATCAAGATCGCTTTGTTGGTGGATTTTTTGGGCCATTATTATTAGGAGGAATTGCTGGATACGCAATTGGAAATCAGCAACCTAATAATTCTTATGGACCTACTTTTTATCCACAACCATACTATCAACCTTATTATTACCCTAATACTTATTATAATAATTTTTACTATTATCCATATTAAAAGGCAAGTTTTGCCTTTTTTATTTGCTTTCTAATTTGACACTTACTAGTTTACTAACACCAGATTCTTGCATTGTAATTCCATAGAGTGTTTTCGCATATTCCATTGTTTTTTTCTTATGGGTTATTAACAAAAATTGTGTTTTATTTTTATAGTGGTCTAAGTATGTACCAAAATTATCAACATTGGCTTCATCAAGAGCAGCTTCTACTTCATCGAACAAACAGAATGGTACTGTTCTTACATTTAAAATCGCAAATAGTAAACTGATGGCAGTTAGTGTTTTCTCTCCTCCAGATAATAGAGAAATGGTTGTTAGTTTTTTTCCTGGAGGGGATGCAATAATTTCTACTCCGCTTTCTAGTAAGTTATCAGGGTCTGTTAATTTTAGTGTTGCCTTTCCACCATTGAATAATTGACAGAAGACTATTTCAAATTCCTTTTCTATTTGGTTAAAGGTCTTTTTAAATTCTTCCTTCATGACTTCATCCATCTCATCAATAATTTCTAATAGTGTCTCTTGTGCACTCAATAAATCACTTCTTTGATGATCTAAGAATTGATACCTTTCATTGACACGTTCAAATTCTTTAATAGATTCAATATTCACCATTCCAATTTTCTTTAATGTTACCTTGTAGTTTGAAACCTCACTTCGTGCATCCTCTAAAGGTATTTCTAAACTATAATTTTCTCTTGCCTTTTCAAAAGTTAATGAATATTCTTCACTTAACGTATTTAAATTATAATCTAATTTTACATCCATTCGATTAATTTTGACTTCTAATTCATGAATTTCTGTTTGTTTTTTATTTAAGTTACTATTTACTAGTTTTGTATTAGCCTCTAACTCTTCAATTTCACTTTTTAGATCTTCTTTTTCTTTCTTTTTACGATTTACTAAGATTTGTGTTTCTTCTTTTTTCTTCTGAGCCTCATAGTAAGAAGCCATCACTCGATCTTCTTCTTTTGAAATAGAAGAATCCACTACTGCATCCAAACTATGTAATTCTGAATTCACTTGTTCTTGTTGTTCTTTTAAATGACTTAAATGTTCCTCTTTATGACTTTTTTCTTCTTGTTCTAAAAGAAGTGCAGATTGTTGTTCATGTAGCTTATTTTCCATTTTCTTGATGTCTTCTTCTTGTTCTAATCTTACTTGTTCTAATTCCCCAATTACTTCCATATTTTCTTGTTTATTTCTCTCAAGTCGTTCTAATTCATATTTATCTCGAATCATATTTCTAGAAGAAGATACGATACCACCAGTCATAAATCCCCCAACATGAACAACTTCTCCTTCTAGTGTAACAATTTTATAACGATTATGTATCTTTCTACTGATTCGGTTTGCACTATCAATATCCATTGCGACTAGAACATTTCCTAATTGATTATAGATAATGTCTTTGTATTTTGAATCAAATTTTACTAAGTTTGCCAGTACATCAATATAACCCATTTCTACTTTTAAAAGATTCTCTGTTTCTGTATCTATATATCTACTACGAATTACATTTAAAGGAAAGAATGTACATCTACCTAATTTATTTTCTTTTAGGTAATTAATTGCATCTTTTGCGACTGTTTCATTATCAACTACTAAAAATTGTTTACTTGCACCTAATGCAATATCTAAGGCTGTTACAAATTTTAAATCACAATCTACTAAATTTCCAATACAATCATGAACACCTGTTAATCTTGGGTTGTTTAGAACAGATTTCACACTACTACTTAGGTTTCCACCAGACTCAATAAAGTTTTCTAACACTTGAATCTTATTTTCTAATTCATAATTGTCTCTCTTTTTAAAAGATATTTCCTTATCTGTTTCTTCTAACTTTCTCCTACACTTTAGTAATTGTTGTTCTAAATCATTTAGATTTACTATCATTTTGGCAATGGTTTCTTCAGAAAAAGAAAGTTTTTTTGTAAGAAGAGATATTTCATTTCCTAATCGTAAATTATTTTCTTTTAATGTTGCAATTGCTTCATGAACACGCTGATCATTTGCTTGATATTTGCTTCTTTCTTGAAGCATCTTCTTTTCTCCATTGATTTTTTCTTCTTCACGCGTTAGGAATAATAATTCTTTTTGAAGATCTGCTAGTTCTGTTTCAAGTTTTAATTCCTGGACTTTTTTTTGATTGACTTCTGCATCATTACCACTTGTTCCAGATGCGAGTGTTAGGATTTCATTATTTAAAAGTTCTAGTTTCGCTTTCGATTGTTGATATTCACTATTTAATATTTCAATTTCATAAGCGAGTAAAGCAACTTCTACTTGTTCTAGTTTTTCTTTTGTTTCAATATATTCTCTTGCCTTTTTGCTTTGTTCTTTTAATGGTTCTAGTTGAAACTCCAATTCATGGATAATATCTTCGACCCTTTCCAAATTGTTTTTCGTTCGATCTAGTTTTCTAATTGCCTCTTCTTTTCTTTTTTTGTATTTTAAAACATGTGCAGCCTCTTCAAAAATCACTCTTCTTTCATAAGGAGAATTACTTAATATTTTTTGAACTTCTCCTTGAGAAATAATATTAAAAGACTCTTTTCCGATTCCACTATCGATTAATAAGTCTGTAATATCTTTTAATCTACACTTCTCCCCATTTAAAAAATATTCATTTTCTCCACTTCGATATACTCTTCTTTTGACAGATACTTCCGTATAAGGAACTTTTAAATACCCGTCCGAATTATCAAAGACAAGGGAAACAGATGCAACATTTAAGGCATTTCTGCTTTTACTTCCAGAAAAAATAACATCACTCATGGATCCATCCCCACGAAGACTTTTTACAGATTGTTCTCCAAGAACCCAACGAACAGCATCGACTACATTACTTTTTCCACTACCATTGGGACCTACAATACAAGTAATATTATCATCTAATACAATATTTAATTTATCTGCAAAAGATTTAAAACCTGATGCTTGTATTTCTTTTAAGTACATTACTATCACCTTACCACTATTTAAAATTATACTATAAAAATGGAATCATTGCCAAGAAAAATGCTTGTCTTTTCGAAGAAAAAAAACATATAAGGACAAATTCCTATATATTTATTTTTTAATTTTTAATATCTCTTTTTATATAAATAATATTCGTAATTCTATAGAATAACAAAATCAGTATCAGAGAAATGAGGATCCCTGTAGATAAACTATAATTCACTTTTTGAAGTGACTCTATATATCTTTCTGAATTATTTAGAATGAATCCAGAATCAAAATACCATAATGGTGTATAAACAATTTGCTTTATATTTCCAATCATCATTAAGAGCCAAACTCCTGGCGTTAATACATCTAATATAGAGGATATTCCAACAGTTAATGATGTGTTTAGAGTTAGCACTGATAAAAACAAAATAATACTTATAAAACAAATCATTGGAATGCTTACTAAAAAAATATTTTTTATCAAGTATAAGTAATAATTTACTTCTATTACTTCATTTCCCACATATAAAATTTTTGGTGTCAATAAATCGGAAAATCCATATTTCATTCCTGCACATAGACTTAGAATTAGTAATCCTAAAAACCAAATCAAATACATATCTATTACTAAGTAAATAAATTTACTAAGCAAGATTTTCCATCTTCTAACGGGGGATGTAATGATGTTTTTAATGGTACCACTATTATGTTCATTACTGATCACTCCACCACTTGTAATTGCAATAATTAAAGCGATGATTCCTGAAAAATGATAAATATGATTTACTTTTAATTTCGTATTTTGATACATGATACTTTCTACGATACCATCATGGTAGTTATAAAATTGATCATGTTTTATATTATGTTTGGTACTGTATAATAAAATTTCACTATTTTTTATTGCATTCTCTTTTAATTTTTGATGATAGGATAGGTAGGTTTCATAAGTAGGATATTCGTAATTTGCTTTAAATTCGTTTTTACTTAACAATTCCATATTTGCATTTTTTTCTAGTTTTTGATAATGTAAATATTTTTTTTCTACTAATTCTGTACTTTTTCCTATTTTCTTTTCCATGATTACGTCTATCATTGGTGTTTTTTCTATGACATGATTTTCTACTTCATACTCTAGATATTTGTAAAATTTATTTTCTTGTAATAAGTTTTCATAATCTCTAATTTTGATTTTATTTTTTTGATATAGCTTTTCTAATTGAACATGTGTAGGTTCTTCACATAAAGTAGAGATTTCTTTTCTATATTCTAATTCATCAGGTTCTAAATTCATACATTCATTTTTAATATATAAATTTCCCTCGTTTTCTTCTATCCTTTCTATTAAATAGTTTTGACGAACTAAGGGCATCAATTTCTCTTGTATCATATCAATTCTAAAATCATTGGATGTTTGAACTTTATTATTTATTAACATTTCCATATATTCAATATATTTTTTATAGTAATATACATTATACTCTTCTTCAAATGTTTTCATTTTCTTTGGTTCTGTTTCATCTAAATAAGGACACACCTATTAAGAGTAAAGTAATAACTAGCCATCTTTTAATATTATAATTTTTTATAAATTCAGCTCTTATTAAATTAATTATTTTCAATTGATTCACCACTTTCAAAAACTTCTGTTTTATTAAAATACACTTCTTCTAAACTTTTATTTCTATATTTTACTTCTTCTATTCTAAAATTACTTACGATTTTCCCTTTATCTATAATAATGATCTGATCACAAATATTTTCTATTTCTGATAAAATATGGCTACTAATTAAAATACTCATATTTTCTTCTATACTAATTGTTTTTAACATTTGTCGTAGTTCTTTGATTCCCTTAGGATTCAATTCATTGGTTGGCTCATCTAAAATTAGTAATTTAGGTTTCTTGATCAGCGCTGTAGCAATCGCAAGTCTCTGTTTCATTCCTAATGAATATTTTTTTACTTTATCATGAATTCTGTCGTTTAATTTTACAAATTAAATCATTTTATCTGTATATTCCTTATCCTTAATACCATTAATTAGTTCAATAATTCTTAAATTTTTTCTACCTGTTAAATTTTCATATTTCATTTGAATTTTCAACCATACATCCAATTTTCGATAATGCATTTTCTAACTCTATTTTTGTATCATATTCACATATTTTTACATTACCAGAATCATATTTATAAAGGTTTACAATTGTTTTAATCAAGGTTGTCTTTCCTGCACCATTTGGTCCAATTAATCCGATAATGTCTCCTTCATATATTTCAAGACTAATATCATTTAATACTTTTTATCTTTAAAGGATTTAGATAAATGCTTTACCTCTAATACTTTATCGTGATGGTTTTCATCAATTTCTTTTTTCTTAAAATTTCTTTCTCCATTTAGTATTTCCTTCACACTAATTTCAAATATTTCTGGCAATAGTTTTAAAAAGTAAACATTGGGAAGACATCTACCATTTTCCCATTTACTTACTGCCTTATCAGTAATTTCTAATTTATCAGCTAATTCTTGTTGAGTTAAGTGACTTTCTTGTCTTAATTCTTTAATAAATTTTCCGACTTTTTCTTAATCCACTTCATTTACCTCGAACTCATTATACAATATTTTATTGTAATAAAGACTATACCATTCGTATAGTTCTTATTTGAGTCTATTTATACAGTAATAAAAGCATCCAAAAAATAAGGTCTAGACTATTTTAGTCTAGGCCTTTACTTATCTTCATTTCTTCTTTCACTAATCACATTGGTAATCGTATCGATATCATAGCCTTTTTGTCGAATATAGGAAATAATCGAAGGAAGTTCTTTCAATGTTACTTCTGTTAAGTTAAAGCTAATTAGACTTCCATTTTCTAAATTCTTTTTAATCGATAGGAATGGATAACTTCCAGTAGAAATGGTTGGCTTAATTGTATGCATTGAATTCTTACTACAAAGGTCTAGGATATTACTATCCTTATAATCAGTATAACAGTAATTGGTATTTTTCTTAGTAAGAGAAGTAATCATATTATTCGTCCACTGAAATTTATCAGAAGAGTATCTTCCTTGATATCCTAAATTTTCAATTTCATATCCAGACGATGCCAGATGTGATACGGTATCCATGTTTTGTTCAATGATTTCTCCATCCATAAAAAAGGTTGCTACTACTTCCTTTTCTCCTAAGATATTCACTAACTGATTGAGGTATGTAATATCATCTACTTTAAAGATTAAAGCTACTTGACTTTTCGAAGAATTTCCTTGAATCACATACTTATCATATTGTTCTTCTAGTGGGGTTGTTGGAGTCACTTCATCGAAGACTAGCATACTGCTTCGATATTGGTTAATTTTTTTCATTTCATTAAAACTTTTCTCAATGTTCACTTTTTTTCCGTTTAATCCTGATATCATTTCATCTCCAAATATATAGGCGTTCACTGGATCCATTTCATATTTGGAGGCTTCTTTTTCGATTTGTTTCATGACTGGATCATTCTTTCTAATAATATCTACGGCTTTTTCTGTGTAAAAAAAACTAAAACATACTAGGACAAAAATTCCTAAGTAAGACGCATATCTTTTATAGAATTTCATTAACATAGAATCACCTATTTAAAAATATGAATTCATTTTGCTAAGTAGAACTGGACCCAGGCGTTCTTTTAGTTTTTACAAGAAATTTTCTCAAAAAACAATTCATTGTTTCTATTATTCAATTGTAAATGGATCTTGCTCTGTTCCCCTTCCTCCTGTTTTTTTCATATTTGTATTTAGAAATACACTAGGACGTATGGCATAGGTATTGTATGCACTACTATAATATAAATATCCATTCCCATTGATATTAAATGCATAATATGCATGATTCGATCTTGGAGTTAGAGTCCATTCAGTAGTCGCTAAATAGAGCCAATCATTTTCTTTACAATTGTTTTCATTATAGTTATGTATATTCTGTGATAAGCATATGCTTCTTACATTTTTCCCTACGGCATAACCATAATCACTTGGATACATTAATCCTACATATCCTTTCCATGTTGCTGGTCTTCCACTATATACATTAATTCCTCTTTCCTTTGTATAGAAATTTAAAACTGTATCCTCATAGGTATTGTGTCCACCTATATTCCATTTGATATTACTAATCATTCCTTTTGCATCCATAGTTAACCCTATACTACTAAAATTACAAGAGGTAACTGCACCATTTTTGCCACTAGAGCATGTTCCACTTGATTGGTTCCAATAATGTCCATGATTTAAAATTTCCATTAAGGTTGCATCACTCCAATCATTACTTCCATTCGCTGAAGTTGAGGAACCTACTCCACTCAACTTGTTATCCCATGAGTATTCACCAATCGATTCATCTCTAATTAACTTGACACGACTTTTCTTGTCTCCAGATGCATCTTCTATATTATTCATGACTCCAATGATTCTCCATAATTCATTATTGAATCTTACGTAATTATTTGGATTTAATCCTATATACCTTAAATTATTATCTATCGTATCATCATATATTAGATTATTCGTATCTATTTCTGACAGGTGAATAAGGTATTCTGTTAGAAGTAATTCTTTAAATGAAACACTACAAGTACTTTCGCTTAATTTCTTATTATTAGAAATCGTAATTTCTTGAGATGACGTTTCAGTAATTCCTACTTTCACATTTGTAGTATATCCATTTGTACAGCTGATACTTGATAAATAATATCCAGGATTTGGTGTTACAGTAAATGTGTTACTACCTCCATATGGAACCGATAAATTAGAAACACTTGTCGTTCCACCTGTATTTTTATTGATTGTTACCGTATACTGTTTGGGTGTCCAATTCGCTGTATAACTTTTATTTCCTATACTTCCTTTTGGTATCGTCACCGTCATTTTCGGTGTAGTTTCCCCTTCCGTAGTCCATCCTAAAAAGTCGTACCCTGTTTTGGTTGGATTCTTTAGTGTCACTAAACTTTCCATTGTATAAGTGGTTGGATACTCCCCTTCGATTATCCCTCCATCTAAGTTATATTCAATTTTATAGATGGCTAAACTAAATGTGGCATTACAAATACTACCAACATTTTCATGATTATTACTAATTGTAATCGTTTGTTCTTCACTAGAAGAAGAATGGATGAGTGCATTATTTTTATAGCCATTCGTACAGCTAAAATCTTCTAAATAATATCCTAACTTAGGATTTACAAGTACTGTATTTGTCTTCCCAAAAGAGATTGTTAAAGTTGTTGGTTGGATTTTGCCATACGTATTGTGATTTATGATTACTGTGTATTCTTTTTTTACTGGTGGTTCTTTTAGGAGATTTCCGCCTTCAAAAATTCCATCTGTATTGGTATCCTCTCCTATATTCAAAATTTCTGGAGTAATCACTTCTAAGTTTGGTGAGTACTTAAACATATCTCTCATGTCTAAGACATTGGTTAAATTATCATCTTTAAAATTTACTTCTTTTAGTTTCATGCAGTTTTCAAACATTCCTTGCATGGTTTGAACTTTTGATATATCTAGTCCGTTTAAATCTACTTTTGTTAAATTGATACAGTCATGAAACATATAACTCATATCAGTAACATTACTGGTATCAAAGTGACTTAAGTCAATACTTGTTAAACTTCTACACCTTCCAAACATGTGACTCATATTCGTAACTTTGGAAGTATCAAAGTATTCGATTCCTTCGATAGTTTCTAAATTTTTAAATTGATCGAATAAATAACTACTATCAGGATTCGCTATTACTTTTCCGTCTCCTTGAATATAAGCAGTATACCCTCCATTCTCGCTTACGATATAGACTAGAACACCATTATTTTTTTCCTTGGATATATCAAATACTTCTACTGCATTTGACAATTCTTTAAAAGTATCCTGAAATATAATTTTTTTAATTGTGTCTTTATATTCCCATAATTCTTCTGTATCTACATGGTTAACTTTTCGAATCGTAGAATCTCGATATGTATAAATGGTTCCATCCATGTTTTTCTTTATGGATAATTTTGACCACACAGCACGAAGTGTAACGTCCGACTCTGGCATTTGAAAACTACCATCATTTGGTAAATCCAATTCTTCTGTTACATTCTTCCATCCTTCAAATTGATACCCTTTACATGTAGGTATATCGCTTGGTACTTCCACCGTTTCATACACTAGGTATGTACTTTTTTCTGGGACATTTTTAACTGTACATTCACTAGGTTCATTTTTATCATACATAATATCAAAATATCTTCCCAAAACAGGGGTTAAAGTGCTTGTAACTTTTTCATCTATATCTTTTATTTGATATCTAATTTCTTCTCTTTCACTGATTAAGTATATTTCTTCTGTCGATTCTATTTTTCTAGTAATTACATATTCTAATTGACTACTTCCACCACTCGGAAGTCCATCTAAATTCCAATTTAGCCTATTTCTTTCTCTTTCTACATTTCCATTTGTTACCTTCATGTTTTGAATACTTTCTGCATCAAAAAAATTGGTATTTAAAAAGTCTGTAATTTGAAATTTTTGATACCCCTTTGTACAGTCTAGGGCTTGTTGTAGATGGCTCTCAATATTTTCACTATTTGATAAAAAGACTTGATCACCAATTTGGGAGATTTTTTCTATATCTCCCTCCATTTCATAGGGAATCACTGATACTGCTATATTTGGGTATTGATTTTTCAAGTAATCAAATTGTCCAATTTCATTTGGTATTTCCTTACTAGGATATCCTCCCATGATTAAAATAATATTTGTATCTATTAGATGGTTTTGATCTTCTTTCAATATTTGTTCTACATTTAAAAAAGCTTGATAGAGATTTCTTCCTTCTGTTTCTACTGTTAAATTTTCGATTTTTTCTTTTAATTTTTCTTGATTACTTGTAAAATTTGAAATAATTTTAGAAGAATTATTATACGTAATGATTGCCATTTGTTTATTAGAATCAACCATATTTATAATATTTTGGAGTTCTCTTTTAATTCCTAAAACTTTTTCATTTTTCATTGTATTGGAGGTATCTAATACAATAATTATATTTTTATCAGACGCTTCTTCTAAGGAAATTGTTTTTAAATCTAAAGTGACTCTTACTTTATCACTAGATATCCATTTTGCACTTTTCGTAACTCTAAAACTTCCTGGGGTTTGATTTTGATAATTTAATTCCATAGAATCTACGGTAATACTGGATACCAATTCTGGGACTGAATAGGAAGATACAATAAAAATACATAGAAAAAAAAGAACCATAAAACAAAAAAGAATGATTGTAAATTTCCTAGTTCCCCTTATTCTATTCTTATTCATAGTTAATCCTCCAATAATAAATACAGTAAATTAGTAAAGAAACTTTGATATTATCATATATTTATAATTGAAAGTATTTTGTCGAATTTTAAAAGAAAACGTGAAACTAGTTTTTTTCCTATCACTCTATGAATCAAACGAAGACTATTCTTATATGAATACACATTGTTTTGTTTTAGTTTTACTTTTTTAATAAAATTATTGATTTTCTATTTGTTTATTTTCATTTATATATTGGTAATTCAGTGTATTCAATTACTAATTACTAATTTTCCAAAATTTTTTCTATATCATCTCTAACAACTTTTACAGCATGTCCACCCATTTTAGCAATTTTTTTATTTTGTTCTAATCCAGAAGGTTTATGAATACTCGCAAGTTCACGAGTCGCAATTTCTCCTAAATCAGTAAGTGCAACTTCGATATTAGACATATTATCTCGAAGTGACTCTTTTCTAAGTCCTTTATGCGCCTTATATTCACTTTCCTTCATACCAGACCATTCTTTATATATTTCATTCGTAAGTATTCCATATTCGAAAGCATTAGAAATAGTACCTTCTTTCCATAAATTTGTTAGTTTATTTCTATCTAGTATTCCTTTTAATTTTGCCTCAATCCATTAGTCAGAATATCCCTTTTTACGATAATAGTCAATTGCTCTTTTAATAGCAATTTCAGGATCAAATACTTCATCAATTCTTTTAATAGCAATTTCAGGATCAAATACTTCATCAATTCTTTCACTACCTAAAGAAGCTAACCACATTTTAAACGATTCTGCTTTAGGTGAGGGAATTGATTCAATAAGTCTTAATATTCCTTTTGTGTCTAAAGTATCAGTAAAATAACTTTTTCCATCCTTTTTTGATTTCATTTTCAATTGTACACATTTTGTGGACAACTCACTTTGCTCTTCTTCAGTCATTCTTTTTTTCATCATATTCCAATAATTTCTTGATTATTGCTATCAGTTAGAACAGATACTACATCTATTACACTAAAATAATAATCTTCTTTTTCTCTATCCCAAACACTTCTAATTTCGCTCCCTTCAAATAATCCCACAATTGTTTTTAGTTTTTATTGTCTCACCTTTTATCACTCCCTCTTTCATCTAATATTTGATTATATAATTAGAGAGTTATCCAAAATTTTATTTTATTTGAACAACTCTCTACTACCTATTTCTTTATTTAATTTTCCAATATAAATTTTATCTATCTGCAACTTATAATAAGCAATTTTATTCCTTTTCTTTTGTTTCTTTCTTAGATTTTTTTTCGTCTTTTTCTTGTTTCTTAGGTGCTGGCATTACTTGTTTTCTAGAGAAGTTTAGTCTTCCTCTTTTGTCTAGTCCAAGACATTTTACCACAATTTCATCCCCCAAAGATACGACGTCTCTAACTTCCTTCACACGTTCATGTGCAAGTTCTGATACGTGAACTAACCCTTCACATCCTGGCCATACTTGAACAAAACAGCCAAAGTCTTCTATTTTTACAACTTTTGCAGGATAGATTTCTCCTTCTTCTACTTCACGAACCACTTCTAAAATCATATCTCTCGTCTTATTGATCACTTCTTGATCAGAATGATAAATTACAACTTTTCCATCGTCACCTAAATCTACTTTTACAGCATTCATATCAGTAACTGAAGTTACATTCGATGCATCACAGATAATTTTAGTAATCATTTCGCCACCACGACCAATGACATCTTTTACTTTTTCTGGTTTAATCATAAATATTTCTGTCTTTGGTGCATATTTGCTGACTTCTTTTCTTGGTTCTTTAATTTGTTTTTCTATCGTATCTAAGATTTCGAAGCGTGCTTTTTTAGCTTGCTCTAATGCTTCTTTTAAGATATCTTTTGTGATTCCTTTAATCTTAATATCCATTTGTAAAGCAGTAATTCCATCTTTGGTTCCTGCAACCTTAAAGTCCATATCTCCTAAATGGTCTTCCATTTCTTGGATGTCTGTTAGAATTGTATAGTCATCATCCTTTGTGATTAATCCCATCGCAATTCCTGCAACTGGAGCTTTGATTGGAACCCCTGCTGCCATTAGACTCATACATCCAGCACAAATGGTCGCTTGGCTACTAGAACCATTACTTTCTAAGATTTCAGATACAATTCGAACTGTATATGGGAATTCTTCTTCCGTTGGCATTACTTGAAGAAGTGCTCTTTCACCTAAAGCACCATGTCCAATTTCACGGCGTCCAGGAGCTCCATATCTTCCCGTTTCTCCGACTGAGAAGGCTGGGAAATTATAATGTAACATGAATCTTTTTTCAGTTTCCATATCAAGTCCATCTAAGATTTGATGTTCTCCTAAGGCACCTAAAGTCGTAATTGCCAAGGCTTGAGTTTCCCCTCTTGTAAATAAGGCAGAACCATGTGTTCTTGGAAGTAAATCAATATCTGTTGATAGTGGTCGAATTTCATCCATTTTTCTTCCATCTGCACGTATTTTTTCTTTTACTACGATTTGACGGAAAATTTCGTATTCAATTTCTTCTAATACTAGTTTTACCTTTGTTGTTAGTTCTACTAATTCTTTTTCTTTTAAGCTATCCTCATTTTCCTTCGTATATTTTTCAACAATTTCTTCTTTGACTTGATCAATCGCAGCATATTTTTCTAACTTATTTTTAATTCTTAGTGCTTGATTTAATTTTTCTTCGGCAATATTTCTTACTTCCTTACGCAATTCATCAGAGATTTCTAGAACATCATAATCCATTTTCTCTTCGCCAATTTCAGAAATAATCTTCTCTTGGAAAGCAACTAACTCTTTAATTGCTTCATGACCAAACATTAAAGCATCTAGCATCAATTCTTCACTGACTTGTTTTGCTCCTGCTTCTACCATATTAATTGCATGTTTGGTACCTGCGACTGTTAAATCTAATTCAGATATTTCTAATTCTTCTGGTGTTGGGTTAATGATGAATTCTCCATTTACACGTCCCACTTTTACACCCGCAATTGGACCATCAAATGGAATTTTACTAATACAAGTTGCAAGGCTTGAGCCAAACATTGCTGTTAATTCGGGTGAATAATCAGGATCAACTGATAGTACTGTATTCACCACTTGAACTTCATTTTTAAAATTTTCAGGAAACATCGGTCTCATTGGACGATCAATCATACGAGCAGCCAAAGTTCCTTTTTCAGTAGGACGTCCTTCACGTTTTATAAATCCACCTGGGATTTTTCCAACAGCATATAATTTTTCGTTATATAAAACCATTAATGGAAAAAAGTCAGATAGGACATTGGCAGTTTTACTCACAACAACTGTGGATAAAATTACTGTATCACCATAACGAACCAAAACTGCTCCATCTGCTTTTTTCGCTACTTCTCCATGTTCAACAACTAATTTTTTCCCCCTAAAATTAAGTTTGTATATTTTTTTCATTACTTCCTCCTATATTTTTTTCACTAAATATTTTAGTGTATCTTCATATTCTTCTTTTACATCCTCTACTGGCCGTTTGTTAAAATCTAATTCCATTGGAAATGGTAACATTTCTTTTGGAATCAATCCCATCCACTCAGGCATGATTACAGGAATCTCATTTGCTAAAATCCCACAATCAATCTCATTAATTCTTTCCATATAAAGCCTTTCATAATAACCAAAGCCAAAGCCAGGAAACTCTAATCCGAAATGATCATAAATTGCTCTATCAATATTCTTTTCCAAAAGACCTACCTTTGCAATTAACTTTTTAAATGATTCTGTGGCACTTTTAATATAGGTATGTTTAGCATCGTGAAGTAGTAAATAAAGTCCCATTCTTTCATCATATTTTTCTCTTGCAACTTTTGAACAGTTTAAAGAGTGTTGTGCAAGACTATAAGATGGGAGATTGCTTCCTAGATAACAAGGAGTTTGAGCAAGTAGAAGAGAAATATCTTCTAATCGGATATCCTCCTTTTTAATGTTGAAAAGATCAATGCTATTTCCACTTAGTGTAGTAATCATCGTATTTAGATTACTCATATCATATACTTCCTATATTCACTTAGTATTTTACTCTTAGGTGCCTCTTTCCCTTTCATTGGAACGATAGATGTAAACGGTTCTATCTTCTCCGTTTGAGTTTTAGAGGATGGTACTAATCTTAACTGATCATCTTCCATTACTACAAGTTCCCCTACTTCTGGATAATGATTTCGTTTTATAGTAATAGAATGTTCCATATCTTGAAGGAATTCATCTTCATTAATTAATAAGGCTCCTTGTTTAATTAAAACACCTGTAAAAGTCGTATAACAATCTCCGCTCATTAATCCTTGATTTTTGGAATTTATAATTTTTTGATCCACAATACTATCTACTCGATAGATATCACCAATAAACAGTGTATCTAAAGATATTCTTTTTTCTCGATCATCTCTATATAATTCTACGGCTTTTTTTCTTGATATCTCATTTCTATCATCAATATATAAGTTCATATTTCTTGCGATTTTTATCACGCTTTTAGGAATGGCATCTCGATACGAAACTAATAAATCCAAATTAATTTCACTTTTGTATACTTCTTTATCACTATCAGTTAAATCTTCAAATTTCATTAAGCTTTTTTGATAGAATAAGGCTTCTTCCCCACTATTCTTATATCTTCCTACATATAAATCTCTTATATTTATTTTTAATTCTAAATGTTTATTCATTTTAATTCCCCCAAACTTGTTTTCCAATAAAAAATAAGAGCACTAAAAAATTAGTGCCCATATTTTATTATTTTCTTAATCCTAAACTTTTTACAACTTCTCTATATCTTTGGACATCTTTTTTAGCTAAGTAATTTAACATACTTCTTCTTTGTCCAACTTTTTTAAGAAGTCCACGACGAGAATGATGATCATGTTTGTGTACTTTTAAATGCTCTGTTAACTCTTTAATTTCTTCTGTTAAAATTGCAATTTGTACCTCTGCAGATCCTGTATCTTTCTCTCCTCTAGCATACTTTTTAACAATCTCTTCTTTTTTCTCTTTTGTTAAAGCCATTTTAATTCCTCCTATTTAAATATTTGCCTTTACCAAGAATTGGTCGGAATTTTTTCCAAGTCCTAGAAAAGGTACGCTTATAATATACTAAAAATTCAAGAAAAAATCAAGCACTTCTTCACTTTATTTTGCACGGTACCTATACATAGTTCTTGTTTCTACCTGCACATTATCATTTCCAGAGATATTACTATCCTGTCAATCTCTCCAAGAGCCCCACTTATAAAAATAATAAGTATTATTTTCTCCTGTTTTTTCCTTATAGGTGATTCTGTATGTAAAAGGTTCCATCGCAACGATTAAAACTTGATGATTTCCTGTACCATCATAAAGATTCTTAGACACATATGTATTTATAATAAACGTATCTAAGAGTCTATCACTTACTTGCTACATCACCGCTTTATTAGAACCACTTGGACAAGCACCTGTAGCCTGTGGTACTGAATAATATGCATTATTCATTTTACAATAAGCATAATGAATATCCCTTTTAATTACCTCTTCTGATATAATTTGATAGTTTTTATTACTTTTAAATGAGCTATATTGATTCCAATCGACTGTTGCTATCTTATTTTTAGAATAAACTGCTTCTGACTTAGAATCATATTGTGTCCAACCAGATAAAGAGGAATTGGTAGATGTTGTTGTTTCTTTATTTCTAGAACGATACTGCGTTTTAGTTTTAATTTCATATTTAATATTATTTACATTGCTAGGAAGGGAGACATTCCAACTCGACCAATCGGCTTTTGAAGTTGATTTAGGAGTTGGAGTTGGTTTTACGGTTGCTGTTGCTTTTGGTGTTGAAGTATTCTTTGGGGCGGTAGTTTCTCTTGAAGTTTCTTCTTCTTTTCCAGTGACCACTGTAATTGTGACAGTACTTCCTTTAGAAACATTTTTTCCTTTTTCTACTGTATCACTTGACTTTTCAATTAGTTGCTACTTTAATTGCCTCCAATTTCTTAGTTGCATCTTCTAGAGTATCCCCAACAACTGGAACCATTTCTGCTTTCTCCATAGAAATATATACTCTAATTGTAACCTCACTATTCTTTTTTACTTTCTTATCAACTGGTTCCTGTTCAAATACAATTCCTACTTCCTCTTCTGTTTCTTGCTCTTCTATTTTTACTTTTAAAGACAATTTTTCTAATTCTTTTATAGCCTCTTTCTGATTTTTATCTATCACTGATGGAACTGTAACCAGGACTTCCTCTTGTTCTTCTTTTTCTTCATCTAGATTTTCTTCCATCACTTTGGCACCACAACTTGGACAAAATTCTTGATTTTCTTTAATTTCTTTCCACATTCGATACAAAAGACTGGGGTATTTTCTTCTACTTCTTCTATTTCCTCGCTAGCTATTTTTGTTCCACACTTCCTTTAGCCCTAACATCACTGTTAATGTGTTGTACTTCTCTAATACTTCGCAGATACTTACGTGTATAGTAGACTTTCACCACCTAGTCATATGCCATGCCTGGCGCACAAAAAAGAAAAACCTTTAGGTCTTTCTTAATCCTTTTCAACATCTAACTGAACTTCTAAACCATTCAAATTATAAACTTCTCCTTGATTTTTCTTTTCTTCAATGGATAATGCCAAAGTTTCATCTTGAATTAGATTTGTATAATTTGAAATTGCTTCTTTAAATTCTTTTGGTCCTTCGTAGTAGATATGAATTCTATCTGTAATATCAAAGTCTTTATTCTTTCTTAGATTTTGTACTTTGCTGATTAATTCACGTACAATTCCTTCATGTAACAAATCTTCTGTTAAGGTTGTATTTAGTACAATAAAATTACTTCCTTCATGAGATGCATTGAATCCTTCTTTAGAAGATACTCGAATTTCTACCATTTCTCTAGTGATTTCAAATTCTTCATTCCCTACTTCCATTTTAATCGTATCTTCATGGTCAAGGGCTGTAATTTTATCCATATCTAAACTTGCTAATTTTTGACTGAACTCTTTAATATTTGCACCAAATAATTTTCCACATATCTTAAAGTTTGGTTTTACTTCATAGTTCATATAATCAGATAAATCTTCTTTGAATATTATATCTTTTACATTTAATTCTTCTTTGATTAAATCAATCATATCAGAAATTGTGTTTTCAATTTTTCCATCTAAGATGATTTCTCCAATTGGTTGACGGACTTTAATCTTTGCTTCTTCTCTTGCATTTCTTCCTAAGGAAATTAAATCTCTTACTAAATCCATTCGATATTCGATATCCTCTCTGATATAGGCTTCATTCCAAGTAGGATAATCGGATAAATGAACACTTTCTTCTCCTGTTAGATTGGTATAAATCTCATCTGCAAGAAAAGGTGCAATTGGCGCTACTAGTTTTGTGATACCCACCAATACTTCATAGCTTGTTTGATAGACTGCTTTTTTCGAAGTATCTAATTCTCCTTTCCAGAAACGTCTACGATTTCTTCTAATGTACCAATTAGATAGTTCTTCATTTACAAATTGATTGATCAAACGAACTGCTTTATTTAAGTCATATTCGTCCATGGCAGAAGTTGTATATTTTACTAGTCTATTGTATTTTGATAACAGCCACCAATCAATTTCTTCTAAGTCATTATAATTTACTTTACAGTCCTTGACATCAACTTTATCTGTATTGGCATAAAGTTCAAAGAAAGTATAGGTATTTCTTAGCGTATTAAAAAATTTAGATTGTACTTCTTTGATTCCATCTTCATCAAACTTTAATGGTGTCCATACTGGAGAAGTTGACAACATATACCATCTAGTTGCATCTGCTCCATAGGTTTCAATAATAGAAAATGGTTCTACTGCATTTCCTTTCGATTTGTGCATCTTTTGACCGAACTTATCTAAAAGTAAGTCATTGACAAGTACATTCTTATAAGGACTGCATCCTTTAATAAAAGTAGAAATTACAATTAATGAATAGAACCACCCACGTGTTTGGTCAATTCCTTCTGAAATAAAGTCTGCTGGAAATTGTTTTTCAAAGAGTTCTTTATTTTCAAATGGATAATGATACTGTGCAAAAGGCATCGCACCACTATCAAACCAACAATCCATTACGTCTTTGACACGTGACATTTCTTTTCCACATTCTGGACACTTAATATGAATATCGTCTACATAAGGTCTATGTAATTCGATGGTCTCATCTATTTCTTCGATTGATTTTTCTACTAGTTCACTTCTTGAACCAATCATCTCGTCATGTCCACAACTACATCTCCATAGTGGAATTGGAGTACCCCAGTAACGGTTTCTAGAAATCGCCCAATCATTCATATTTTCAAGCCAATTTCCAAATCTTTTTTCACCCACATATTCTGGATACCAATGAACCGCATTATTCGCTTCAATAATCTTATCTTTAAAAGCTGTTGTTTTAATATAAAGACTTGGTTTTGAATAGTAAACGAGTGGTGTTTTGCATCGCCAACAATGTGGATAGTTGTGTTCCATCTTTTGTTTTTTGAAAAGTTTATCTTCACCCGCTAGATACTTAATAATTTCAACTTCTAACTCAGAGTCTACTACAAGTCTACCTTTCCAAGGACCTTCTGTATAACAACCATTCTCATCGACTGGATTTAATATTGGTAAATCATATTGTAGTCCTACCTCATAGTCATCTTGTCCAAATGCTGGAGCGATATGAACGATTCCCGTTCCATCTCCCATCGTAACATAGTCTGCACATGTTACAAAGAAGGCCTTTTTGTTTACTTTTAAAAATGGTAAGAATTGCTCATACTCACGATATTCTAAATCTTTTCCAAGATATTCTTCTACAACTTCAACGTCATCCCCTAGTACTTTATGGGCTAGTTTTTTTGCAACAATGAAATTGTATCCTTTAGACAAACACTTTACATATTTTTCTTTAGGGTTGACACAAGCTGCTATGTTGGACATTAAAGTCCATGGCGTAGTGGTCCAAATTAGTAAATAAGTGTTCTCTTCCTCTTTCATTTTAAAAGGAACTGTTACCGTATTGACACTAATTTCTTTATATCCTTGGGCAACCTCATGAGAAGCAAGTCCTGTTCCACATCTTGGACAGTATGGAAGAATTTTTAATCCATCGTAAATTAATCCTTCCTCAAAGAATTTCTTTAAAATCCACCATTCTGTTTCAATATAGTTATTATCGTAGGTAATATATGGATGTTCTAAGTCAATAAATTGACCCATCTTGTTTGTAAAATCCCGAAATGCTTTTTCGTTTTTCCAAACCGATTCACGACATTTCTCATTAAATTCTTTAATTCCATACTTTTCGATATCTGTTTTTCCCTCGAATCCAAGTTCTTTTTCTACTTGAACTTCAACTGGTAATCCATGAGTGTCCCATCCTACTTTACGTAAAACTTTATACCCTTTCATTGTCTTATATTTACAGATAGAGTCTTTTAAAAGCTTCGCAAGCATATGGTGAATTCCTGGCATTCCATTCCCTATTGTCTGATAAAGATACATTATTTTGAGCGACAGTGGATTCGCTCTTGTTAATTCCATTTTTCTTCGTTTCCTTTCTAGTTTTTGGTAAGTCATCTATTATTTCTGTACCACTATTTAAAATAAATTTTATATAGTATGGATTCTTCGTACCATCATCTTCAATCTTACCTATAATTATCTTTTCGACTAATGTCTCAAACACTTCCCTACTGAATTCTTCTAAAATAGTAGGTGAAGCAAAAATTTGCTTAAATCTATCAATTCGTGACTTAATATTTTTATTATCGCCAATAACTTTTTCATATTCCCCAATTTTTAAACTCAACAACTCTATCTTATTATTTAACTCTTGATATTTTTTTAAATATATATCTTGATCAACTAAACCTTCCAGTTTCATATCTACCAAATTAGACTGCTTATCTTTTAATGTGTTCATTTGTCTAGTCAATTTATCTATTTCTCTTGTGTAACTATCATCAGATAATACATCTTTAATTACATCTAGTAATTTTTGAATAATCGCTTTATTATCTTTACACAATATGGAATAAACTTTTACAAATGCTTCTTTTATTGTATCATCTCTATAATTGAAATTTTCACAAAGATGCTCTGCTAATCCATTCTTTTTCATTTTCTTTGTTGAACATACCCAAGTAACCAAATCATGCTTATCTTTTCCAAGAACTCTTTTCCATCTATAAAACTTTTGACCACAATATCCACATTCGATTTTGCTGCTAAAAGCATATTGAGTGCTGTACTTATTAGGAGCATAAGCACCATTATACTGTTGTCTTCTTTTATTCATAATTTCTTTTGCTTTATTAAAAGTTTTCCTATCTATAATCGCAGGATGATGATCTTTAGCGTAATACATTTCTCTCTCCCCACGATTTTGCTTTCTAATATGAGCAATCGGATCTACAGTATAATTTTGACCACTCAATAAATCTCCAGCATACTTAACATTATTTATCATATCACATACAGTAGTATCTCTCCATTTCTTCCCTGTTGGTGTAACATATCCTTGTTCATTCATCATTTTTGCAATTGTAGGAGATCCTAAACCACTTACATATAAATCAAAAACTTTTCTAACAATTACTGCTTCTTCTTCGACAATTTCGAGATTTTCTATCTCCTCATTATATCGATAACCAAAGCATTCATATCTCCCAACAAGTTCTCCTCTTTTCATTTTCATTTTATTTCCTAAGATTACACTTGATGAAATTGTAGAACTTCCTTGTTGAGCAAGTGCTGCAAGAACTGAAATTAAAATCTCACCTTGCATTTTTAATGTATTAATATTCTCTTCTTCAAAATATACTGCTATATTTAATGCTTTTAATTTCCGAATATAATTTAAAATATCTACTGTATTACGTCCGAATCTGGAGATAGACTTAACTAATATTAAATCTATCTTTCCAGCTTCTGCATCTTTAATCATTCGCAAAAATTCTGTTCTTTTATCTACCTTAGTTCCTGTGATTCCTTCATCAGCATATATTCCTGCGAATTCCCACTCAGGATTTTCTTGAATTTTAGCTGTATAATAACTTATTTGCGATTCATAACTATTTAATTGTTCTTCCTCTTCTGTACTTACACGGCAGTAAGCAGCTACTTTTAGCTTAATAATATTTAATTGTTGATTGTTTTGTAGGATTTTCGGTGAAATGACTTCAACTTTACCCATTGTCCTCCTTCCAATTTGAAATTCATTCACCAACGTTTCTACAACAACATTATACCATAACATTGGTATTTTTTTTAGTAGAATTCAAATAATTATCCTCTATTATTGATTTTAATTTTCGATACTCTTCTTCACTTATTTCTTTTTTCTTATATAATAAATTTACTAATAAAATTTCAAAACTATAATTTATTAATTCTTGATCTTCACTACGTATTTCAGTTTTCTGTTGCATATTTCTCCTTTACAAATATGAATTTTTACTCACCGAAATCCTGGAATCAAAATTAAATTTTAGTTAATTTGCCATGTATAAAGTATCTATCTCTTTTACTATGATTTGCTTCTTTAGAACAGGAATATAATGTAATTATTCTATCACTACTATAATCGACACTTATATTTGTTTGATATTTACTTTTAGAAATTATTGTATCTAAATAGTCCTTATATTTTTCCCAAGATGAAAAAATCTGATTATATGAATCAGATTCAGTATCATCTACATAAGCACTAAATATTTCTACTAAATAATTTGCAGAAGGAGTATATAGATAAAATTTAGGATGATCATTAAAAAAATTAACATCCATAAACTTATATAATTCTCCAAACATTGTTCCATTTTTGGTGCTATGACCATATACAAAAGTATTAAAATCAGAAAAATCTAAGGAAGAGTTACAATCCATAAATATACTCCCATATCCACTCCACTTTTTGTCATAAGAATGATTTAAATAATAAGAATTATTATTTCCACGAACAACTGGATAATTAACCTGTGTTCCTTCTATCACAATCCATCCAACAACATCAGGATTTATTTTTCTTAATTCATCAAAATCAATTTTAAATTCTGGTTCTTCAGATAGAATATCAGGTATATTTACAATATCAACCAATTCTTTTTTTAAATCTTCTTCATTTTTATCTTCTTTATAAAAATTCAAAACTTTATAAGTACAAAAAATGAAAGATAAAACAAATAGTATTAATAAAAAAATATTTAATTTTTTCATATTTATTTTTCTATTTCCTCCATCTCTTCATTCTTGAGACTATCCTTATTGATTTCATACTTTTTTCTAAATTCATCTAATTTTTTTAAATCTTCATCAACTACTAAATCCAATGTACCATTGTCATTAAAATTAAAAACCTCATTATATAAAAAATCATAAAATTCTTTTCCTACCCAGACATTACTATCATCTTTTGCAACAACATTATTGTCTTTATCATATTCTAACTCAATATCATATATTTTATGCCTATACAAAATTCGATCAATTAAATCTAATTCATTATTTTTCCATGGCATCTTTTCCATTTCAATTTCTTTTTCGATATCCATTATTTTTTTTCTAAATTCTTCATTAAAGATTTTATTTGATTCAATTGCTTTTTCTATACAAGTTGAAACTTTTTCAAGTTTTTCATTATCAATCCAATCTATTGGAACATTCATAACTTCACTTATCATTATTGCAACATAAACTTCATGAAATGTACGATCATTATATTTTATATAATCAATATTTCTTTTTACCAAATCTTTATCAATCATAGTACGTATTCCTTTCTATCTTTCTATTTCTAATTCTTCTTCTCTATCATCCAAATTTATCCATTTATTGTAAACTACATCATAGTCTTGTTCAGTAATATCTGCTAGTCTCTCAAAGCACCTTTCTCTTACGATACTATCTGTATAACCAATAATGGTATATACATCACCAACTCCAGAATTTAATAAATTATTAAGATCCTTAAAAGAAAAATTAGAGAGATGCTCTCCAACTTCATCTTGTGGATAGTTTTCTTTATACCAATCTTTTATAGAAACATTCAAAAGCTTATTTTTAGTTCTTAAATATTCAGAGAATTCACTACTAATGTTTTTTGACTGTTGTTTTAACTCATTATAATCAATTTTAAAAAAATAATCAGATAATCTAGCATTGTTAATCAAATCATTTATTTTCTTATTGACAAAATCTTCAATATTATTAATAGTATTTTCATCCCAATTCAAACGATGAAAAGTGGTGCTAGCTGGACATTTTCCTTTTTTACTTTCTAAATATAATGTTATTGAACAATGATCATATTTATAACCTAATATATATTTCATATAGTTAATTCCTCCTCTTTTTCTATTTCTTGTTCCTCTTCTTTTTCGTAATCAAAATCATTTAAAAGTCTATCTCTCATATCCTCATTATAAATCGAATCATAGGCATCACTTATTTCAAATGCTTTATTTATAATATCGCTATTTAAATCTCCAACAGTTAATCCTTTAACATCATGAAGTAATATGCTACATAAAACTCTCGATCATACTTATCTTCTTGTAAATATTTCATGTGTCTTTCTATTGCTTCTCTATTCATAATATTTCCCCCTTCTTAATACATTCCATCTGTAATATCAATATCTTCTACTGATTTATCTAAACTATATTCTTTATCAATTTTATTTTTTAATTCTACTAAATAATCAGAAAATGTTGGGCTATTATATTTTCCATAGTAACGATAACTATTTGAACCAAAATCATAAGAATATAATTTATTATTAATATATCCTTGAGTTTTCAAAGGAACATCAATTTTATATTCTTTTAATAGATATAAAAATACATTTTGTGATGTTTGTTTATAATAATCATCATTTTTATAAAAACTTAATATTTCAGATAAAACATTTTTTCCTTCAAAGATTGCAATTTTAGCATTTGTTATTTTGTCTTTAAATATTTGATTCTTTTCCTTCACCTCTTTATTTCTTCTTTCTTTCATATCTTCTTCTGCTTTTCTTCGCATTTCATCTTTTATTGCAATATATTGCTCTCTAGATTTTTTTGCATTTTCATAAAGATCAGGATGATTCTTTTCTATATAAGCAAGTTCAATATAATTAAAAAAGCCACTATAATTAAGTCTAGTATTAATTGATTCTAAATAATTGTCAAATATGGGTTTCACTTTTTCTTTAATATAATTACAATATCTCAGGCAATCATCTTTCTCATATTCATTTTTACAAATATCATTAATCAATGAGTTGAATCTGTTAAAAGATATATATTGATTGTAGAACATCCAATATTCTCCATCTTCACCTTTAAAAAGAAGATTAGCACCATTTGAACTTTTATCCTCATCTAAAATATAAAAATCATAATTATCATAATTAATAACAGTAATTTTTTTATTTCTTACTATTGGATTATCATTTGAACTTAAATAATGAACTTTTGCTTCTTTAGTTTCTATCATTATCTATCTCTCCACTTCCTCTTGCTCATGCAAGATTTCGTTTGCTCTATCAAAAGTTTCCTTATCTATAATTGGTTTATGCGTTTTTCCTATATCTTTATAATCTTTTTCCATTTGTTTCAGTTCATCAATCAAATCTGGAGCTTTCCATCCCAGGTGTTCTTTTACTTCATATAAATAACCACTTAAAGTATGCGTTTTTAAATATTCAAAAGAATACATTCGATCTTTTACATCATTTATAACAAGCCACTCTTCAACTTTAAGCATAAAATCTATATCTTTATCATTGTTATTCATCTTAATATTCCATCTCCTCTTCTATTTCGTTTTTGTCTATCTGTTTTTCTTCTTCACAACAATTCTTTCTATCCTCATTTATAACTAGATCCAGTTGGTTATCCATAAATAAATTCATAAGAGCAGGTAATCCATTTTCTTTTTGAAATAAATATTCTTCTTTATATAAAGGAACTAATTGATAAAAATTAATTTTTTCTTTTGTACCTAATTTTAAATCTAATTCCTTTCTATCTATATTCATAGCAGGTACTAAAAGATTAGATACAAATTTCACTTTAGGATCAAGTGGAATATTTCCATCTTCACTATGAGAAATTGTATGTCCTATTCCTATCCAAGAATTATCCTCTATTGCTAGTCTACCTATCATCTTTAATTGGCTTATTACCCAACCATGTTTTTTTGGTATATCTTTCATATCACAATCGGCTGGAATATAAGCAACCAGCTCAGTTCTCTCATATTCTCCTTTTGGTAAAACATCTGGAACATTCATTTTATAAGCACCAACACCTTCAGTAATTAATTTATAATAGTAACAATCTTCAGTTGGAGGTATTACTAAAATATCTACATGTATATCTGGAGAATATAGTTCATGATAAACCATAAATTTTCCAAAATTATCTTCAATATAATTTTCAAATTGTTTCATCTCTTCCTGTGTATAAATGTACTTTGGCTTTTCCTTAAATCCCTTATAAGCAAATTTAGCTTTCTTAATAATACTCAAACTATCATCTCCTATTCATTATTGTTTTTAAAATTATTACTTATTCAATAAAAATAACAATTTCTCATAACCAGCAGCATTTAGTAATTTGATTATAGAAATATCTAATTCTTCAGAAATATTCATCAGCATTTCTATACTTGGTTTCTGAATTCTACCTCTTTCAAGATCATTTATTGATGTATTACTTACTCCAATTCTTCTTGATAATTCTCTTTGAGATATTTTTTTAATTCTTCTTCCATTTTCAATTAAGTCCTTTAAAGCAAATGTGTTGCATTTTGGTTTATGATATGAATTTAATTTTTCCTCTTTTAAGTTACTCATATTCTGACTCACTTTCATCATCTTCTAAATCAAAGCATATATACTTTTCACAATAATCATTAAATATATTTAAAAAATGTTGTTTATTTTTATATCCACCAGACATAAATCCACCATTACTCTCATAATTAAAGTCAATCACTTTAAAAAATTTTTCTTCTAGATCAATTTCTATCTTAATTTCAAGTTTTTTCTTTTTCTTTCTCATATTATCTCCTTATTTTGTTTTATAATAATTACTCACTTTTTGTTTTTCATTTTTTGAAATAGCTTCAATATCTTCACCATTAGCTTTTCCTATTTCTTGATTATTTCTATCATATAGGACATACTCTTTGTCATCGACTAAATATACAATTCCTCTGTTATCAAAACTAATCCAAGCAACGCTATTTTTCGGAACATAAAAAAAGTATTCGCTATAAGGTATACGAATACAATACTTATCCTCTGTAGTTCTTTTTTCATCAATCATATTTTTACTAATTGAAACACTTTTGATATATCCTTTTTCAGTTTCTAAAGAAATGCCTCTTATTTTTTCTAACTCACTAGCTTTATTTTTTAGATAAGTTAAATAAGCATATTTTTGATTCATATCTATTTTCATCTTATTAGCTGTTGATATAATTTCTTCAACCTCTTCAGTTGTTTCTACATTTAATTCTTTTTTTAAATCTAAAAATGCTTGAACTTCATTAGGCAGTTCAGTATCAGCATGATAAATATCTTGCTGTTCTAAATATAAATCATAATTATCCAAATATTTTAAATAAAGATTACACAAGGGAACTCTTAACTGAAGTGTCTCATGTTCTGAAAGCAATGATTGATACTCTGTTTCTCTTGATTCTATATCATTTTTGATCTCTTGAAGTTGGATTTCTAAAGCATCATAATTATATATCTCATGATTATTTAAAAAATTAATTGTATCCACTAACTTATGATACCTTCTTACTTCCATATATCTAGAATTATAATATTTAAAATATTCAGAGTTAGCATCTAAGTCCTCCATTGTATATAAAACAGAATGTTTTGATAATTTTGCAAGTTGATCATAAATATTTAAAATAACACTATCTCTTACATTTAATTCATATTTTTCAAAAAAGATATTTTTCTGATTTTTTCTTTTATCTTTAAAAAATTTTTTTAAGGAATCTTCACTATATTCATCTCCTAAAGTTTTCATAGTAACAAATCTATCTTTACCGTAAGGACGAATTTTAATATTTTTCCCTAATTTTATTTGATAACCTTCAAATGAAAGTTGCTCTAATAGTTCATCAAAAGAAAAGCATCTTTCTTTCAATGATTCTAACATTTCTATTATTTGAGTTTTCCAATTTTTATTAGCCATAGCATATAAATATTTATTTTTGTGATAATGTCCAATTTTAGGAGCATCTTGGATAATCTTCAGTCCATGTTGCAATGATATTTCATCACTAGCATCTCTTAAACCATAAAGTCCTTCAATTGGATTAGATAGTCTGTCTTCTAGTTTTCTTCCTTTCAAATTTAATGATGATAAGCAGAAATGATTATGAATATGCAATCTATCGACATGCGTACACACTACTACCTGAAAGTCTGGATATAACTTTTTAACAAGTTCAACCCCAATTTGGTGGGCTTCTTCTGGTGTTAGATTCTTTTCCTTAGGATCAAATGACTGATAACCATGATAACATGTTCGACTATCATTATTTTCCTCAACATGAAATTTTTGACTATTTACTTGCATTTCATAAGCAGCAAACTCTGAAGAACAATTTATTCCTGTTACTAATGTTCCTCCTTTTGTTTTTTTGGGATTTTTAATATAGTCAATACAGTCTACTCGTCCTTGAATTCCGTGTACACTCCATCTAGCTGTTGTTGGCAGAAATATCACCGACCAATCCTATATCCTTTATAGTTATACTATAAACTTTTTGTTTTTCTTTTATAGCATACTTTTGAGCATCTTCATAACGTTCAAATGGCATTACAATACCAAACTTTAAATTTTTATCCCAACTATAAAAACAAAGAAGCAAATTCTTTTTCATAGCGACATCTCGAAGTAAATTTACAAGTCCTATAAAATCTTCTGCTTTCATATTATTTATTTCAAAATCATATTCATACATTTTCAAGTAAACTACATATCCATATTTTTGTACTGGAGACTTTAAATTAGAAGGTCTTAATATAGTTATCTTTTTATCATATTCTGTTACTCTTTTTAAAAGTTTAACATCTGTTCTATGGTTATCTATCATTTTTGCACGATGTTGAATCTTCTTTTCAGTATTAACAGATAAGTTAGTAATTACTGTTTTTTGAAGAGAATCTACTTCTTCAATTATTTTTTTATTCTGATCTATAATCTTTTTTATATTTTGAGATGATATACCAGGATTCATCAGCAACTTTTTTTGTTCATTTAATAGTTCTCTTAAAACTTCAATACATTTACTAACTGCCTCACACACTTCATTTTTTCCTACTACATCCTCAACCCAAATATTTTCATATATAGCAGCAGCTCGAATATACTCAGCAAGACAATCACCATAGCCATAACTTATTGCTTTCTCAGTTATTAATTTTCGTTCATCTTCATTAAGCATCAAATTTATTTTCTGTCTTCTTAACTTTTTATCACTATTTCTTTTCTGCATAAGCTTTCCTCTTCTGCTTCTGCAATTCTAATTTGTAAAGTTCTATTTTTTCTAAATAAGACGAACGAAAATAATTTTTACTTAACCATTGAACTCCTTCTGCTGGTATTAATATTCTGCCATCTTCTAATGTAATGGTATCAATATTATTTTTTCTCATACGAGTTAGTCCACTATATAACGTATTAATACATTTTTCAAAATGATTACATGCTTCTCTGACTGTCATAGCTTGATGATCAAATTCTTTATGAGGTAAATTCAATTCATTTTCTAATCTAACTATTTGTTTTTCAAAGAAATTAATTTCTGCATCTAAATAAAATACTTTTCTATTATAATAAACATCTTTTAACCACTCAATAAATTCTAATTTCAAATATACAACTTCTTCTCCGTTATTAGCTAATTTCTCATTAACCCATTTTTCCAGAGGATGTCTCTTTTGCATTTTTTTAATTGCTACATCTAATTGCTTTTCTGTGATAGAAAAATTTTGTTGTACTCTCCATTTTTCTTGAGCTTTAAATTCCATTTTTTCTCCTTTCTCACTCTAATAGAAAATACCCCTTTCAGAGTATAGAAATTTAATCTATCAAGCATGGTGTTTACACACCCTAAAGCTTGTTAGGGAAAACCCTAAAACCCTTTATGTAGTCTCCGACAGTTTAGAATTTTTTTTAAAAATTTTATTGAATTTTTTTTGCTTCTTTTGATATAAATTTTCTTGAATTCTTATATCTAAAAATTTAATAATTTCTTTAGATGTACCATTTTGGTACTCTAAATCTTCAATATATTCATTAATGATTTTTTTATGAATATCACAAAAATAATTATTAGAAATTTCTCTTTTTAATTGATTTATTAATTTATTATTGTATTTTATTTTATCAATTACTGCTTCTCTATTACTACTAATTTGATCTTCTTTTAGCGATAAATAATAATGTTTTATAAAAGGATTAAGTGGTGAATTATCCAATTCTCTTATTAACTTTTTAATTATTCTTTTAGTGTTTTTTCTTTCTATTTTATTAGTAGTCATTTTGTTATATCCTCCTCTATTTCTTCTTCTAAATTTGATAATAAGTTAGATTTTATATTATCAATAAAATCATCAAAATCTTTTTCTATATAGTTTTTAGAATCTTGATTTTTGCATTCAACATCAAATATTCGTTCATTAATTATATCGTATTTAAACCTAAAATCATCAATGCTACTTTCGGAAGAGGTATTATATTCTTCTTCTGTATTGTAATAATAAACATAACCTTCTCCTATAACAATGCTTCCATCTTTTATACATGATGGATAGTCAAAGCCAATTTTAATTTTATATGGTTTGTTAGATATTTCTAATGGTAAACTAAGACATCTTTCATTATTATACCAAGAAAAAAAGTCATCCATTGAAATAGATTTTACTTGCTCTAATGTAATATTATTGTTCTCATATATTTCTCTAGCAAGAGATTGTCCAACCTCAATTGGATTTAAAAATTCACTGTAAAATTCTGAACATTTATCTATTAGTGTTATTAAATCTTCATCTGATATAAGTGGTTTTTCATTTGTAATCCCAATAAAATATAAATATTCATATATATTGCTATGCAAATCAAAAGATTCAAAATGTTCTTTAATAGATCTAAAATTACTTATCCTTGTGTCCAATATTTTATAGTTTAAAATACGTAATAATTCTTTTTTTGTATCTTCTGTAGTAAAAAGATATGGGAATCCATATTCATAATTATTATCTACTTGTACATTTTTTCCAAAATATATTTGATAGTAGTCTTTAGTATCCTCTTTAGAAATAGTCTTTAATAATTCCCATTTGTTTTCTGAAAAGAATTTATCTATTTTTTCTATATAATTTATATCTTTAAACTCCTCTAAAATATTTACTTTTCTATATTCCTGTGTCATTATGAAATCTCCATTCTGGTTTTAAAATTTTTACTCATATTCTATTTCATCTATTTCTTCTTCCAACTCTTCATGAGGAAGAACGTCTTGCAAACCCTTTAAGATAAGCAGTTCATGAGATAAATCTTTAACAAGATATTTATTTTCATCAATTAAATATATATCCGAATTATTTGCTTTTAATGTTTGCATCATATCAAGTAATACATCCATATCCCTAGTTATTCTAGTTAATGATAATGTAAATATATCTTTAATTTTTTTATTTTTTACATCATCCAAAAGAACTCCTAAAGCTGCATTAGAGCTTATTTTACTTGGTGAATGATCAATATAAATTTTTATTAATTCAGAATCTCTAGATACTTTACTATTGAGAGCTTTCAAACAATAATCCTCATTATTTTTAAAATATAATTCTGGATTATCCTTAAAACCACTTAATCTACAATAGATTGCATACTTTTTTAAGTCCTTATTTTGATCCCAAATTAATTCTTTTGTTTCTTCAATAGCATCAGTTAATGTCGATGAATCTAAAATATTGTCATCATATTCTAATTCACCTTCTTTGTTATAAAATTCCAATTCAAACCAATTATTATTTTCAATATTTAATTCATATTTTTCATGTTCATATTCTAGTATTGAATTTAATTCATAATCATTTTTAATGAATGGAATCATTACATTTTTAAACAATCCATCTTGATTTTTATCAATTACTGTTGCGATTATATCTCCTTTTTTTACTTTATTTCCATCTTTATCAATATAATCCTCTTTGGCAATTAGATTACACCTAACTTGCCCCCTAGCAACAATTTTATATTCACCAGAGGATGTTTTAATACTTGCAGCTTCCCCACCATACCAAAATACATTATCATGTTCAAAATCGCTATTCCCATAATCATTAACTTCAATATTTAATATCTCTTTTATACTTCCAACTTTTTTCTTAAATCGTCTGCCATCTTTTACACTTGAACTTACTATAGAAGTAGTATTATTTATCATTTTTTTAACATATTTACCATGTCTTATACTTTTTAACAGACTATTTTGTATATGATTGGTAAAAGATAATTTTAAATTAACATATTCTTTAGTTAATGGTTCTTTAGAATATCCAAAAATAACTTCACAATTATTATTAATTAATTCGTTACAAACTTCTGCAATAGTATTCATATCACGTGCAAAAATATTAATATCATCTACATATATTTTTGTTATATTTTTGGACTTAACTTCATTTAATAACAAATTTAATTCCTTTTTAGATTTAAATGATGGAGAAGATATATCTTTAAAGATCAATGCTTTTTCAGCTGTATCTTTATCATAATCTAAATGGATTCTATTTCTACAAAAATCAATTTGATCCTTTATATTTCTTTCTGTTCCACCATGTGCATATATTGCTATTTTACTCATTGTTGTTACCCTGGATTTTTACATCCAAATCTTGTTGAAGTTGATATATCTTTTCTTGCTGTTTCTTATAATCATACAACACTTTTAATTGTTTATCGTATCCTGCTATTACACCATTTATTGCTTTAATTTTTTCTAATTCCTTATTCTTTAATACTTCCAAACGTTCAATTTTCTTCTCTAATTGTTTATTCAATGTGTTTTCTCCTTTCATTCAAACATTTCATCAACAATATCCAATTCATAGTTTTTTTCTGCTTTATCAAGTATTTTTTTATCTAAAATAATTCCAATGTTTTTAGATATATCTTTATCTTCTTTTAACAATAATCCTTGCCATATCCCATTTAAATGATTAATCCCATTTAGAAATTTAATACCTGTTCCTCCTGCTTCTTTCCAATCTAATAAATTTTTTGTATAATCATCAATTAAATAATCGTTTGAAGTTATTTTGTTGGGAATATATTTGTATTTTATTTCACCATAAGGAACAAATATTCTTTTATTGATAGGCAGTGTAGGTAAATATTTATCTAGCCATTTTTTCTTTTCTTCTAAAGCATAATTACTATCAATCAAAAAAGAAGAAAGAATATAAATATCTTTCCCCTCTTGGATTAATTTTTTAGTTTCTTCCAGCAAATGTGGATTTGGTTTTAGTGATTCATAATATCCTTTTTGATATAATTCATCATTGGATTTAACATTTTTCCATTCAGCTAAAGTTCCATCCATATCAATAAAAATTCTCATTTGCATATTAAATTATCTATCCATATCAAGATCAAAATCATCATGAGAAATTTCTGCTTTTTCATTATTTTGAAGTTGCCTTTGGATTTCTTTTTTGCTATGAGAAAGAAAATTCACATCCTTAATAACCAAATCTGTCTCTCTAATTTTTTCACCATTTTTCTCATAACTATTCACTTGAACTTTAGCATTTACTAATACTAAATCTCCCACTAGAAAATGTTCTAGCTTTTCTGCCTTATTATTCCATGCTGTGCAATCAATAAAATCTGATTCATAAACTCCATCTTTGTTTTGATAATCTCTAGGAACTGCCACCATAAAATTTGAAACTCTTTTACCAGATTGAGTCTCTTTTACTTCAGGAACTTCAACAACTCTTCCAACAAGTAAAACTTGATTTAACATGAATTCATCTCTCCTTTTTCTATTTTTCTAATTCAAAATCTTCTTCTAATGGCTTTACATCTTTATCAAATAAATTACTATTCTTATAAAAAGAAGCTAGTACATCAACAGTTAAAGGTTCTTGACCATACCAATTTACAGATTCTTCTTTTGTATAGCCAAAAGTCATTCCTTTCCCTACTTGATACTCAAAAATAATACATTCTGGATTATGATTATTGATTATGGATAAGCGTTGCCAATCTGAAAACTCTCTATATTTTTTTAGTAATTTACCTAACCCAAGATTATCTAAAAAATCTCTAAATTTTGTAAATTCTTGCTCATTTCTAATCATCATAGTATTTAACCCTGCAAAAAAATCTAACCATTTAGTTTCTTCGGTTTTCAAATATATCCTCCTTTAATATCTAAAATGAATTAATATAAGTTCACATCTCCATTTCAATATCATCTTGTTCCATTTCTTTTTCTTGTGAGACAAAATCTTTATGATATAATTCTTTTTTTCCATAAGTGATTGATGTGATATGAGAAAATAAAAAATCAACAGTCCATCTACCATGGTCATTTTCTGCATCATTTTCCTTTATAAAATCACTTACTTTTTCATAACCAACTCCATAACTTCCACTTTTTATTTCATCATTTAGAAGATCACGCTTAAACCTATCATATTCATATTTAAAAGTTAAATCTTTATTGCCATAATGAATAGTGATATTTAATGTTTTTGCATCAATATCTTTTATTGCAGAATATAGTGATTTATTAATATAAACATTTTCAAAAGCATTATCTTCATTCTTTTTTATTTTATTTAGATAGTCTATTTTATCGTAATATAGCAATAATTCTAATCCAATTCCTTCTTTATTTTCTTGTTTTTCTAAAATAATATTTGAACATTTTTCTATAGTCTCTTTTGGATTATTTAAGTATTCAACATAAACATCACTCCACGCATATTCACTTGAATTAGAATAACTATTAGTAAGTGAATAACCTCTTTGAAATTCTATTATAGTGTCATCCTTCTCAATAAAAAGTTCTCTAACCTCCTTTTTATAATGTTCTATACTCCAATGCTCTTTATGATTATATTTTTCAATCGCACAATCTTTTAAGGCATCTTCATTATTAAAAGCATACTCTTTCAAGTATGCTTCAATATCTTTAGTAATTTTTTCTGATAAATTATTAAATGAATCTGTTCTTATCAAATCATTATCCTCTAAAATTCTATTGATTGTATATGAAGGATTATATATACAATGTTCTTTTACATCCAAGTACCCTGAAACTTCATATTTTTCTTGCATTAAATGTCCATTAAAACTTTTTATATATATAATTTGAAATCTGTCATCATATTTTTCTTTATGAATTCTAATTGTTTTAGGATAACTGTCTGAATTATCAAAAACATAATCATTTATTTGATCATTTAATAAGTATTTTATTAGTTCTTCTTTCAAATTATTAGTTCCTTTCTACTTAATTATTTTCCTAATTTATTTCATTAATTTGCTTTTCTCTTAAACTTTTTAACTCATTAGATAATTTAATGATTTCATCTATATATTTATCTAATTCATAACCATTGCCAACATTTTTCTTCCAAAAAAAATAGTCTTTACATCTTTTATTAATCTTACATAATATCTTATAAAATCTTTCACTATACTCCATAAATATTTATCTACCTTTCTATTTCTAAATCTTCTTCAACTTCCTTTTCAGTTTCTATATCTTTTGAATACAACTCATTTTTACCATGCGTAATTTTAGTTATATGAGAGAAATCAAAAGCAAGATGACCATATCTATCATGGTTATCTTCTGGAGCATTTTCTCTTATAAAATCTGATACTACATCATAGCCACTACTATAAAGATGACTATTTTTTGTATTACCATTTAATAAATCTCTTTTTAAAGAATCATAATCATATTTAAAAGAGAAACTTTTTCCATTATATTCAATGGTAATGTTTAAATTATTAGCAGCAACGGATTTGATTGAATTTAATATATTTTTATTTATATATAAATCACGAAAAGAATCGTCCTTATTTAATAAGATTTCTTGCAAATAATTTTTTTTATCATCAAGCAGTAATAATTCTAATCCAAAATCTTCTTCTTTTTGATCAAGCAAATCTTTTGAAAGTTCTTCAACTATTTTATTAGAATCATTCAAATATGAAATTAATACACTATAATAATCTTTTGCATGAGTAAATTCACTTGAGGAAAAAGCAATTGAAAAATCTATATGTGGATTATCTTCACAGAGAAAAATTCCTCTTACCTCTTTTTTATAACTATTAAATCTGTAATCATCTTTATCATTATATTTTTTTTGTGCAATTTTTTTTAATTTTTCTGCATTGTCTAAACAATATTTATTTAAATATTCATTTAAATCTAAAGTCATTTTTTTATCTATTTCACTAAAATGACTTGTTCGTATCACACTCTCTTCAGGTAATTTTTCTTCCATCCACCTATCTGGTTCATATAAGCAATGGTCTTTGGTATCATAGTATCCACTTACTTCATATTTTTCTTGTTTAAGTGAATCAGTATATTTTTTTGAATAAATTATATCGAATCTATCATCATATTTTTCTTTGTGAATTTTTAATTGATATGCTGAACTTTCAAATACTTCATCATTATAATTACCGTTTAATAAAAATTTTTCTATTTTACTATTCATATATTCTCCTTTTCATTTTTCTATTTCTTCCATTTCATAATTTGATAATACTAATTCCATTCCTTTTTCCTGAAAGTAATCTAACATAAGTTCATATTGTTCTTCTACAGAATCACCTTTATCTGCTTCAAAACTTCCTATTTTAATATCCTTATGAAATGTTTTTCTTCCAATATCACGCAAATTTTCTATTATTTCAAAAAACTTTTTTGCATCAGAAAATTCTTTTTTATAATTTTTATTCACTTAAAACACCTTCTAAAAATCTAAATCAGGTTCTTCTTCGTATTCATCATAGTTATTATCCTGTTGTTGATTATAGGTATTATCTCCTTGATTCTTAATGGCATTTAAATCTCTTGTTTCATTATTTTCAATAAAATTAGAGACTTCCATAGCTGTTGCTTGAATATTAGGATCTGTTATTGCTTTTTTATATTCATTTGAAATATCTTCACTAAAAAAGCGAAAATTCTTTCTCTCGTTTGCTTGTTTTTCTTCCATATAAGCATAAGTATGGTTTAAAGCAATTTGATCAGAAATTCTTAAATCTTTAGGATTCAAATTATTATCAATACACAATAAAGCTTTATAGAAAAGCTCTTTGTTATCCTTCATTAATGAATTTAATTCTGTATACATAATTGTAAGAAATTTTTGATTTACTGCTTGATTAATCACTCTTTCAACTTCTAAACCAAGTTCTTTTTCAAAATGACTAGCTGGTACTTTTGTAGGTTGTTGCGTTTGAGGATTAATATATTTATAAGTCATATCCTCTAATGTTTTTGACATTTCTTTCTGCTTTTGTTGAATAAGATCATCATATACTGTTCTCATATTATTTCTCCCTTTCTATTTCATCATTTGATTTGTTACTATCTTCTTTTAAAGAAGACACATACATTGGTACTTTTGATTGGATATTTCTTGATTCTTCAAACTCAATTAGTTCAAGTAAGTTTTCTGCTTTATCCCCTTTCAGAATGTGATATGGTGTTGAAAAAAGAAGACTTTTTTTATGTCTATTAAGAATCTCTTTTAATATCACATCATCAGTAGCATTCTCTGTTTCAATCACTAATACTCCACCATCTATTAAATGTCCTTTACAATCATAAAAACTATAATCTGCTTCATTTCCATCATTAAAAATATGAAGGATGTTATTTTCGTTACTAATAATTAATGTATCCATATTCTCCTTTCATTGCATAAAAAAAATGCTTCAAAAAGCATTAATTCATTTAAATTATACATATTAGTCCTTATCTATTTCATCATACTCATCTTCGATTGAAATATCTATTTCCTCTTCCAATTCTTCCGAAAGTTTAGAAGACATTTCTTCAAAAGCATACCATGCCATTAGATTCTGATTATTATCCTCTAAAACTAAAGGATCTTCTTTATCAAATTTATCCCCAAATAATTCCTCCAAAGATAATCCTGTACCATCTTTCAATTCTGATAACATTTGGTTAATTTCTTCTTTGTAATCGTTATAAAATTTTGTTGTGTCAGAATAATATATTAATGAACTTATCATTCCAGAAATACATCCATGTTGTGCTAAATCTGAAAATTCCTGCTGCAATTCTTCGTAAGAATCCAATTCTCTATCTATATAGTAATCAATGACTGCATTTTTTAACTTATTATGACCTTTTAATGATTCTAATGTTTCTTTTAGCTTTTCCTTATTCATAAATAGTTAGTCTCCTTTCGTATAACGCTTAAATATATTTTAACATAAAACACAATGAAATATATACTCTAAACTATAATTCACTTACTTTTCTATCTCCTCAACTTCTTGTTCTATTTCTTGTGTTTTATAATACTCATATAAATCCTTACAAACATCATTAAAACATCTAGTAATAGAGTGTATTTCTATTACATCATTAGAAAAAATATTTGAATCAATTTCTTCTTTTAAATCTAAGGTTATTGATTCATCCACTATTTTATTATACACTTCTTCACTATCAGTATCTAAACCCTGTTTAGAATAAAATTTAGTAAGTTCATCTTCAGCACGTTCTTCTAAAATTTCTTGTAAACCATCACTAACTTTAATGTATTTCATAATTTCATCTTCCTTAGAAGAAAAAATTTTAATAAGATTTTCAACAATATCACCCTTTAATAATCGCCAAGGAGCATAATCTTTTTCATACATTTCATTTATTGCTTTGAAAATACTTAATGCTATTTCTTGTTCAACTTTTGATTGGAATTCAGGTTTTTCCTTTATAAATCCTATAAATTGTTCTTCTGTATTTTTAAAGTGCTTTTCGTATTTTAATATTGCTTTATAATAATCTTTAGCTAACATTTCTACCGATTTCATTTCTATTATCACCTTTTCAAAAAATCATCCATAAAAAAAGCAATCACACAATAGTTATCATTCTCACTTACTGGTTTTGCCTTTTTATCTTTTTGAAATTCATTAATAAAATTTAAAGTATCTCTATCAATATCTCCTTTTTTGCATGGTAGATAGCCACAAATCTTTAATAGTTTAATAAAATCAATATGCAACACGTTACACATATTAATAAGTGTTACAATATTATAGTTTTCTCTTTCACAATTTTCAATTCTAGATAACTCACTATGACTAATACCTACTGCTCTTGCTAATTCTCTTTTACTATATCCATAAAAAGATCTATACCATTTAAAAATTTCTGCCATAAGACAATAATTATTTCTCATACCAATTTTATCCTTTCTTCTAGTTCATAATTGTGAACATTAAAATTTATTTTTCTATTTCTGGTTCTTCTAATTCAATGCTTTTATCATTAGCAAAAAGTTTATTAACATCAATTTCTAAATCAAAATCATATTGCATATTAGATGTAATATAAGACTTTATTTGATCTTCTAAATCTGCTGGAGAATTTAGTTCTTCTTCCCTATTTTGAAATTTATCTTTATTTTTATTATATAATTCCTTTAAATATTCTTTATTCATGCTAATCTTCCTGTTTTAAAGTAATTTAAATACAATGCCTTAATTTCATTATAGAAATTAGAACAATCAGCAAAAGTCATATTTTCTAAATAATCAAACGTAAATAATAAATCTTGGCATCTCCATAACAATTTGAAATCATCATCAGAAAGATGAAAATTTCTTAGATCTGCATATCCATCATAAGTAGAATAATTTTTAATATCACTATAAAAATTAATTTTCATTTGTTCATTAAATTTTTTTACTGCTTCATCGTATTCTTCTTCTGTAAAAATTTCTTTCATTTCTTCTCCTTTTCATTTTTCTATTTCTGGTTCTTCTAATTCAATTTTTTTATCAATTTTTTCATGTTTAAATAATTCTTGCTGATAATCTGCTGACAATTCTTTTAAACTTTCAAATAATTCAGGCATACTGTTTTTAATTATTTCTTTATTTGACTCACAGTAATATAAAAAATCCTGGGTAATCCATAGATCTTTAAATTCTTGTTCGCTTAACTTATAGTCTCTTAAATCATGAAAACCACTATATGAATTATAATTATCAATATTTTTAAATTTCTTTTGTAATTCATTTGTCATCTGATTCAATTTGTTTTTATTTTTGTTGTCTATTTCACAACTAACTCGGCAATACATTTTAACTTTTCCTTTTGAAAAATCAGATAATAATTTTCCCATTTTCTCTCCTTTCAATTTGTTTCAAGTTTCATTCCAAGATAGATTCCATTTTCATCCTGGATAGGACTACATATTCCTGTTTTATTTGTTTTTCTCAATTCAGTTGCACACACTTCAGCAACATTTTTCATTGTATATCCATCAGAAAATAAAAAATATTTTATAATCTTACCTGAAGTATTATCAATTTTAGGTGATGTTTCTTGAATTGATGGAGATGGTATTTCTTCGTTTTTTGGAGGTGTTGGAGCTGGTTCGTTTTTTTGAATAGGTTTTGCATTTTCACTTTGTTGGGGAAGTGAAGAACTATTTTCTTCTTGCTTTGTTTCTTCTTTTATTAGAACGGAAAGAATTGTTTGACTACTATTACCAGATTTATCTGAAACAGTATAAACTATTGAACTTTCCCCTATAACTGAAGTATCTATTTTTTCATATTGAACTTGCTCAATTAAATCACCATCTACCTCATCAATAGCACTTTCTACGTAATCTAAATAATGAATATCATCCCCTTTCGTTATTTCTAAATAATTTATTTTTAATTTAATGATCGGAGCATCTTCATCTTTTATAACTAATTCTTCCTGTTTCTTTTCTATTATTTCAGGAGATGAAGTGTTATTAAAATGAAAATATAAGTATGATATCATTACTAATAAAAAAATAAGAATAAGACCAAATATGATAATCATTCTTTTCTTTTTATATTTACGATATTTTATTAATAATTCTTCATCACTCATAATTATTTCTCCTCTCTCAAACATTAATACTTGAAGTTTGGCTGTTCTTTAACAATAATTTGAATTCTTGCTTTTGTAATATTAGAAGCAGTATCGCTTACTTCATACTCAAGAAAATATTCCCCCACTTTTGATGTATCTATTTTCTCATAAGTAACCTTTTCTGTTAAATCACCTTCTAAATTGTCAGATGCTTCTTTGATAAATGAAGTATAATTAATTTCATCCCCTTGATATACTGTTATTTTATCTTGTTTAAGGATTAATATAGGAGCTACTTCATCATTTTTTAATATTTCAATTTGTTTTTCTTGCTCTGCTTTTGCTTCTTTTTCAGCTTTTAATTCTCGATTCCATACATTTTGTTTTAAAATGAATGGTACTAAACTACATAAAATAATGACTGCAATAAAAATTGCAATTGTTTTCTTATTTTTCATATAATTTTCCTTTCCTAATCTAAATAAATAAAACCTATAATATTTAACCCACTACTTTTACTTTCTATTCTATACTCATCGAAAGATGAATAAGTTTTAGTTCTCACCATTTCTTCTGCATGTTCATTTGCATATTCTACCTGACTGCATGAACCATCACTACACTTATTTCCAACATTTCCTTCGCTTATTGTAATGCTCTTTCCATCATAAGACTCTACAAATGCAACATGACCAAATTTTCTTCCTGCTAATACAACAACAGACTTTGCAGAAGGTTGTGTACCAGTTTGATATCCCATGGCAATAGCTTTAGATAACCACGTTTGTGCATTACCTGTAGGCATCTTTTTATTTGTTAGTTCTAATGCTCTTCCAAATGAATACCAAGTGCATTGACCTTTATATCCAGATGTTGTTAAAGTATTTTTGGAATTATAGAAATCACTTTTTAAATTTGCTTGAGTTTTTGTTGTATCAAATACAGGAACATGAGTTTTAAATCCATTGCCCAATCCTTCAGCATAATCTGGAGAACTATATACCATGTCCAATATTTCTAACTGATCATTAGAGAACCACGTATCTTTACCATCTGTTACTTTCTTTTTTTTGTTGTATTCTGCTATATAGGAATAATTATATCTACACCACTCCATATAGTCTTGATACATCCCATTTGTAATAATTAGTACAGGAATTTCTTCTTCGATTATTTCACCAGATTCATTTGTTTTTTCTATTTTTTGTTTTGTTTCCTCGTGTTTTTCATATAATCCTGCTGCCTTAAATTTCTCAAGTAAATCTTTTTCTGCTTGATCATAATTTAACTCTGACAATGTAGAATGAATAATAGCAAGTGGAATTCTCCAATCAACTCTTCCATAATCTCCATCAACACCTATAACAATTCCCTTTGGATTATTATTAACCCACTCATCCACTTGCCTGTTATATTCATTTTGAACAGAAATCATATATTCATTATATTTTGATAGTACACTATCATTAGAACTGCCACTACCAAAAATAGACCCTAAAGCAACTATAATTAGAATAACAAGTGCAGCTGGAATCATAATTTCAGCAAGCGATATAAATAAACTCATTAACATTTTTAACATTTTTAGCAACATTTGTTTTGCAACCTGAGCCAATTTTTTTCCTATAGTCTGTTTAAATTTATTCTTAATTGGCGTTGTAATTTTTTTTGTAACTTTTTTTGCTGTTTTTCCAGTTTTTGTTTTAAGTTTTCTTCCTATCTTATCACTTATATATTCAGAACCTGTACCATCATTACTAATTGCTTTATTTAATTCTCTAGACGTTTTAGTTATTGTCTTGCCAAATTTAGAAATTTTTTCTCCACTTTTACTAACAACTGTAACCGTTTTAGATAATTTTCCTTGATTATCATTAAACTTAAAGGTCTTTTTTGCAACCTTATTAATTCCAGTCTTTAATCTGCTTTTTTTAGGAACATCTTTATCATTATCTTCAGAAGATATATTTTCAATATTTTCTTCACTATTACTAGCATTAGTTTTTAACCTGCTAGATGAACCTTCAGTTGAATATTGATCTGCATTTTCCTTTTCTTGATTATTTGCCGAAGTTTTTAATCTTGTACAGGAATTCTCTTTATTGGAATTACTTTCAACTTCATTGGAATCATTTGTTTTTTCCTCTTCTTCTTTCTTTTTTTGTTCTTCTTCTAAAATTTTTATTTCCCTATTTTCTTTAATATCTGATAATTTTTTTGCCCCTTTATCTACTAAATCAAAAGAATGAGATGATAATGAAGAAGAAAAGGTTGATAATCTATCTATGGATTTCTTGGTATCTTTTTCTGAATTATTATTCAGTATGAATCACCTATCCTTTCAATAATTTAAAATCATTAAAAATCATCTTGCTTGTACTTGATTGTCTGTATTATTAATCTTATATAATAAGTAATCTTTAGGAATTTTATTTGAAAAAGGAATAACATCAGAACCAAATACTAATAACCCCTGACCAGTTGGGGCATCTCCTTCTACATATCTACTTTCTTCTTCACTTATCCCAAAGATATTACATATTGCTGGAAGATCTAATGTTTTTTGTTTTAATATAACAGCAAATTCTGAATTAGAAAGCATTTTTCTACCCTGTTCATTGTTTAGCATGTCTGCTATATTTTGTGTTATTATTGTATTCATTCCTAATAGTTTTCTTCCTACCTTATAAGTAGTTGCTAAATATTGTGCAGAATAAGGGTTTGCAAGTAAAATGTGAGCTTCATCAGTAAAATTCCAAGTATATTTTCCTAAAGTCTTGTTATATGCTAATCTATTTTGAATATAATCAAGAACTACTAAATACCCTGTTGTCTGTAATGATGCTGAAAGCTCACTAATATCAAAGCAAACAAGCCTTTTCTTGATATTAACATTAGTTTGTTTAGCAAATAAGTCCATCGACCCTTTTACAAATCTCTCAATTATTAGAGCCAAATCTTTTGACTCTTGCTCTGGTTGTTTAAGAAGCATATTGTAAAAATCTGGCAGTGTTGGAAGCAATGTTTTATCTTGATAATTACTTTTTTCATATTCCTCGAATACAAGTTTAGTACATCTATCAATAATCGTTTTTTGACCACCACTAAGTCCATTTGCACCAACTATACTTTCAAGGAATGCTATAATGTACTCCGTTTTTGATTTTATGGGATTATTTCTACCACTCTCATTAAATCCATAATTTAAATCTAAATCAAAAGGATTTATATAGGTGTTAGATGTTGCAGAAATAGTTATCTTTTGACTTTCTTCCTTAAAAGCATCTAATAATGAGCCATACTCATTTTGTGGATCAATAATGAAGATATCATCATTAGGATAACGAATCATTATCTGCTCTATAATTGTTTTTACATTAAATGATTTTCCAGCACCACTTGTAGCTAATACACACCCATTTCCATTAATTAATTTTTTTCTATCACAGAATATAGAATTCTTACTTACTAAATTCACTCCATAATATAGCGACTTTTCATGCAAGAAGTCTTTTGAGTTGAAAGGTACATTAACAGCTGTTGCCTCACTTGTAAGTGTTCTTTGAAATTGAATAGAATTATGACCTAAAGGAAGAAGATTTTGTAATCCTTCTAATTGTTGCCATAAAAGTGAACGAACCTCAACCAACATTTCAGCTGCAACCTCCTGAACTTTTATAGTTTGATCTTCCAAATCTTCAAAACTATTGGCAGAAATACAAATCAATGTATTATTTTGAAATATTTTTTGATTATTTTTTTGAAGATCATATTGAAGCTGTTCTGCATTTAAAATCTTTGTCTCTAATTTTTTATCCTTTACCCATTCATAATCTAGATGACTTTTACCAGCACGCTTAATTTTTTCAAGACGTTCGGTTTCCATTGCCGACAAGGATTTATCTACTTGTTTCATCATCTTAGCAGCATTTGTCGGAGTTATATTTAGTGTTGTTATTAAATTTACTTCTTCTAAAGTAGTAATGCGATTATAAAATCTTGGAGTTAGACTTTTTGGTAATTTAGAAACATATAATACTCTTAAAAATTTTTTATCATCTATTTCTATAAAATCAGATTCTCTCATAGAAATTTTTTTAGGTGCAATAGCATCAAAAATTGTCATATTATTTTCTTGAGCATAAGTAATTATATTATCTATATTTCTAGTTTCTAAAGTTTCTACATTGAAGAAGTTATATAAAAACTTTAATCTTTCTTTCATACTAACTAACGTAATCTTTGACTTTAATTCTTTAAATTTCTGTTCGGTTTTTAAAAAGATATTTAAAAACAAAGCATTTGCTTCAATAAAGTCCTTTGCTTTCAAAGACACTACAATAAATCTTTTTGTCTGTAATATTTCTTCATTAGACCCTAGTGAATTTACAATGATTGTATTTAATTCATCTGCTATCTTTTTTTGCTTATCATCTATTAACTGTTCAGTATCAAATATAAACTTTTCTTTATACTTTTCAGTTTTAATAGGAGTTCCTGCATTAATAACTGCAATATGATTATCCTCTCTAAATGAATGAAGATATTCAAGCCATTTAAAGAAAATATTTTCTGCTTCTTCATCGTTTGCTTTAGCAAATGATACATCAGTATATTCAATACAAATAGAGTATTCATCATCTCCTATTTTTAAAATATTAGTTTTTTCATCAAAGTCCTGAAACATATAAGAAATTACCTCTTGACTTGTTTTTGGGGTAAAGACTTTTGGAATAACTCTAATTTTTGGTTTATTCTTTTGACGATTCTTCTTCAACTTTTGCTTCATTTATTATATTTTCCTCCCCTCCGATAACTTGTTTAGCAACTTTTAGAAGAACTTGGGCTTCTTCTGGACTTAAAGAAAAATTACTTGTAGATTTTTCTAAAGCATTTATATTAAATTTTTTCTTAGCTCTAGCAATTTCTCTTTGCTTTTTTCGTTCCTTTTGAAGCTCTTTTTGCTTTTGTTTTTCTATCTTTTTAGCATTTTTCAAATCTTTTTTATTTAATACTGATTTCTCTATTGTTTTTTTTCCCTTTTCTTGTTGTAATTCTTCTTCAGTTTTATATAAAAGGGGCTTAGCAAAGTTAATATAATTTCTTTTCCAAAAGAAAATTATTTTTTCGGCATTTAATCCTTGTATTGGAATGAATCCAAAAAAACCTATTGGAATTGCTACTATAACTACCACCCATCCAGCCATATCACTTCCAATTTTAGGTGATAAAATTAAATACAAAGGAATTGTAGTAATTAAAATTAGAATTCCAAAAATCCACTGCCTTAATGTGAAATTATAAAATTTTTCTTTGTAATCACGAATCTCATCGTGTATTCTTGGTTCAATTCTATCCATTTTAACCTCCAGTCCATTTCTCTGCCATCGAACTTGTCATTGAAATCATTGCCATTAAGAATCCGTTTAAGAACATGATCCCAATCATAGAACTTATTGAACTAGCATCTGTTAGAGTAGATAATGATAAAGAATATATAGCAGTTGCTACTACAATCATTGATGATTCAATTCCAAGTGAAATAGTTGACATAATAAATCGCTTACAGACATTTTGCCCATCTTCCCATGTTCCAATCGAAATTGGGATTGGAGAAAATGCAAAACATAGGATTAATTTTCCTATTCTTAGGAAAACTTGTACTAATACTCCTATCATCGTTCCCATGAAAGGGATATATAAAATTAAAATAATAACACTCATCAAACCTCTGTCGATAATTCCACCTGCATTCCTAACAAGATCACCCATTTGTTGTGCTAGGTTAGGTACAGAAGCAGTTGAAGACATAGATGACATTACTTTGGATAATATATCATTTGTAATTGTCATAATTGAAGACAATAACTCAAAAGAATTCTCTATTAACATTTTAAATATAAAGAAGCGAATACATGTAAACACGATTCGCTCCCAAGACATACGCTCATAATCCATGACTTTTTTAGTCAAATCTATTAAGAAAAACAATGTTAAAAGAGAAAGACCAACAGGAACAATGATTGAATGAATACTGGATGCTAAACTCCATACTTTTGTACCAGTAATTGTATTCCAATTACATAGTTTACGGATAGTACCAACAAAATCACCTATATCTATTTTAAAACCCAATATTTTAAAGGATATTTTAAATAGATTTTCAATCAATTTTGCCATTTAATCCTCCTTCTTAAATTTATTGATTATAATCCAAATAAACCTTTAGATTGACTAATAGCCACTACCATAAAACCAGCCATCATTGTCATAAGTCCACGAGATTTTCCTTCTGCATCATCTCTTTGCCAACCTAATGCAAACATGACTGCTCCAATCAAAGCAACTACTCCTCCTATCTTGAGTAACCAATCGCAAATGAAAGTGATAAATCCATCAATGCTAGATGTATTGCTTCCTGCTGCATGAACATTAGTAACACCTAAAATTACACTACATAAGACAATATTTAAACTACTAACTACTTTTTTAAATAAATTTTTAGTTTTTACTACCAGATTATTTTTTTTCATAATTTCTCCTTTTCTATCATTTTCGTTTCCAATAGGAAACATCTAATTAAAAAAAATAAACTGCAAACTTCAACTACTTCAAATTGTATCTAATAGTTCATCTGTAAGATTCTTAGTTGTTAATAAAATTTCACCATTATCAAGTTTTTTTTCTTCTTCAAGAGTTATTTTTCTTGCCCTGAATTCTGGTTCTATCTTTACAAAACCTAATCCTAATTCTTTAAATAGTTGCTGCTTTCTTCTGGTCTCTTTAGTTTTCCTCCTTTCTATCTCATGCACATATTTATTTTGAATTGTTCCTTTTTCATCCCATGCTTCAAACAATTCTCCATATCTAGGATGTTTTGACAAGTCAAACATTTTTGAATAAAAAGGTCGAAGACCTGATACTAATAAAATACAATATCCTTTTTCCATTCTGGCAATTTCATCAATAAAAGCTAATTCTCTACCAACTACATCCCAATTAGTAGAAGAAGAACCTTGTTTTGAATAAGTTCTACCAGATGACTTTTTATACCATGTTTTTTTTCCAAGCATTGATGACATGTATTCTAATGTTTCCTTAGATCTTGATCCCATAAACAAAACGTAATCACAACAATCTAATGCTGTTTCCCAGTTATCTTTATATACTTTCTTTAACTGACTTAAACTTTGTAAACATGTTGTTATACCACAATTAAGTCCACGAACGTATGCTAAGTTTTCCAGGTATCTTGGTATAACTCCTAGCTGACTCCATTCTTCGCAGTAGACCTGACAAGGAGTTGCTAAAGAACCATTGTTATGGTTAGCATTATAATCTATAATAGAAAATATCTGAGTATACATAATACTAGCAATAAAATTAAATGTACTGTCATTAGGACTATTAATTATAAAATAGGCAATTTTTCCTTTATCTCCTTTAGCTCCAATACGATTTAATTCCATAGTATCATCAACAGTAATTGATTCTAATTCAGCTATATTAAATGGAGATAATCTTGCTGATGCAGTAATAATAATGGTACTCATCATTTTAGTTGATGAAGCTGAGACTTTAAAATGTTTCCATTGTTTAATCCCTATATTATTAGGGTCTTTTGTTTCCCAAACCTTAAACATATTACCTAAAACTGAATCGCCATTTTTATCAGGTTCAGCTAACCTTATTAATTCAAGTACAGTTTTAAAATTTCTATCCTTTTCTTCATAATTAAAAATTACATAATAAATAATGCTTTGAAGAAACATAGATTCACAACGTTCCCAAAAAGGATCTCCTGTGTTTGACTCAATCGTTTCACTTTTTGTATTTAACATTAAAGTGTTAATCAATGTCATAACATCATCTTCTGCTATCCACTCTTCCCCTTCAGAATTTTCATCTACATATCTATTTACTTTTTTTATATAAAGTAAAGGATTAAAATGATCAGACTTATATTTTTCTACTAAATTTAAAACTCGAATATCATAACCTTTATTTACTAAAGACATACCACAATCACGAAGTAATTCTCCCTTTGGATCAGTCATTACAATTGTTTCGCCATTAGCACTCAGTAAATTTGGCTTAAAATAATATCTAGATTTTCCAGTACCAGGTCTACCAATCAAAATAACATTACGATTTCTTTGAGATACTTTCATATTTTTTGAAAAAAGTTCAGTAGAAGTAAAGATTTGATTGTTTTCAAAATCGCTATCACGATATTTTAGCGTGGCTTTAGGTTCTTCCCACTCTGAGCTGCCATGAGTATCTTCTTGTATATTTTTCTTATTTTGTATTATATAACTATAAATAATCATTACTACAAACATTCCAACAAATAAAGAAGTTGAAATAGTTTTAGCATTTAAAATAACTGGAGTTGTAATCACATGAAGTTTATCTAATGCTTCAGTAAGATATTCAAATTTAAACTCGCCATTTATTTCAGAGAGACTACTAACTCTAAGAGCATAATATGAGGCAATTAAAAAAATTATAAAAATAATCCATTTACTACCTTTATGAACTCTTTTAATGAGCAATTTCTAATTCCTCTTCCTTATCTATAACTTTTTCTATTGGATTATTTTTTTCAGCAAATTCATCTGCCTCTTTGACTAAATCTGCTGTTTTGGATTTTTTTTTACTATTTTCATCAACTAATTTCTTTGTATCAGTTTCTTTAACAATTGCAATAATTTTTCCATCTGGTTGATGAACTGCTGCATAATCCTTACTTTTATATTTTTCTTTAAATAATTTGTAATCATTAAAATCATCTAATTCTAGTTGAATAATATCATTAATATTGCTTTCTGATTCAATATCTCTAGCACCATTTATACCACATTCTTTAATTGGACTATCAAGTGGAGCAAATGACTTATATTCTTCTAAATCATCTGAAGAAATTGCAATAATCATTTCTTTATCATTATAAACCACTGCTCCATGACTTCGTAAATCAAAGAGTTGTTCTCTTATCTCACAATATTGTTCTTTTGTGATAACTTGACTACAATAATTTTTTTGATAATCTTTAACTGCACATGATCCAAAATCCTCACCTATTTTATTTAAAGCATCAACACTTAAATTCATTCCACGAGGAACTAAAGGTTCATAATCTTTTTCATCAATAACTCCATCTTTATTTATATCTACAAGTTCACTTTTTGAATATTGTTTTACTCTATTTGGTGGTATTTTCTCTAGTTGCTCATTTAAAAAAGATAGCTTACTTTTATTAAAAATTAATACATATCTATCATCTAAATTCTTTTGTTCATCTTCTATAGATAACTTTTTATATTTTTCAGCTTGTGCTTTACATATATTATGAAGAAAAGAAATTTTTTGAAATGTTTTTTTTCTTTCATTCCATTTTTGATATTTAATTTCGTTTTTAGCTAACTTTTCTTGTTTATGAAGTGATTGATTTTTCCCTTCTTCTCCACTTGGGTCCATTTTTCTGATTCCCATTAATACATTATTTTCTCGACATGCTGTAATAATTTGTTTCGCCTCAGCTTTCGTAAGTGGTGGTGTTACATAAAGTTCTTTTGTAGGACCATCGTTACGAAGGGCTTTCATAGAAGAAGAAAAATGCTTCTGATAATATCTTTTTATTCGCTTTATGAATTTACCAAAAAATTTTGCAAATATTTTAGTAGATTTTCCAGATACTGTAACAGTTTTCTCGGCTGTGTGTTCTAGGTCATGTTTCGCATTACCATCCATTATTATGCTGCCTCCTTTTCTATCATTGGAATTTCTTGTATAACACTTTCTTCTACAGAAGAATTAGCAATAGTATTTTCAAGTAACATATTATTATATGATTCATAAATTTTACTTCCATCATAATGATCGATATATTCGCCACTTGTATTTCTGAATCCTATTTGCTCTTGTTTTGAAAGTTCTACAATTACAGATTCCTGATCAATTTTAGTTTTTACTATATTTACATTTAAATATCCTGAAATATTGTCTATCGTTAAAGGTATTTCAACAAAATTAGAATCAATTTTACACTTATATTTTGGAATAGTTATAGAAAGTGATTCTTTCTTTTTTTGCCCCTTTGGATAAAATAGTTTTAAATATTTAGTGATTTCATTAAAAGATAACTTCTTTTCAAATGTTTTCTTAAATCCTTCCAACTTATATTGAGATATGCCATAATTTCCAAAGAAATTTTTCCTTGGATAAACAATCAAATAGCTTTTATCATCGGTCCAAACACAATTCTTTTTGATAACAAACAATAAAGTTGAAGGATTATCTGTTTTAATATAGAACCCTTTTTCAGTTTCTAAATATATTTTTGAACTATATACCCTACTAATTATTTCATTATATTTTGAAGTATAATTATTATCATAAACAATACTATCTGTTGGATTTTCTTTTACTTCCTGGATTATTTCATTACTGGGAATTTCTTCTTTTTTTGTCTTATCTTCCCATTTGCTTTTCAAATTATAAAATGATTTATCATAGATATATTTACCATTTATATCATATATCTTATAAGTTTCACCATATTTTAATTTGGTATAAAATATTTCATCGCTATCTTTCCAATCACATTCATTTTTAGGAATATACATGTATTCTTTTGCACCTGTATTTGGAATTCTAACAAAATAATGAGTATCAGTATCAAGATCAGGACGTAATAGCACCTGATTTACTGAAAATTCAAAATCTTTTTTTAACTCTTTGATTTGCTCTATATCTTTGTTAATTGTAGATGCTTCTTTTTGTTCTTCTTCATTCGTAATAACATTACTTTTATCCAAATTAAGTTTATTATCTAGGTTATTAAAAAAAAGAACTGTCTTATAATTTCCAGTCTTTCCTTTAAATTTATCATCTATGAAATCTTTATCGATATTTAAAAATAAATTACCATACTTAAAAAATTGCATTTTATTTTTATTTAAAAATAATCTTTGTTTAATATTACCTTTAATTATATCTAAAGTTTTATTGTTGTAAGAAAGAATTCCATCAATATCACTTTCATTATTAATAATATAAAGTTCCTCAACCTCTTCTAAAGCAAGTTTTTCTTCATCGCTCAAGCTATCTTCAAATTGTTTAATAACCATTTGAATTTGATTTTCTTTTAGATTAATTTTAGCACTACCATTGGAATTCTTAATATAAGTTTGTTGAAAAATATCAACATATTTAAAACGATTTAATGTCTCATAATCATTATATTCCTTATTATCTTTTAAAAATTCAGCTAGTAATACTTCAGTATTTAAAGAAGCAGAACTTGGATCTAAATAATAATCAGGATTACTATTGAATAATGACACTAATCTTTTTTCAATAGTTTCCTTATGGTTATTAAAATAAACAGATAATACCTTATCATCCATTCTTGAAATCTTAGATAATAACTCTGTATATAAAAAATTAGTCATAGCTTTTGCAGTTAAATTATCAATTACATTTGCTTTGTTTTCAATTTTCTTAGGATACATAATTTCATCAAGCTCTTGCTTATTAAATTCAGTATAATCCATGATATATTCTTTAAACAAAGCATCATCATAAGTATTAGTAATTAATTTATCTTTTTTTAATGTTTTATATATTTCATAGATATTCTCTACTTTAAACTCAATATCTTTAAAATATTTATGATCTAATAAGAATCTAAACCCAGAAACTTTTGACTTTTGTATATCCATAAAAGCGATATTTTTTTCAGATAAGTTTCCAAAATCCTTATAATCACCTATTTTAGAAAAATCTAATACATCTACTTTAATTCCTTTTTGCAATAACTCAGGGATTACTTTTATCATAGCATCATGACCTGCTTTGTCATTATCTAAAGCTAAAGTAATAGTGGAATGATTCTTTTGGATTAAGTTTAAATGTTCATCAGAAAGAGCAACACCCATAGTAGCTACTACATTCTCAAATCCAATTCTTTTTGCTCCTGCAACATCTAAAAAACCTTCAACAATAATTATTTCATTATTATAAGCTAATGGTTTTGCATTAACAAAATTATATAATAATTCTCTCTTCTTAAAAATATCAGTTTCCTCAGTATGCAAATACTTAATTTCCTCATTTTTGATACCTCTTCCAGCAAAAGAAACAATATTACCTTTTTCATCTTGAATTGGAAACATAATTCGATTAGTAAAAGATTCTTGGATATTTCCATAGGAATCATATCTTAAATAACCTAGTTTCAATAAATCTTCTCTTTTAATTTTATCATTTTTCTCAGCAATTTTTAGTAATTGTCCTTTTTCGGAATAACCTAAGTTAAGTTCTTCTATTTGCTTATCCTCAACATTTCTGCCATGAAGATAATCTAAGGGTTCTTTATCAATAACAGTTAAATTATAATTAAACAAACGTGCTAAATATTTATTAATTTCTAGCAATCTTTTTTCTTCTTCCGAATATTTTCTTGCTGAAATTTTATACTGATTATCATAATTTTTCTTGTTTAATCGTGATACATCAATATTTAAATTACAAATTTCTACTACTTTAGCAAGAGTTTGATTATAAGATAAATCCACATTATTCACTTGTTTTTCATACTTTTGAACAAATGATATAACATTTCCTGTTACTCCACACGAAAAACAAGTTGCAATATTTTTTTTGGGTTTTACACTTAAACTAGCATGAGTATCATTATGAAAAGGACACAAAGCTTTATTATTATGATTTAATTGAAGACCATAATAATTAAATACGTCTACCATCTTTGCTTGATCTAAAATATCTCGATATAGACTTATTTTTATCCCCTACCTTTCTTTCTACATCCCTAGTTCTAATTCCAAATCATACTCTTCATTTTCTTTGCAAGGAATAGATTCTAATAATAATTCAGCTTCATTTCGACATTTGTATAATAATTCATTATTTAAATCAGATAATAAATGAACAAAAAAATCAGCATTATATACAATTTTACTTATTGGTAATGAAGTGTTAGAATCCTTAGTTGATTCATATAGATTTTCTATATATTTGTCTTTATCAAATTCTCGATAATATTTTTGTATTGCTCTAATTATAGTAGAAGGTTTATTTTCATCAACATGAATTGTAAATGAAAATTCTCTAAGGAATGAATCGAAGTTCCATATATTATTATCCACTTTAGTATCAAATCCATAGTCTTTTATAATTTTTTGAAATGTTTTTAAAGGCACTACATCAATATCTATATTTTCTCGTTCTTTATAATATCTACCAATTTTAAGTTTTTTAAAGATATTATCTCTATCTGAAAATCTATCACTCGTTGAGTATCTTAATAAATTTTCTTCTAGTTTTTTTAAATCATAATTGTAATAATCTTTATATCCCTCAATATTATAATGGGCAATATCCCCACATGCCAAAGTAAAAAAGTTATACAATGTTTTACTTAGATTTTCCAAAGTTCCAGTTTTTTGTAATTTTCTATACTCTTTAACTATTTTATTCAATGAATATACATTATTTCCATTGTATAATATATCAGATTTAAACTTTTTGGTATCCATACATTGCTGAATTATAATTCTATCCTTGGATTCAATTCCAGTCAAATCTAATCCTTCCAAAATATTTTTTTCTGATTCGATTACAGAACTATTACCAGACAAAGTAATTATACTTCCATTTTTATTTATTTTAATATTATTCAATTAGCCCTCCTATTTTTCAATTTCTATTTCTTCAACTTCATTCTTGATATTTTTTTCTATTTCTTTTTGTTTGTTTCTTTCAATCATATTTCTGGCATCTCTTGCAATATTATTCCAATTTGTATAATGTGTTATTGATCTTCCAATTATTTTAGGATTTTTCATAATATTAAGTGCAACATTATTATAATTTCTATATTTAAAAGCTGCTAAATCATTTATCATAAGACTAATATATCTGTCTTCTTCTTTATCCTTTAATATTGCTGAAAATACATAATGATCTTTGTGATAAGAATAAACTTCTAAATTATATTTAGACACTTGCTGCTTTAAATCTCTTATCATTTGATTTGGATAATCTTCATATATTTCTTTTGTTTTAAGGATTCTCGTTTCTAGCCATTCTTGATAATTCATAATTTTCCTCCTCTATAGCACATTTTCCTGATACAACACAACATGAATATAATACTAAGATAATAAAAGCAACTACTAATACTACCAAAGATATAATTATAAAATTAATCATTTAAATTCACCTTTCTATTTCATAATCTTCTGTATTTACTTGGGATTCGATATTATGACACATCTTATCAAATATTTCTTTATCCTTTTCAATGGCAATACTATTTCTTTTTGTATTAAAACAGGCAATAACAAAGTTTCCACTACCAGCAAACTGATCAAGTAATGTTTCATAAGGTTTAGAAATGTACTCAATAATATTTTCTAAAAGACTTACTGGTTTTTCAGCTTCCATTACTTTCTCTTTTTTGCCTCTAGGTTGATAGTCAAAAGAAGTGGGAAGCATACCAGAAGTTCCTTTCATATAACAAACTTCTAATTCATTTTCTACCAATAGATCTCTAACTTCATAAGAATTTTTACCTTTAATATCAATATTATTTTTTAAGGCAGTTTCAATATTTTTTTTGGCATCCAATTTTAATGCTCTTGGTTCACCTTTAGAAAAAATCATAACATCTTCTGAGTTTTTTGATTTTCTACCAGTATTTGCAATAAAAGTTCCTTTTATCCAAGGAACTTTTGCAAAATACTTAAAGCCACTTTTAATTGCCATCTCTTTTATTTTATAAAGATACTCAAAATTTATTTCAGATTCTTCAGGAAGAAACTCTACCATAAATGAACCATTTTTTAAAACTCGTTGTTTTTCATCAAAATCTTTTTGATTATATTTAAACAATTCATAAGTTGCGAATTTTCTATTTCCTCCTGTAAGAGCTTTGTTTAAATCATAAGGATGATCAGTTATAATGCCATCTATCGAATTAGATTCAATCATAGATAAGTCTCTTCCATCACCGTTAATTAATAAACAATTGTTTTGATTTCCATCAATTTGAGATGAAACTTTATAAACACCTCTTGATATTTTTTGAAACAATCCTTTATCTACACCCTCGTATATTCTTGCCCTAATTGATTCATTATTTACATTCAATTTATTCACCTTTTTAACCAATGTTGTAGCTTCTTGAATTGTAAATTGTTCTTCATCTAAAAAGTATTGAAACAAATTCATTTGGATACTATTATTCATTTGACATATCCCATTTCTTTGTATCTATTCCCAACACAATATAGCTTTCCTTAAAATAATTGCATACAAATTTTCTTTGATTTTCATTTATTAAAGACAATTCTTTTTCTGTATCTCCTTTATAACTACCATAAGGGCAGCCCATACATCCAGTACGTTCAATATATTTATATACTTTAGGAATTTCTATTTTGTATTTTTCATATATCTCATCTAGCAATTCATTAGTCAAATCATGAATTGGAGTAAACTTTTTATCTTTCGTAAAACAAGTAGTATACTGAGTTTTTCGTAACGCTCCTTCTGATTGTCTAACTCCCAAAATAGCTTTTTTGCCTGTTTCTTTTTCATATCTATGAAAAGGATCTTTTTTTAAATATTGACAGCATTTTGGACTAACTTTGTGCAATTTATCATTTAGTAATAAAGTTCTTGCTTTTTTATTCAAAGAAAAAGAGCTAGAATGTATTTTTCCATCTCTTCCAATAAATTTTCTTGAATTAACTCTTTCCATTAATGATCTAGTTCTACATCCTCTCTGATACCTATCTATAAAATCATCCTGAATTTTACTAAAACATGGTATTCCATACTTTGCCTTTATTTCTAATGGCTTTATTCTTGGAAATAAAACTTTATCACTATTTTTAATTATTCTTTGTAAGATTTCATGATGCTCCATGTAGGTATTACACCCTACAATTTCTATACTGCTAAACTCTGGTGCATATTCTTTGATAAACCAATATAAAAAATGACTATCTTTCCCTCCACTATAGGATAAATAATATTTTTCTAATCCTATTTTCTTAATTTTGTTAAATTTGGATTTTAAATCTTCTAAATAAAAATCAACATTATCTATATAAATTTCCCCTCCTTTTTTTACTTCATATAGTTCATGTATGAGTAATCCAAATCTTTATTTTTATTCTTCTAACTTTCTAAAAAAACGTTGTAGAGTATACTGTTTCATCTTCGGGTGTTGGAGAGTATCTGTATGCAAAGCTTGATTCAATGAAAATACAAAGGAACTATTATATAAATTATTTTCTTGTGTGCTACAATTCCATAGTTCACAAGTGGCTTCTTGAAATGACTTTACTAGATTGTAATTTCGATTAGATGTCATTGCATCAAAAGAATCAGCAACTGCCAAAATCTGTGCAAAGCAAGGAATAGTAGATCCTAATAATTGATAAGGATATCCACTACCATCTAACCTTTCATGATGAGTAACAATAACTTCTAACAACTTAGAATCATAATCTTGTAATATTTTTTTTGCATACAAAGGGTGATTTTTGATTTTTTCATATTCTTGCTCTGTTAGTTTACTAGGTTTTTTTAAAATAGAGTCTGGAATATATAACTTTCCGATATCATGCAACAATGCAGAAACTACTAAAAATGATAACTGTTCATTCGTATATTCTAATGTTTTTCCAATAAGATAGGAATATTGAGCAACACGAATTGAATGATAATAAGTATTCAAATCTTTCTTTTTTAATAGTTCTAAATAGTGTTCTACATCCTTCATAAAATTTTTTCATCTACATTCATTTTGCTTATTTGAATTTTCAGTTTTATCATTCCCTTCTAATTAAAATTAATTTGTCCTAAAGACCTTGTCCATGATTCACCATACCCATTTGTACAACTAACACCAACCCAATACAAATATGGAAAACTATAATTAGTATAATTTGTATGAGCTGCTATATAGTTTTTCTGAACTTCTGCTTGATATCTAGTTAAATTATAATCAGTAATAACCAGATAATTTCCTGGAAAATTTGGTGCTTCTATAATATTTCCTGTCCAACCTGCACTTTGAAATACGCTTAATAATCCAGAAGCATTTCCATAAGGACCATGTCCAGTGATTAAATTACAATATGCCTCTGTAACATTAGCATTTAAAGTCACAGCATGTGAAGGCATACGATCTACCCAACCATTCCAACCATGGAAAGTATGGTATCCATCAAGTGCTGATTGTCCATCTAAATTTTCTAAAGCATCATTATAACCAACAGACCTTGTAGTCCATAAATTACCATTTATATAATAATTTACATTATAGTAGTTTTTAGACCAAGTAGCAGTATAGTTTCTATTTCCAATACTCTTATTAATAGTTACTGTTTTACTTGCTGAGGATAGATCAGTTCCTGTCCATCCTTGAAAACTATATCCCTCTTTTGTAGGTATTGGAAGTGTAAAAGCTGGTGTCTCAATATTATAGCTTGTAAGTGATGAAGACATATTTCCTCCATCAAGGTTATAATTAATTGTATAGTTAATCACTTGCCAATTTGCTTCATAATTTTTGTTTCCTATGCTTCCTTTTGAAATTACAACATTTTTCTGAGGAATTGTACCATTTGATCCTGTCCAACCTAAAAATTCATATCCTTTTTTAGTAGGTGTTGGTATTATAATTTGCTCGGATTCAATATTATATTTTGATATCGGAGAATTCAAAGTTCCACCATTTAGATTATATACAATGTCATAATCAATTACTTGCCAATCAGCAGTCAATTCATGATTATAGTTCTTTTTCATAACAGTAGAATCAGAAATCTTGTCATTTCCACTATACCAACCTTCAAAAGAATATCCTAATCTTGATGGTTCTGGAATAATTCCATATACACTATCATAAGAAACATTAATATCTGTAGGATTTACAGTTCCCTTATTTGGATTTAATTTTACATTATAAATATTTGCAGTCCAATTTGCTTTATAGGATTTATTTCCAGTTGTTCCTCTAGTGTGAGTTATTGTTTTCTGTGGATTTAATCCATTTGATCCTGTCCAACCTAAAAATTCATAACCCTCTCTTTTAGGATTTGGTAATGTGATTGATTCTGTTTCAACATTATATCGAATTGTTTTTACATCATCTTTTTCGCCTTTATTTAAATCATAATTTATTACATAATTTTCAATTTCATATTCGGCTTTGCAAGTTGTATCATCTTTAATAATATTGGATGTACAATTCCACCTTGTAAATGTATAACCATCAATGAATGGATCTTCAGGATAATTTGGATTACTTCCATAATCAATCTTTTCTTCTTTTAAAATTACACCAAATAAATCAACATACTTTATTTTTAATTGAATTATCTCCCATTTTGCATACAAATCAATAACAGCAGTATCTTTAGAAGCTAGATTATATATTTCACTTTCATCAGTATATATAACATCACCATCTATTTCAGTTGACCAACCTTTAAAAACATATCCCTCTTTTTCAAAAGAATTTTTTCTTAATTTTGCTTTAGTATTGTATTTTACTTTGGTATCTTCCATTATTCCTTTAGCATCTTGAGAATGATAAGAAATATAGTAGGAAATTGGTTTGTAATTTGCTGTTAATTCAACATTACCTGTACTTCCTTTTGGTATTTCATAATCTTTTACAAAATTATCAGATTCATCAGTTGACCAACCTAAGAAAATATATCCCTCTTTTATTGGATTAGGAACTGTAATAGAATCACTTTCAATATTATAAGATAAGGGATTATTTTCTATACTTCCTCCTACTAAATTATAAATAATATCATAGGATACAAACTGCCAGTTTGCAGATAATGTTATATCATTTGCTTCTTTAAAAATTGTATCACTACTTACTTCTTTATTTTCGTTATCTGCCCAATTAACAAATGTATAACCATTTTTCGTTACTTTTGGTAATTCTCCAAAATTAGAATTGTATTTTACCATTTTTGGAGAAATGTTTTCTTTTGCACCATTTGTATTGAATATCAAATTATAAATATTAGGTTCATAATTTGCTATTAATTCAATATTGCCTGTACTTCCTTTTGGTATTTCATAATCTTTAATAGGTTCTTCATCTTTATCAACGGTCCATCCTACAAAATTGTATCCCAATTTTTGTGGATTAGCGATTGTTAAAGAATCATGTTCAACAGTATAGTTCTGTGGTGCATCTTCTAATATTCCTCCATTTAATTCGTAAAAAATGTTATAAGTATTAATAATATAAGTTGCTTTAATAACAATATCTTCTTTTACTATTTTAGATTCTTTATCCCAACCATTAAATTGATAACCATTTCTTTTAGGAATTTGTGGTTCAACAATTTCTTGACCATAATCATATTTATTTTTAGATATAATAGAATCATCATAATCTAAAAAGGTTATTTCAAAGGTATTAATTTCCCAAATTGCATATAAAATAATATTTTCTTTTGCTTTATCTGAAAGATTACTTACATCAACACCATCTTTATAAATTGGTGTATCATTAGAATTTGTTGACCATCCTACAAAACTATATCCTTCTCTTTCAAATATTCCATTGGGTAATTTACAACTTTTATTTTCTTCACAAATAATAGAGTCCATCTTACCATTTCCACCATTAGCATCAAACTCAATAGTATAAGTAAATACTTCGTCATTACTTACTATTGGTTTTGTATTATTAGAAATCGGCATATCCTTATCCTTTTCTACCAATTTAGAATCGTCTTTTGAATTATTATTAGGAATATTATCTGGAGTTTTCACTTCTTCTTGAATTGGTGTTGGAATCGTTGGATTATCTAAAATATCTTTTTTAGGTCTTAACATACATAGTAAAAACAAAAGTAAAAGTAAAAAAAGGAATAGAAGAAAAAGAAAAGGAATACGTTTCTTCAAAAGAATAAACATGTTATTCCCTACATCCACATATCCCTTTTTAAATCCCCACAATTTTTCCTTTACCTCATAATCTTTATCACCAAAATTTAATAAAGCTACATCTTTATTAGAATTTGATTTCCATTTTTTTAGTCTAGTTTTTCCAACAACAACATTGTCATTTTTGTCTTTAAACTCTTTTTTAGAAATATAAGGAATGTCTTTATAATACTTTGAATTCTTATGATCAATTGCAATATATTTTTTCATTAATTTGCCCCTTTCAAGTATTTAAAGACTTACTTTCTCTTCTTTTTTTTACATAAGATAATAATAACTGTCGCTAAACCTGCTAGAGATAACCCACCAAGTGCTAAATATAAAGTCATGCCATTATCATATCCTGTTTGAACACCAGGATTTTCTTGAATAACTGGAAGCAATGTATTTTGATATTTAATACTATAAAGTAAATCTTCATCAGTCTCTACTTTTTCATCATTAACAAATAACCCATCACTATTCAATTCTATTTTTACAATTTCAGATGAAATTCCGTATCCTTCTGGTGCTTCATATTCACTAGCATATAGAACTGAGCCATAATAAACTGGAATTAAGGCAGTTCCATCCTCTATATTTGCTTTATAAATTCCCACAATTTCGTTACAATCCTTATCTTTACATACTCTAAAAGAAAAATCCTTACTTTTAATATTTTCTAATGTTTTATCATCCACTTTATTAATTAAAATAAAATTTTTAATTGGTTCATTATAGACATTATAAGTATTTGATATTTTCTCAATATTTTGTCCTTTATATTTTGTATCCACTAATAATACTTCCTTATTTTCATAATATCCTTCTAATGGCTCTTCTATAATTTCAAAATATGGTTCATCATCAAATGAAATAGGTAAATCTGCATTAAACACATATCCACCATTAGAATCAGTTTTTGCTACTTCAATAATGTTTCCTGCCTCTACTAGCAATTCACCATTATAAGATAAAATATCTTTAGTTGCTTTCAAATTAAAAATAACACCTTTAAGTGCTATATCACGATCTAAATCTTTTTTTGTTAAATCTACTTCTACTTTTTGTCTTTCATTTGTAATAGAAAGGGTGTCAAATACAAGTTCAGTTTCATTATCTTTAAACTCAAGAGAAATATCATATTTTTTCGTATCAACTAACATTCCATTTGGTGCTGAATATTCATACCCAACATAATGCCCTAGTGGAAGCTTTTTAGACAATGTCTCTTCTTTGTCTGTAGTAGTGACTATATCTGCTATTTCACCTTCTTTATAAATAATACTTCCATCTGCTGGATCAATAATATCCTCAGCTGCTTGAATATAAACTGTCATACCTGGCAAATATTTTTCTTCATAAATAAACTGTATATTTCCGTTTTCATCTTTCTCTACACCAGTTAATACTTCTCCTTTTTTTGATACTTTAACTTGTCCTTTTACTGCTTGATCATACATAGTTACAGTTAAAATTGGATCTCCATCTTTATCAACTTCAACAATATTAGAATTTGTGACTTTAAATTCTAATCCCTCTTTATTAATAACATAAAGATCTGGACTTTCAATTTCTTCTAAAAGCCAATTTCCTGCTTTTACTTCCAATGGTAATTGAAAATAACCTTTATCAGATGTTTTCCAGGTATCATAAGTTTTATCTGCTACTTTTTGAGTTAAATATTCTTTAGTATCTGCATTTTTAATTTTAAAAGATGTATTAGTCATAGTAATTAATTTACCTGTTTCACTATCTTTTTTTTGTAATTTCACATAAGAAGTAAAATTACGATTATTAATAATATATTTTATAGTATCTTGATTTTCTTTTGACACTACAAACTCCCAAGAATCCTTTACTTTATCTGTATCTATTTTACCCTTAACCTGTTTTACCATAAAAGTACCGTATGCCAGCTTTCTGCTTTTCGCCCAGCCTTTGTTCGATGTCACCAATTTATCATATTCTTTTTCAGTAAATTCATCACGATGCTCCCATGCTTCTTCTATGCTTCCATACTTATCAACATATTTTTTAGCAATTACTAAAAATTCTGCACCTTCTTCTTTTTCTACAATTTCAGAATTTTCACCTGAAGTTATTACTTTTTCTAATTCAAAATCACCCACAATTACTTCTTCAACTGAAGTTGTTTTTGCAATTACTGTTTTTACATTTTGATCCGAATAAGATAATGTGAAATTTCTATGCGTTTTATCTATACTATAACCAATTCCAGGAGTAAGTTCAACCCACTCATAAGACCCAAGATAGAGATTATCTACTTGTGCCATTGAGTTTTCAATACGAACTCTAGTCACCTCATCTCCAGCATTATATATAATACTTCCATCTGCTGGGTCTAAGATGTTTTCTTTTGCCTTCAAGGCATATAATGCTCCATCAATTTCAGCTTCATTCTGACTATGCTTAACATCTGCATCTTCTTTATAAAGAATGGCTGTACCTTTTACTCTTTCATTCGATAATGTCAAATGAATACTTCCACTACCAGTTGCTGAATCACTATCGGTAGTATTATCTGGATTTAACCAATATTTCGTTTTTGTCTTTGTTTCAATTACTGTAAATTGATGAGTTTTTGATGCCATCTCAGTAGCTTTAATTTGTGCTTCCGAATCAGCAGCTGCTCTTGCCTCTAGTTCGCTATGATAAGCTCCTCTCTCATCAACTTTCGCTCTACCTTCACTACCTAAATCATCCCAATTTGTTACATAAGTTTTTGGAGATGAAGTTGCTGTAAAAGTAACAACAGATGTAGAAGTAGCATTTCCTTGTTCATTAGTTACTCCAGATGAAAACTTTACTCCATCACGATAAAAATCCACTTCTACTCCAGAAAGTGGTTTCTTTGATTCAATATCATCTTTATAAAATGAAATATCTACTACTTCATTGGCTGTTTTAGTAGAATCTAATGTTGCATATATTGGTTGTGCATCAGTTAACCTAAATACTGTAATATAGTCCATAGAATTAACGTTTGTAGACATACCAAAAAGTGAAATATTAGAAGCTAATATGGCATCTCCTACTCCATAAGTATATCCATTAGCTCCGTACATTGAAATAGTGCTTCCATAAACACGAATAAATCCAACATGACCTGAACCTGTGTAATTTGCTTTATCTTCAGGTCTTTGAATTACTAGATCTCCATTTTTAAATAATTTGGCATTTGCTTTAACATCTTTTATATAACCAGCCCAAATTAATTTTGCATCCTCTGGGTGATTCATAGCATTACGATACATACCATCTGGTGCATATCTTGCCCCAGTACCATCTGCTTGTGGTGTATCAATATTATAGGGATGTGTTCCCACAATAGAAGTCCCAATTCCTAATTTGTTTAAAGTACGAGTTACTAATCCAGTACAAGTACCTACTTCTCCATAACCCCAATCACTGTATGTCATTGCTGTCTCAATAATTTTATCTCCAGAGACATTTGCTAATGCACTTACTTTTGGTATAAATGGCGTGATTGGAAATGACGTCATTAAAATTCCTACTGCTAAAACTACATTTAAAACTTTTTTAAACTTCATACCAATTTTTTTCTTCACAATAATCTCCTCTCTTTAAAATATGGTACTGCTCATAAAAAGTTTTTAAATCCCTATCATCCCCTTTCTTTTCAATAAAAAATAGAGAAAAAAGGCATAAAAAAATAGACATAAAATCATGTCTATTTGTATCTCTTTATATTTTCTCTATATTACCATAATAGCACATTTTTTTAGGACAGTCAACGGACATTTGAAAATTTTTTAATTTTTTTTTATATAACTATAATTATAAATGCTACTTTATTCTAAAGCTCCATCCACCATAAAAATACATAACAGTATAGAATGATTCTTTGATTTCTTTCTTCAAGCTGTTACCCCAAATTACTTTTGCAGGTATTCCATACAAAGTAAGTTGAATCAAAGTCGCATATATTCTATCTAAATCTGTATCCCAAACTTCAACATACAATTCTTTTTGATAATTTACTCCTTTGTTTTTTAAAAAATGTGCTGCTGCTAAAGCTGTACTTCCTACTCCACAACTAGGATCATACACAGAAATATATCCTTGTTCTTTAATGGCTTTTTCATAATCCACAAAAGTTGTTTCTGCAATAATTAAAGACTTTGCCCAATCTTGATAAAATTTTAATGTTTTATCACTTGAAATATCTAACTTGCCAATCAATTCTCCTATTACATCAACTACTTCACTTTTTGCTTCTGCTATTAATGTTAAATCAGATAATAACTTAGCTAATTCATTAAATTCTTCTTTTGTATATTTATCCTCTATAATTTTAAATTCTTTTTCTCTATTTTCTTTTTTATCACCATTTAATTCCATTGCCTGAATATAAGCTAATCCACCCATTCTTATAAAATCAATAAACAAATCATATTTATCATGCTTATTACCAGCAAGGGCATTGAAATCTGTTATAAATTCATTATAAATATCATAATCTGAACCACTTAACAAAGAATCAACAGTTGTTTTAAGAACTTTTGCTAAATCACATAAATTATAAACTGATGGTATTGCACTTCCATTTTCCCAATTACTTAATTGCTTTTTACTAAAACTAAGTGAATCCGATTTATTTTCTTTTACCTTATCTATAATATCATCCTGTGTATAATTCAATTCATTTCTTCTTTTCTTTATATTATCTCCTAACATATCTATTCCTCCTTGTTGATATATCTGTAATTATTATATATTAAGTTTACAGATATGTCAATATATATGATTTTAGAGATTTTTAAAAGCAAGCTTTTTATAACTTGCTTTTCTTTAATTAATTTAAAACTATTTTTTTAATTGTAATAAAACTTTAGATTCTAACAACTCTACTTCTTTTTCATAATCAAAATCATCAGTTTTATCAAATGATAAAGTAGATAAAGTCTCTGATGCTATTTGTTCTTTATAACTATCTAACATAGCTTTGACTTTTTCATCATCAGTAACGATATTTAATTTAATTCTATCAACAACATCATAGTCAGCTTCTTTTCTTGCAACTTGACATTGTCTCAATAATTTTCTATACATGAATTCCTCATATAATTGATCATCAATAGTAATATCAAGTGCTACAAATTTACCTTGTTCTTCAGCAACTTTAACACCATCATTATACTTATATTCGACTTTTAATGTTTCAGGAACTATATTGATTCCATCAAGTACCATTTCTTCATTTTTAGAATATTTATTATATAAATCTTTCATATCTTCTTCATTCAAATTTAATAATAATTCTTTAACATGATTTACTTTTTCCTTATAAGTCATACCTGCTACTTTAAAATCCAATGTAAGATAAGGGGTACATAATGAATCAGTATTATCAAGATATTCAATTTCCTTAACATTTAATTCATCCAATAAGATTTGTTCATATTCATCTAACGAAATATGTTTGAATCCACATAACGATAATTTTCTTAATGGTTGAGTTAATTTCAAATTATTTTCATTTTTAATTCTTAAAGCCATTGTTACAATATTTCTAACTTCATCTGTTTCCTCAAGTAACTTTTCATCATATTCTTTAACTTCTGGAAAGTTAGATAAATGTACTGAGATGGCTTCTTTTGGTTCAACATGAAGAATTAAATCTTTCCAAATATGATCAGTCATAAATGGTATTATTGGAGCCATTACTTGAGTCATCTGTTTTAGTGCTTTATATAATGATTGATATGCTGAATATTTTTCATCATTCATTTCAGATTTCCAGAATTTTTTTCTGTTTATCTTAATATACCAATTTGATACTTCATCAACACATTCTTCAAAAATCTTAACAACATTATTTGGTTCAAAATTATCATAATATTTTTTTGCTTCAGCAACAAATTTATTTATTCTTGTATCTAACCATTTATCACTTACACTATGTACTTTATATTCTTTTGTTAAATCTGGTTTATCAATTTCATAATATAAATCAAAGAATGCTGCAATATTATAAAAATTCATAAGTTTTCTTTTAGCTTCTTCTAACATTTTAAATCCAAATCTAATATCATTAACACGATTTGTTCCTAAATAATTATATCTGATAGCATCTGCACCATGTATTTTAACAACATCATCAAACGTTAAATCATTCTTATTAGATTTACTAAATTTAGATCCATCTTCCTTTACAACCATACCATAAGTACCACATTTTTCGTAAGGAATTTTATTTTCAAGTACAGTTGACATAAATAACATTGAATAGAACCATAATCTAATTTGTTCAGTAGCTTCAACTACAAGTTCTGCTGGGAAGTATTCCTTCCAATATTCTTTATCTTCAAAATACTTTAAAGTTGAATAAGGAACAATACCTGCATCTAACCAAACATCTCCAACTTGTTCTACTCTTTCCACTTCTTTTCCACATTCAGGGCATTTAATTTTAACTTCATCGATAAATGGACGATGTAATTCTTGTAGATTATCTACTATCTTAGGATCAACAGCTAAATCTCTTAATTCTTCTTTAGAACCAATTACTGTTAAATGACCACACTCACATTTATAGAATGGCAATGGTAATCCATAGAATCTTCTTCTAGAAATATTCCATGCTCCCATATTTGTAAGCCAATCTAACATTCTTTTTTCTTGATATTCTGGAGTATATTTAACTTTTTTCGCATTTTCGATTAATTGTTCTCTTATTGGGTCAACATCTATTGCCCACTCTTTAACAAGTCTAAACATAATATCTTGTTTACATCTCCAGCAATATGGATATGCGTGTTTATAATCATGCGTAAAGAATAATTTTCCTCTTTTATCTAGTTCTTCAAATACTAAATCTTGAACTTCCCTAGCATTTTTACCAGATAAGAATCCAAAGTTATCATATACATAACCAGATTCATCAATTGGAATTATTTTATCTAATCCTAAAGATTCTCCTAATTCAAAATCTTCTGCTCCACAACCTGGTGCTATATGAACTATACCTGATCCTTCCGAATTATCTACCATATCCCATAAAACTATGTTATGTTTTACACCATCTTGTGCTGGTATTTCTGGAAAGCAAGTTTCAAATTCTAATCCTTCTAATTCCTTACCTTTAACGATTTCTATAACTTTTGCTTTTTCTTTAAATTTTCTTTCAAATACATCTTTGCATAACAATAATTTTTCTCCATCAAAGTCAGCAATTACATAATCAAATTCTGGATTAACAGCTAAAGCAACATTGGCACATAATGTCCAAGGAGTTGTTGTCCATACAAGGGCTTTATAATCTTTTCCTACAATTGGTAGTTTAAAGAATACTGCCTTACAAGTAACATCATGATAACTACCTGTCATTTCATGTTCAGATAAAGATGTTCCACATCTTATACACCAAGGCATAGGTTTATAAGTCTCTTTTATTAATCCTTTTTCATTACATTTTTTTAAGAAATACCAAATACTTGTAATGTTATTATCTGCCAAAGTATAGTATGAATTATCCCAATCCATCCATTGACCAAGTCTTTTTGATTGTTCAGTAATAATTCCTGAGAATTTTTTTACACGATCAACACAGGCATTAGTAAAGTTTTCAAGACCAAAGTTTTCAACATCCTTTTTATTTTTAAATCCTAAATCTTTTTCTACTTCTACTTCTACCCAAAGTCCTTGACCATCAAAGCCATTTCTATAATGAGTAATATATCCATTCATTGCTTTATATCTAATAAAACAGTCTTTTAAACTTCTACCAAAAGCATGATGGACACCCATTTTATTATTTGCTGTAATAGGACCATCTATGAAACGATACTTCTTACCATTTTTGTTTTTCTCTCTTAGCTTTTCAAAACAATTTTCTTCTTGCCAATATTGAATTACTTCTTCTTCATTTTTGACAAAATCATAATTTTTCATATTTGCCATGAATAATCATCCTTTCCTTTTTAAGCAATCCTATAATAAATAAAAGACTTCTTCTATCATAAATAGAAAAAGTCTTGACTTTCTTTATACCACTATTTACAACAATCTAACAATTGCGTCTTTTTTAACGGAAAGAAACCGTTGATTCTTACTCTTTTGCAATTTCTGAATCACAACAATAGAGTGATATTCATAATATAACTACTCATATAGGGTTCTCACTATCTCCTACTCACTTTGACTTTTGTCATAATACTACTGTCTCTATTATAGTCTTTGCTTGTTTCATGCAGAAATAATATACCACAATTATTAATTAATGTCAATTTCGGAACTATTTTTTTCTAATAATTCTCTTAATTTTTTTGTATGAAACTGTATTGCATCTTCTTTGTTTGTAAATCGTTCTTGCAATAATATATCATTATCTGCATCTTCGCTATTATCAAATAACATTGTTTCATAAGAAAATGTAAATGGAGCTGTTTTTCCTAAATATACTGTAGATAAAAAATATTTCTTTGATGAACTAAAAATATAATTTTGACATATAAAAGGATTCCTTTTTTGCTCGTAATCATTAGGATATGTTTCCTTTAATGTTTGCTCTTGTGTTATTGAATATAAACATACTGATGAAATTGGAAAAGTTATAATATAATTTTTTGATCTTTTAATAAATTGAAACTCATTTATCATTCTAAAGGTATAATCAAAATCATGATACAAAACTATTTTCTTTTTTAAATTAATTTTATCATTGTCTATTGTTCCTTCTAATCCTAAAGATAAAGTTGAAAGAAAATTTTCTATTTCTCGTTCCATTTCTTCAAAAGTAGAATTAGTTTTTAAGAAACCTTCTATTTTTGTATAAAATTCATCTTCATTTAATAAAATATTATTCTCAAAAAAATATGAATATGACATATTAAAATTCCTAATAAAATAAGAATCATCTAATTTATTGCTCTGTTCTAGATATTCCAGTACATTCATAAGAGTTCCTCCTGCATTGTTCTTTTTATAACATCTTTATTATAGCATAAATTCATTAATTCTTTTATTTTTCCTTTTAATAAAGCACAAAAAAAGCAATCCTTTACAAGCGATTGCCTACTGCTAGGTACTACTTTACTTCCTACAGCATAAACACACTGCATTACTTCATCAGTTGTACTTCATTACCTCTTCAACTGACAAATTTATTATATCACAATAAGTCGAATTTTGTCAATATATATTTTTACATTTACTACTTATAAATTTACTATTTTTACCTATCTTAATTAATTGAATTTTTAAATATATAATTTATATATACACATTTTATAAGTTTACTATCTTTAAATGTATATTTATTGAATCTATGGAGATTATATAATTACAACAAAATTGGAGGTGATATAATTGGACTTACTTGAAATTGTTGGTCTAAACGTTAAATATTACAGATATTTAAAACATTGGACACAAGAAGATTTATCCGATAATTGTGATTTTAAGATTTCATACATTAGCTTAATTGAAAGATGCGAAGCTAATATGACTCTCAAAAACATCGAATATCTTGCTAAAATTTTAGGAGTTTCTCCTGATAAATTATTAGTGGAAGAAACTGCTGCCAAGGCAAAAAAGTTGCCAAATCGTGTTGATTTATTTACTAATTAAATTATTTAATTAGTTTTTTTATGGTTTGTAATGCCTTTTTCTTATCTAATGGTTTTTCAATATAACCATCAAATCCACAAGAGTTTATAAAATAGTCAGCTTGTCCTCTATCACCTGTTACTATAACTACTGGAAGATCAAAGCCATCAATTCTTTTTAAATCTCTTATCAAGTCTGTTCCATTTTTTCCTGGCATTTGATTATCCGTTATTATTATATCATACTCATCAAAGGTGGTAAGTATTTCTTTCATACATTCATCAGCACTATATACTGCTTCTGAATCTATACCAATTTCTTTTAAAACTTCTTGATTCATTTTTGCTGTCGGTTTATTGTCATCTACAACTAGAGCCATTATATTATTCCTTTTTCTTTTTAGATTTTCTGGCTCTAAAACTATTTTCACGATACTAATACTTATCTTAGATAAATTCACTTCAACTTGTACTTTCTTAGCAGAATGAAGAAAATATTGACGTATAATCATAAAATCAGAATCAACTTGACAATCAACATAATCAAATGGATTTCCACTAATATTCAATAATGCACCTACAGGTTCAATATTATTTATATCATTTACTAAATTAACATTTTCTAAATCAATTTCAATTCTATTTTTTGAAATATTTCTTACAGCTATTGTTATTTCATTTTTTTTATCTATCTGAACTGATTTAGAAAGTAACATTTTTATTGCTTGTAATAATCTTTGATCATACGCTACTTCAATATCTATGTTTTTGGGAAATTCTAATTCAATTTTTCCATCAATGTTTTTAATTATTTGATTTAATTCATCTTTTAAAGTTCCTTTTATAATTTGTTTTTTTGAATCATTATTTAATAGAGCATCAATATTATTAACTTGTTCCTCCAAATCGCAAATAATTTCTGAATTAAACAATTTTTCTTTTTTCATTTTTATTTTATCTAATTCTTCTATAGATTTTACCATGTTGCTATTAATTTTTGATAAAGCATTTATTATAATCGTATGTTCTCTTTTTTCTTGTGTTAAAATTCTGTTTTTCTCTATCTCTTCCTCTGAGATTTTTTTTAACTTTAAGATATTAAGAATTCCTATTATACTAATTGTTAAAATGATTATTGTAAATATTATAAAACACCACATTTTTATTCCTCCTTTTTATTTGCTCATATTTTACATTTACTATTTATATTATTACTAGAATGGTTAAAAAAAATTGATTACTTTTTCTATTCATGTTAACTGATATTTTTTTACTAATTCTTTTTCTTTTATATACCTATTAATTAGCTGAAGGACTCTTTCGACATCCTCTGCACAAACACACAACTCTCTAATTATTTTTTTACCATTATCAGTCGCATACCATATCAAATCCTTATTATGCTTTGATATTTTTATTTCAAAATTGTTATTTTCAACACATAATTTAAAAGATAAAATATTAATATCTCGTCCTGTTTGATTTAGATTGTGCAAAGCTATATCTTTAAATATATTCTGATTCTTATCTAATCTTTCCATAATAGCTAAGATTAATTCTTTCTGTTCTTCCGTAATTTCTTGCTTTGTAACTGATATATCTTTTCTTTTTTGAATAATATCATTTATTAACGATTTCATTTGATTTTGATATTGTCCAACTTCGCTATCTTTAATATGGCTAATATTATATACTGTATATATACTTTGATTTTCAAGTTCTGCAAAAAATTTTTTTACACAATCATGTTGATATGATCTTGTTGTTCCTCTAAAATTACCAAATACCGAATTATTATAATTAGAAAATTCAACTAAATAATAGTTTTTCATGCGTAGCAATCCATCTTCAAACCCTCTTAAAATAATTCCAAAATTCTTTTCCGATATATGATTTATTTTTTTTTCAAAATCATCATCATCCAGCATTAAACATTGAATAAAATAATCCTTTAATTGAGTTTTGGGAAATAAATATATCTCTAACATTCTTATTAAAAATAAGTTATCACGTTCAAATACTTCATCCAATTTATAAATCAATACGTTTAAATAATTCAAAATTGTTATTAGCCCATTTTCATTTCTTTTTATTCTTTTGATCTTATAATCATTTCTAAATTTAAAAAAATATTCTAAATCTAATTCAATGAAAAATTTGGTTAATAAATCCGAATATGAAAGATTATTACTATTTATTAAATTAAGAATTATTTTTTCTAATTCTTCAGTATTTTTAAAATCTATTTCTTCACTAGAAGCTGATTTTGAAATTATTAATGAATCTTCATATATTCTTGAATTTAATAGTTTAAAGTCTATTTTTTTCAGTTCTATATCTAATACTTTGTCCAATCCATTTTTTTCAATATCTATTTCATTTTTTTCTACACAATAAATAATCTTTTTTAATATTTCATCATTTTCTATTAATACTACATCAATCACACTTGATAAATTTAATAATTTAACGTGTGGCTTTCCTTTTAGCCAATGACATACATTTTCTATAACATAAATTATTTTTTCAATCTTTATATTTATATCATTTTTTAAATATTCTTGGCATAGTTTACTACATAACACTTTTCTTATTGTATATGGATACCATATATTCATTTGATATATTGTTTCCTCTACTATTTTTACTACATTGTTTACTTCTAAATCTTTTGCTTTAGTCATAGCATTTATTTTCCTCCATTTCTTTACTACAACAACTACAAATAAATAATTCACTCTCCTTTCTTTTGGCAGTAAAAATCACTCTATTATTATAAATTTTATGCAGCAAACCTTTCCACCTGTTATATGGACATAAATTGTCAAAAATCTTAACATTATAATAAGTGTGGAGGTGGGATTATTAAGTATAAAACCAGAAAATTATTAGCAAACAACCTTATCTATTTTAGACATAAATATAAATGGTCTCAAGAAACATTTGCTGAAAAATTGAAATCAAGCCCAGCTTACATTTCCCAATTAGAAAATGGTAAAAGAAATGTTACAGCTGACTTTTTAGATAAAATTGCAGAAACTCTCAAAGTAGAACATTATGAATTGCTTGTTAAACGTGATGTTATAAATAATAAAAGAGTAGATCAAAAGAAATAATATAAATATTTCTTTTTTTTATATTCTTACTACTCTATCTATTTTAACATAATTTTTCATAATTTCATATATACTTTTGAATATTAATTCGATTATTTAAGTATCTCTTAATTATTCGTGATAAATGTTAGAATTAATATGTAAGAAAGAAATAGGAGCGTGTTATGAAAAATCAAAATTACATAATTTCTTACGCAGACTATGGATCGATTCATTACGATATTAGTTCTATCATGAAGAAACGTAATCTTACACAAACCCAAATTGTTAAGAGAACTGGTCTTCATAATCAAATCGTTGAAAGATACATAAATGGCTCTATAACTAGATATGATAAAGAAGTATTAGCCAAATTGTGTTATGTACTTAATTGTGAGTTGAATGAAATCATGTACTACGTAAGACCAAAAGACAAATAACTGCAATTATTGTCTTTTTTTTATTTTATAATTAATATTCAAAAAGGTCAATCTTTGAATATACACCCTAGTAATTCATTCTAAAAGATACTACTGCATACCAGTAGTTATTATATTCATAAACACTCGCTGCAATGGCAACACTTCCCTCTCTCAGCATCGTTGCATTATGAGGTGGACTGTTTTTCCATGCTGTAATAAAATCGCTTCCTATACTTCCGTTTCCTATAATCTCTCCAAATCCATATCCAACACCATCATGTGAATAGTAACTGATTAATTCTTTTGATCTCCTATCTGCTTCGGATTGTGCTTCTGATGTAACTGGAAGTTCTGATAGTCCATTTGCCTTTCTGTAATCGTTAATTTGTCTTACATAAGAATCAGCTAACTCTTTTTTATAACCAGAAAAAGATTGATTCGGTACACTAGGTGTAGGATTTTTAGGAATAACATTTGGTGATTGTTTATTGTTGTTATTACCGTTATTATTGTTTGATAAATTCTCTTCTACTTTTGGAACGATTTTTTGATTTACTTTCAAAATAAATTCTTTTTCAGCTTTATTATTACTTTCATCTTCAGCAATGATTTTTAAATTATACTCACCAACCTTAGATAAATCATAATCGCCATCTATTGAAAGTTTTATTTTAGAATAATCTTTTGCTTCAAAGAAAGTAGTTAGATCTATATTCTCAACATTTTCTTCTATTTCTATTACTTCTTGTGTAACTATAAATTCAGGTGCAATTGTATCCAATACTTTTACTAAAAAATGTTTTTTTTCTTTCCTATAAGTGATATTTAATTTGTATTCTCCAACTGGTAAAAAAGTCAGATCTCCTTTCATAAATTTCTTTTCTTTAACCATTAAAGAATCCGAAAGCAAAGAATAATCTTTTATATTTTTAGTAGTATCAGCATCTTTAAGATAATCAGATACATCAGCACTAACCTCTTCCCCTAATTCATAAACAAACTCAGTTTGCTTCAATTCTATTTTATCCTTATTTTTATTTGAACTTAATAATACTACTAAAAATACAATTATTGTTAATATTAGTATTATTGGTATTATTATCTTTACTATTTTTTTCATTTTACTCCTCCAACTTCTATGTTAATGTGGCATCTAACGCCACATTCGATAATTCTATTAATCTAAGTAGAAATGATAACTTTTTTCATATATGAATTCTACTTGGTTTGAATAAACAGCTAAATAGAAATAAGCTTTCGCTTTGTGTCTTCTCACTTGTCTTTCTGAAAGTTCAAGTTTTTCTGCAATTTCTCGATCTTTATATCCATAAAAACATTTTAGTCTTAAAAACTCTGCTATTGTTTTATCAAAATCCTGTAATTTTAAAATTGTTTTAATATAAATTGCTATTTGATCATCATTCCAGGATAAATGTTTTAGCAGCTTATCTGATGCTGGAGAACCTGTTGATTTTCCAGAAAACACAACAATACTTGCTGAATTAAATGCACCTGTGCCTAATTGTCTTAAACGTTTTTCCACTAACGGTTGATACAATTCACATATTTCCTTTCCATTATTTGCTGTTTTTTCCATGTCAATTTTTGATATTACTTCTTTATCAAAAATATTAATCATTATTCAGAATCCGAATCATTTTCTACATTAGATTCTTCATCTGTTATTTTACGAACATTAACTGCTTTTTTCTTTTCGGCATCATAATCAAAAATAACTTTATCGTCTTGATCTAAACTTTTAAACCCTTTCATTTGAATATCAGAAAAGTGAATATAAATATCATTTTCTATTTCCTCACTTGTTATAAATCCAAATCCCTTTTCACTACTAAACCATTTTACACTACCTTTTAAATTCATTTTTTCTTGCATTTTTTATTTTCTCCTTTTCTATTCTTATATACATCATTTACTTCTTCATTACTACCTACTGCAACATTATATAACTTATCAATTCTATTTTTTATAAAATCAATAATTAACACTACTACCAAGATAACTACAAATAAGTAAAAACTGCACATTAGACTTCCTAGAATCATAAAATTATAATTCAGCAAAGAGCTAATTGGTAAAAATAATAAACTTAAATTGATAATTGAAAACAATCTTTTTATTGATAATTTATTTTTTCTACCATAATAGAAAACTACAAATAGCATCATAACAAAGGTAATTATATAATTATTTATAATCATTTTTTTAAAGTTTAACAAATTTAATATTGCTATCTCATTCTTGCAACAATTGAGTCTATCAAATAAGCAAAATATTGTATCTGTAGATAGATATAAGCAATAACCTATAACAATTAATAATAATAAACTCTTAATAATTTTTAAAACAAATGATAATTTATGATAATTACGCATTCTTTTGTTATTACCTTCATCACACCAATACTGCTCAGCATTACTACCAAATAAATCCTCATAAAACTGCTTTACCTTTTTAATAAACTTTCCTCCTTTTTGATCTCCAATGATATGGATAAAGCATCATCAATTTTATTCATAGCTTCTGAATCCAATGTTTTAATGTAATAAACTATTTGTTCTTTTGAAATAGTCAAAATACTTTCACATAATGCCATTACATTTGGTTCTAAAACCACGTGAGTTGGCATATATATTTTTTTGAGTTTAGTTGTAAGAGGTACAACGATTATGTTTGGCGAAAAAGTATTTCCTACATTGTTTTGAACAACTATACAAGGTCTTACACCATTTTGCACATGATCATATTTACTCTCTAAATTTACAACATAAATGTCTCCTTTTCTAATATTTCTCATACAAAGTAACTTTTAACCACACTAACTTCTAAAATATAATAAGCATCTACTGGATATTTTATTTTTCTTTTGTAATGACGTATATCATCTGGAACAACTTTTAATACGCATGGGTATCCTTTCTTCTTTAATACTTCTACTATTTTTTCTCTACCTATTTTTTTAACTATTTCTCGTCCACAGCAACAATTTCCGAATCTCTTCAGGTGATACAGTATCCAATCAGGGATCTCGTTTTTTTCTTTTGAAAACTCCATTTTAATCCCCTCTCAAATCCTTAAAATATTTTTATTAAATCAAATTCAAAATTACTACCCACTTCAAAATATTTAATTTCATCATCTCCATCAAATAAATAATAAACAATATTATCAATTACTTTAATGATTGTGAGAAAATATCCATTATTATCAGATAAGGCATTATAAATCTTATATCTACCTTTTTCTTGAAATTCTAATTTCATCACCTCTTTCTGTTTCTAATAAGAAACACTTTGTTTCAAAAAATAAAACATCTATTCTTGCTTTATACTACTAAGCAACTATTTTTTTCTATAGTTTCTTCTTATCACCTCCAAAATATTCTTTAAGTGTTTCCTATTGTGAACACTTTCACTAAAATAATAAACTTTTCTAGTCAGAAAGTCAATACCTTTTTTTAAATTTAAATTTTCTAAATAAAACTGTATAGAAATAATTCTATACAGTTGATACATATTTCAGTCTTTCATGGAATCAATACCTTCTTTTAAAATGGTGTTTAATTTATCTAAGTTATCTTCTTCCTCTACTGAAATAGTACCAATAGTACCAATCATTTCAAATAATTGTTCAAATTTTAACAATAAAGAATTACTTAATAAAAGCTCGTTAATAGTTTTATTATAATCTTCTTCTATTACTATCAATTTTTGATCTATATCAATTAATTTATTTTTTATTTCTTCCAATGCTTCATAAGGCATACTTTTCTTTGAATCAACATACTCTTTTAATACTTCTAAAACTACTTCTACTTCTTTTACTACCAAATTCTTTTTCTTTGTCATACTATTTTTCCTTTCTTATTGGTACTACGTTTTGTGATGCTTCATTCCTTAACTGTTTTAAACAGCATTCTAAGATATGAATCATCTCATCTTTCTCAACTGAAGGAATAGTATTGCAAACGATTTCATTATTACAAATCACTATCTTTATACATCTTGTTTGAGTTGAAGACTGCTTTTTATTCAAAATTTCACCTGCCTTTCAAATAAGTCAGGATGAAAGCATCACCCATATTCTTATTTTTTTCATAGACTACCTCCTACTTCATAAACTTCTTAATAAATATATAGCATGTGCTATATACCTAATATTTTAACAAAAAGATTTCAATTTGTCTACTATTGGAAACACTTAAATCGTTTTATAAAATAAAATTTGTTTCCAATAGTAGACAAAATAGTAAAAAAATAGTAAAATGGTAATACAGTTTTAGGAATGAGAGGCGATTATTATGAATAGTGATGAAGCTTTAGGACAGATAATTCTTAATTATTGTAGAATTAACGGAATGAGTATTGGTGATTTCTCTAAGAAATCTGGAGTTAGTAAAGGATATATTAGTAAAATTACTAAGAATAAAATAGGAAAATATGGTCCTTCATCAACAATTAAGGAATTAATAGCAGATGGAATGGGAATTACTACAGTAGAATTAGAAAAACAAATAGAGAATTATCAAAATAACGATTTTAATCCACTTGATATTCCAGATAATGTTTTCATGGCGAAAATCAATAGTAAATTGAAAACATTGAATAATACAGATGCTGAAAAAATTTATAATATTATATCTAATGCAAATTCTGATCAATTGGAATTATTATGTAATTTATTAAAAAATATGAAGTAGCCATATTTTTTATTTTATCATTTATAAAAGTGATTTATTTTTTTATATACACTATAAAAAAGAACCTACTAATGTAAGGCTCTATAAATTATGATCCTGAATATTTATCAATTAAAGGTTTATGGTATTTTTCAACCATTTCTTTTCTCCAATTTATACATCTATCTTTACCCTCTTCGCCTGCTCCACCATAAAAAAATATTCTTTCTCTACAAACAGTTATAATAGCATGCCAGTAGCCTTTTTTATCTTGCCATACACCTTTAATACCACTTTTGCTATTTGGATATGCCTCTTCTCTTTTAATCATATCGATTTTTGTATTTTCTACATATCCCTTATTACACCCACATGAAGTTGATTCTCCATATATTAAATTTGAACCAAGTATTACTTTTTCTTTGCCACAATCGCATTTGCATAAAAATTGTCTTTGAGATTGAACAGTTTTTTCAACCTCTTTTATAACCTTTAATTTATTAAATTTTTTCCCTATCAAATTATCATATTTGTCTTGATGAAGCAAACACCCACATGATCTAGTTCCAGCATGTAAAGATGCAGATGAGATTTCTTTCTCATTACCACATTCACATCTGCATAAATATATTACTCTTCCATGACTATTTCTCTTTTTTGTATCTTTAATAACTGTTAACATACCAAAATGACTTCCAGTTAAATCATTATAGCATCCACATGATTTTGTTATGCCTTTTTTTATTTCATATTTTCTTATAATTTTTTTATTACCACAATCACATAGGCATTCACAATAAAGTTCATTGTTTTTCTTTATTTCACTCAAAATTAAAAGCTTATTAAATTTTTTTCCAATTAAATTTTCATATTTTCCCTTTGGCATAATATCTCCCCTAGATAAATTAAACTCATCGATATAAATATTTGTTTTCTGGTGATGTATTATAGCACAAAAAATGCAAATATTCTATATGATTAGATTCACTTTAAATATAAGTTGTCTTTAAACTTCATCTTTGCATCTTTTTTAAATTGTATAATTTTCTCTTTCATAATTCACATTCCAAATTGTAATTTGTGATTATATCTTATTAAAGATTACAGTCTTTTCTTTCATTGATATTTTTCCAACTTCATATCCATATTCTTTGGATTCCTTCTTGTAGGTTAAAAATGAATGATCTATATCAAATCCTAAAATATTTTTAATTTCCTCATAAGATAATTTATAACTTTCTTTATTATTCTCTTTTAAATACTTCCATAGTGGCTTATACTTACTCATTCTAACACCTCTTTAAATTGTAACTTGTCATTTTAAAACAACGCTATCTGTTCGTTATTTTTTATTTCTTTTTTATACGCCTTAACGATGTCTTTCATATCATATAAGATTCCATATCTAACACATTCATCAGTAAATACTTTATATAATTTTTTATAATTTGGTACTATGCAATTATATTTATCTCCATAATATTTAATATATTTTTCTTTAATTCCAACAAAATGCTGATCCAGTTTATCCAAGTAGTAATCTCTCTGATTTTCTCTTAATGTCATACCCATATAAGTATGAATGAATTTAGCACCATTTTCGTATGCAAGTCTAACTAACTCTTTTATATCTTCTTCTTTGTCAGTAATAAAAGGTAACATTGGATTCATCATAATACCAGCAAAAATACCATTATCACTTAATGTTTTAATTGTTTGGAATCTTTTTGAAGATATACACACATTTGGCTCTATTATTTTTGATAATTCATCATTTGGAGTTGTTATAGTAAACTTAATAATAACATTATTCTTTGAATTTATTTCTTTTAGTAAATCTATATCTCTCAAAATCAAATCACTTTTAGTATCAATAGAAACACCAAAGCCATACTTTGATATAAGTTTTAATGCACCTCTTGTCTGTTCATACTCTTTTTCTAATGGATTATAGGTATCAGACATAGCACCAATACCAACAATACCTTTTTCTCGCTTTTTAGATAATTCATGCTCTAAAATATACAGGGCATTTTCTTTTCCTCTAACTAGATCAAAATTATCTATGTGATAACAGTTACTTCTACTATCACAATAAATACATCTATGAGAACATCCTCTATATAAATTTATATTATAATCAATACCATACCATTCATTACCATATTTTACTTTTGAAAGTATAGTTTTTGCTTTTATAAATTCCATTTTAATCCTTTATCAATTTCTCAAATGAGTTTGCATTTAATATAGTATTTGAAACGAATTCTCCATTATAAAAATTTGCCCAATTATTAAATATACAAGGTGCGTTTTTTGCTTTCTCTAAAGAATCAATTTTGATAAAATTTATTTTAATATTATGTTCTTTTGCGTAATCTGATAGTTCTTTTACTTCATATTCTACATAAGGACATTCATTACTATAAAAGATAGTAAAATCTTTATTATCTATTTTCATATTTCTTGCACTATCATTAAATCTAGGTGTTTCATTATCATCAAACTGTAATGCTAATAATTCATAATCTCCAATAGTATCCACAACTTTAAAACCATAATGCTCAAAGAATTTCTTTTCCCCAATAAATGGTTTCTTCTTTTTTGAAGTTAAAGTACATATACCACTCATCCCTTTTTCTTTAGAATCAGTTATTGCATATTCCAACAATTCTTTTGCAATACCTTTCCCCTTAAAACTACCTGCTACCCATAAACAATAAATATACTCATAATTCTTTCCAATAATTGGAATCCAAGCTGTTTCTATTGGTTCATACTCAATAAAAATTTTACCTCTGGCATTTAATTTTCTAAATACATGTCCATCTTTAAGTTTACTTTTAATCCATTCTTTTTTACTATCAACACCAATTTGATGTTTAGGATCACCAATAGCACAACATATATGTTCCTTATCTATATTTTCTAATGTTAAATTTACATATTCATTCATTTTATTTTACTCCTTCTAATGATTTTATGCCATTCATAATTATTTCTAATGATAAATCAAAACTTTCCTTAATTGATATAGGATTTCCAAAAGCATTATTATTTACAAGTAAAGAAAATCCCTCTAAAAAACCTCTTAATGTTCTTATAATATGATTTATATTATATTCACTAATATCTAAAGACTGCATTACTTTAAATAACATATTAAATAATCTTGTAGTAGCATTTTCTTTTTGGACGTTTTCATATTTGTTATACCAAAGCATAGCAGTAAAAACGCCTTTGTTATTTGTAGAATAATCATAAAAAGCATAACACATATTCTTCAAAGCCTCGTATCCAGACACACCAACGGCAGAATCAAGCATTTTTTCTTCCATTTGCTTCCAACCATAAATCATAAGCCTTTGTTTTATTTCATCAAGACTTGTTATATGATTATACAAAGATGGTGATTTAATATTTAATTCTTCAGCAATGATTTTAAGTGACAAATTATCTAGCCCAACTTTGTTTGCAATACAAGCAGAAGTTTCAATAATAAGTTCATCACTAATATTATTTTTTGCCATACTTTCCTCCTAAACTAATTATATTATTATATTAACTAATTAGATTAGTTTTGTCAATAGTAAAAAAGAAATTATAAAAATAATCTCTTTTTACCTATTGAATTTACATTATTTATGATTATTTTTTCTTAATTGGAATCCATATTTCACAATAATATTTTTCATCATCTACTCCATTTTTATAATCTTTAGGATCAGAATACATTTCAATATTATAACCTGCTGCAATTTCAAAGTCATTTGAGTTTGGTAACCATTCTTTAAATATTTTTTCATTTGTTTCTTTAATTGTTATACTTGATTTTCCCACACAAGGAAAAATTATCCAAGTAAATTTTGGTATTTCTATAACTTCAAAATCTTTAGGAACTTCTAATTCAAAATTATAATCATCTCCAACAATATAATCAAATGAATCACATCCCATGTTTGTATCAATATTAACTGCGTATTTAGCATTAATTTTATTAAATGCACTTTTCATAAAAAACTTCTTCCAAATTTTTGGCACATCTTGATATGCAGTTTCATATTTGAAACTATCTCTTAACCCAACAACTTTAAATGCTTCTTTTTCCACAATTTTATACTCCATAGTATAACCACCTTTCAATGTTACATTTATTTTTAAAGGTGCAAATTCTTTTATGTTTCCACCTTTACGAACTGATGTTGGAGTTGAACCATGAAATCTAGTGAAAGCCTTTGTAAAACTATCTGGAGAATCATATCCATACTTAATTGCTATATCAATAATTCTTTCATTAGTTGATAATAAATCACTTGCTGCAAGTGATAATCTTCTATTTCTAATATATTCACTTATAGAATAACCACAAATAATCGCAAATCCCTTTTGAAAATAAAATGGTGATATATAAGCATAGTTTGATATATCTTCAATAGTAATATCATTTGTTAAATTATTTTCTATAAACTCAATAGCCCTACTAATAGATTCACTCCAATTCACTATTTTCACTCCTTTCAGTTCATAAATAAATTGTAACTTAAAAAGTTTTATTATACCCGATTTTTCTTGCTAAGATCTGTCCATATAATTAAAAAGCAAATTCAATAATCTGCTCTTTAAATTATAATTTGTGCTACTGATTATCTTTCCAGAATCCATAAATTATATTAGAAAGTTCTTTTGGATTATCAATGTTAACTTCGTGTGATGAACTACTTATTATTTTAAATTCACTATTTTTTATACTATTATTTAATAATTTAGCACTTTCCATATTCACATTATCCTTAGATCCACATACAATTAAACACTTACAGTTTATTTTTTCCAAATCTTTTGCAATATTAAGATTGCTCATTGAATTAACTAAAGTAATAAATTCTCTTTTAGAACATCCCATCTTTTTAAATGTTGCCTTGGGCATTACATGAAATATTATACTTTGCATTTTAAATAGTGCTTTTGGTATTTTATATGGAGTACCAATCAAGATAATGGAATTTACTTTTTCAGGATAATCTTTTACAAAGTTTAACGCTAATATTCCACCTAATGATAATCCACATAGATTTACTTTTTCTTTTTGACTATTACAAAAATCAGAAAAAGCATTATACATATTTTTATAATTTACTGAAGTATTATCTGTTATTTCAAATAAACTAGGACATATTGTATCAATTCCATTTTTCTTTAAATAAATAACCGTATTATCCCAACTTTGATTATTCTGTCCTAATCCATGAATTAAAATATTTTTCATACTATCAATCCTTTTTATTAAAAAATTGTTTTAATGCCATATAAGATGCAATTACTATCATAATTACAGAACAAATTACATTAGGTACATTACTATCATTATTAGGAATATCTAATACTTTTGCACAAAAATGATTCGTAAATATTGTAACAAACGATAACATAAATAAACTAATAGAAATCTTATAATAAAGGGCAATTTTAGTAAAAGTACATATTAAAATGGAAATCCACAAAAAGATAAAAACAAATGAGGCAATTAGATAACTCTCTAATAACCAGTTTCCATTATTAACATAATTTATAATAAACAATAATATATAAACTAAAATTGTAACAATAGCAGATATTTTACAAAATTTATATTTATTATTTTTAAGATAAACAGGAAGACTTGTTATAGAAAAAGAAATTAAAATTCCTAGCAAAACTATTAAAAACCAAGATATTTTATGATCTATTACTAAATTACAAATCAAGCAAGTAATAATTCCTATCAAATAACCAAAGTTTGTTATGTTAAATAACCATTTTTTAATAGTTCTATATTTTTGAACTTCTCTTTTTTCTTTAGTCATAGCCTCATCATCACAGGCAGTAAAAAATTCGTGTTCTGATATATTTAATTCCTTACATAAATTAGTTATAACTGTTATATCTGGATAAGATACTCCTCGTTCCCATTTTGATATTGTTGTGGGAATTACATATAACTTGTTCGCAAGTTCTTCTTGAGTTAAACCTTTTTCTTTTCTTTTTTCGGCAATATATTTACCAAAATTTCTTTTATCTTGCATAAAATACTTCTCCTTTCAAGAACTATTTTATTATCTACATCTATTTTTAACAATGGCTAGTTAAGCCAGATGCAAATTGACTATCTAAGTTTTGTCAACACTAAATTTATATTAATATTATACCACG
>CAJTXV010000002.1 GCA_910584255.1 uncultured Bacilli bacterium
ACAGGCCTTATAGGCCTCAAACAAAAACCACTAGTTAAACTAGTGGATTTTTATTAAACTCTATAAATACTATGAAATTTTATAAAACATTTAATTATAATTTTAGCTTATTCTCTATAATTAAATACTTGACTATCATTTGTTATTTGATTTTCATTTACAATAGTAAATGTTAATTCTTTGCTTTTATCTAGTTCATACCATTCAATGTCTTCAGCTTGTGTAAGTATTGCTTTTATTTTATTTTCTTCAATTACATAAGTTCCTTTTTCAGCATAACCACCACAAGGCATATCTTCTGTACAGCCAGTATCATATTCAACAAGAATTTCTTTATCATCAGTAAAATTAACCCACATTATACTTCCAGTATTAGCATAATAATTTCCATCAGTTTTAATGGTAGAACTTTTAGTATTTGAAAATTCCTCATCTTCATTAAATTCAGAATTTATAAGATTTTCCCATTCTTCTTTACCATATTCTAAATATTTTTCTGTATCTTCATCTATTGAAAATAAAAAGTTACAAATAAATCTTTCTTCATAAATGCTATCATAAAATTTTTCTTTATCATCTTCATTTTTTAAATCTTCTCTTATTTTTTGTATATCAGTTAGGGAATTAAATCTAAGTACATTTTGTGATTTATCTTTTATAGTAACATTTGATTTTCCATATTTACATTTGTCATTTTTTGTTTCTATTCCTTTTTTTAATACTTCTATATTATAAGGAGTTTCACTATAATCCCAATCACTAATTATATTAATACTAATTAATTTATTATCCTTATCAAAATTAAAAACAATTTCAGAGTATACTAGATCACTATCTTTATAATATTCTTTATCAATTTTTTCGTGATATACTAAAGTATCTTTTATTTTACTATTATTAGTATTAGTATCTAGTTGATTAGATTGACCACAACCAGTTACTATTAACAAACAAATAATTATTAAAATCAACTTTTTACTCATAATTTACCTCTTTACCTGCAATTAAAATTAAAATCAGTAATTAATTTTACTTTTAATGTTTCTTTACTATAATGAATGTATGCTCTTAAAAATTCGGGACTTAAAGTGAATATATAATATGGGTATTTGTATTGTTCTCTTTCATAAGTATCAGTAGTTATTATTTCATCATATAAATCATTTTTTATAGCATTAATATCAATAATATAATTGAAAAACATATCTTTACTACTTTTATTTACATTAATATCAACCTTAACATACTTTATTTCTTCTATTTTTTCTTTTACTGCTGTCGTATTTGAGGGAGGAGCTGCAACAATATTATCAAAAGAACTATAAAAAGCTTGATTTTCATTAACACTAACTAGTTCATCATTTTCATTAAAATTAAAAATAAACTCTATACTTAAATCTTTATTTTTTTCACTATTCAATTCACGAGACCATTTACAAGTCATTGTATTTCCTTTATTGCTATTACTATTAGAAGTTTTTGAATTATTATTACTACAACCTACTAGTGTAAAATTTAATAACATAATTAAACTTAATATAATTATTTTTTTCAAAGTTAACACCTCTTTTTTTGTAATAAAATTCTTATTGTTTAATATGCTGTTTTGTTTGAATTGCATTTATTTATTGATTTAGTATAAAGATTATAAGGCCTTTTATTGGATGTGTTCTAAAATTATATTTACATATTTTTTTCTTTTCATGAGAGCTAACTTATATTTGTCGCCATTTTTCATTGTAATTAGGATTCCAAATGGGAAAAAAGGTGGTGTCATACAAGTTTTGACTGATGCAATATCTTTGATTTCAATTTCCCAACTTACGCTTTTTGTTCCAATGAGACCAGATGCAAAAAATGCAATTCGTTGATTTGTAAAATAATATTTTCCAGAGATTTGTCTGCTGATTGCTAACTGGGGCATTTTCCAACAGTCTCCTGAAACATGATTTGCTAGAATTTCTTCATTTTCTCTTACTTCAAATAATTTTTTTGCCATAATTTCCTCCAATTTTTTTCAAATTATCTTGTACTATAGGGTAATAAGACTTTTCAAATAATATTTAATAATAGTTTCTTTAATATTTTTTATTTCTACTAAACAATGTCTTTATTAATGTTGGCTTTTTTTCTTCACCAGGAAGTGACATTGCTAGAACTTCATCGGATCTTTTCTCAAATTCGCCATCTAAATAATATTTTCTTATTGCTCCATCTGGTTGTTGTTTAAGCCTAGGGCTTTGATATATTTTTCCTATTCCTATTGGTTGCTTATTATTTTTGTTCATGATTAAGCCTCCTTTAATTATATATTATTTTAGCACGTTTATCTTTTTCTTTCATCATTTTTATTAATATTTCTGTTATTTGTTTTATAACATATATTAACTTAATTTCTACAAACATTATATCAAAATTTTAGACAAATTAAAACTCGACTTCTAAAATAATTAGAAAGCTCGAGTATCAATCAATCTGGTGCCCGAGAGAGAAGTACAACAACTCTTTGAGCAAAAGAAATAGTTAGTAATAAACTTGACTAGTTATTATTATACTACAATTTTCTTATACTTTCCATACCTTCATTTATCCATTCTTGATTTTTATATTCATATCCATATAAAATTTCTTCTATCATCCAGTAAAATTCATGAAAATCAGATTTTCTTAATATTTTATTTATATCCTTATATCCTTATATCCATAATATTCCAATACTTTTAACCTAAACTCTTTGCCTAATTCTTCATCTGATTCCTCCAATAAACAGTAAAAGTCATTATCTATATCAGAAACGCAAGAATCACCAAAATCTATAACTCCGTTTATCTTTCTTGATTCTAAATCAAATAAGATATTACTACAACTAAAATCATTATGAACATGCCCATTTCTTTGATTTAAAAAATCTTGATTAGAAAATAATTTTCTATACATAATATCTATTTTTTCTCTTATACTTGAATCTAATCTATCATAAATCAAATCTTTTAATCTAAGATAATCTTCTTTATATTCAATAAAATTTTGATTATGTAATTGCATTAAAAATTCGGCCATTTCGCGAGCTAATTCATCTTTTTCAATATCTGATAATCTATAAAATATCTTTTTATTTAAAGGAACTCCTTTTATTTTAGATAATCCTACAAAACAATAATTAGATAGATTATTAGACGTGCACATATACAAAACTTGTGGAATAGGAATTGCAAGTTTTCCTTCTAAAAATCTTAATATTTGTGCTTCTTTTATTAAATTAGAATTTGCTCTTTCATGTCTTGGGAATTTAAAAATAATACTGTTGTTAACTGCATAAGCAAAGGAATCATTACCATTACCAATTATTTTAATTTTATCGACTTTAAATCCTGTTAAAGAATGTTCTAAAATATATTTAATAGCTTTAAGATTAGTATCATTATCCTCATAACGATATTCCATTAGAAAGCAGTCTTCTTTTTTACCTTCGTGAAGTTCATGTTCTGGTAAATTTTCAATAATCCTAAATCCAGCTTTTTGATACATTCTAATTGCTCTTTTATTGTCTTGATGGGGATCTAAAATGACTGCATCAACATTTCTTTCTTTTTTTAAAAAATCAAAGACCATTTTAGTATATTTCGTTCCAATTCCTTTACTCCAAAAATTAGGTTCTCCAATAAATTGATCCATACCATAAACAATTTCGTTGCTTCTCGGATAATGATAATCATCATATAACTCATCATACATTTTATAAATTTGTCCATATCCAATTGGCTTACCTTGATATTCAATGATTACTCTAAAAACTTCATCTTCCCATTTTTCTGAAAAATGCTTTTTTATATCTTCTAAAGTGTATTTTTTATCTCTTCCTTCATAAAACTCTAATACGCTTTCATCTGTTAACCATTTTAGAAGTAAAGGGAAATCATTATCATTTAAAGTTCTAATTCTTATATCATCATTTATAATATCTATCATTATTTATTCCCTTCAAAATTAACCACATAACAAATTTCATCTTCATGGTTACCTTTATCAGTCATTACAAACATTTCAAAGAATCCATGAGATTTAATATAATCTTTTACAAACTCTAATAATTTGGTTCCAAATCCTTTGTCTTGATATTCTGATAATATTCCAACTGAATAAATAAAGTATGAATGTCTTCCATCCGGATGAATAACATCATATCCATATACAAAACCTACTATTTTATTATTTTCTTTTGCAACAAAGCTAAGAGTATTCTTATCATTGTAAAATTCATTTAATTTATCTAAATCAAAATGAAAATTTTTCTTACACACGTTCATTGATGATGTCAATGTACAAGTGTGTTTACTAAATTGACAAAATTTAGTCAATTATATTGTTATAAAGAAAATCTCTTGCTATAATTTACTCAGGGAATATATTAGCAGTTGAGTGCTTGCCAACTTTCGTAAGAAAGGAGGCTGATGATATGCATAAGAACGATTTTTTAATCTTATCTCTTATTCTAATTATCTTCTTACTCATAGCCTTACTTTTTACTTTAGTAAAGTAGTAATCTATAATAAGAGAAAAGCACTCAATTTACATTCACAGTAGATTAAGTGCTTACACAAATTAGTGGCGAGTACTCAACATTGGAGTGTTAAGTATTCCCTTTTTTATTTTATGCAAGTTTCCTTGGCATATTCATAGTATCATAAAAACGACTTTTTGACAAGTCGTTTTACTTAATACTCGAAAAGTTCGAGTTTCCTACCAATCTGGTGCGATAGCGGTTGTTATCTACAACTTTTTCGCAAAATTAGGAATTAATACATAATTTATATCAATTTCTAAATTAATTATAAACTATTCTAAAAAATTATTCTACATTTTTCTAGATTTTTTCGATTCTTCTTCTAAACATTTTTGAAATGCCTGATTCATTTCTTCATAAACTTGCCTTTCATCATACTGAATCAATTTTAAATAATCATCCAGTTCTTTTTTAAAATCTTCATCAGTTCCCATTTCGGCAATTCCTTGAACTAAAGGAATCATCACACATAAATCTGTTCTTTTTCTTCCATTAGGTTGGAAATCACTTAATTCAGTATTCACTATATCTTCATAAAATTGTTTATTAGAATTACAACAATTTTTATATTCTTCTGTGGTAGTTTTAGAAATATTATAAGGTTTATATATTTCATAATATGTTTCTTTTTTAAATCTAAGTAGTAGTGTTGGGTCATAGCAATAACCATCCATTTCAATCCAACCATGACCAGCATTTTCTTTCCCATATCTTAATTCTAAATCTTTATTATCACCACGAACTAAAACTGCATTAGGAAAGCAAAAAAACATATATAAACTTCTATCATAACATTTACCCGGTCCAACTATAGGTTTTAAATATTTCATATGTATAGATACTGGCAAACAACTAATATAAGTATGACTCATTTTTTCGTAAAATTCCTCATCAAAAGTTATAATATTACCATCTTCTACACCTTTTTTTAATAAAAGTTGCATCTTGCTAAAATATAATCCTTTTTTAATATTATCAAACATATTATTTTTTCAACCCCATTCTTTTCATATCTTCATCTATTTCTTGACATACACCATCATAATTGATTACTTTTTTAAAATGTTCTATTTCTCTTTGTAATAATTCTATTCCTAAATGAGAATACATTTCTGTTGGTCTTCCATAAGACATTTCAATCATTGGTAATATTAAAGGAGAAGCATATTTATCTCTTTCAATATCTTCTGGATGATAACACTCATCAGATTTAACAAATTCCATTATAGACTTTTTATCATTTATATGTCTAACTTTTGGATGTTCCATTAACCAATATAATTTTTTATCATAAGCAAAACCAGAAGAAGTATCATAAATAATATGTTGTCCATTTTTTGTAATTCTTTCTACAATACAATGATCTGCAAATAACGGATCATCACGATCAACAAATTGTGGATTTAATTTTAAACTATCTATTGTTTCATATACAAGTTGAACATCATCTTCTTCATCTAGGAATGCCCTAGACATTAATAATGCTCTATCATAACAATGTCCATTAGACATACCATTAGATAATAATAATATTGATGCTGGAATTCCACCATCATAAATATTTCTTAACTTTTCTATTAAAGCATCATCATAAGGTGCAATATAACCATTTTTCAATCCCCATATTAATAATTGTTTTAATTTATAATTATGTAACTTCCATTTCATATCTTGTAATTTTGTTATCATCCAAAACACCCCTTTTTTGAATTGTTGTATATACTACCATAAAAAGTGGATTTATGCAACTTAATAGGCATATTATCTTTCAAAATCATCACTTTTATCAATATTTTTATTATTTTGTATTATGTCCATTTCATTATCATCAAGTATATCTTCATTATATAATTCATCTATAAGTTCATCATATTTATTTGAAGAGAAGAATTTATCTTGTAAGAATTTAATAAACTCATTCCACAATTTTTTAAAATAATTTAATGTTTCTTCTAATTTTGATATTTTATCTTCTAATTCATAAATAGTGTCATTAGCATTATCCAAATCATATTCTAATACCTCAATTCTATCATCACGAGTTTGGATTTTCTTCTTTAAGTTTCTAACTTCGTTAGAGTGTTCTCTTAAATCATCCTCATATTTTTGTAAAACAACATTTATATCATTAGAATCTCTTAAATTAGAAGTGGTATCATTTGTTTGTTCTATATATTTTTTAATCTTATTTATATTTTCATTAGAAATAGTAAAGTTATTTTTATTAGTGATAGTAGGTTTTAGACTATCAATAATATCATTTATTTCATTAGACTTATTTTGCAAATCATCTGCTTTATTATTTAACTCTTTGAGTTGTTTTCTATATTTTTCTTGTTCTCGTTTAAACTTTTTATATTCATTCATATTCGCAACATTAATATCAACATTTCTACCATCCTCTTTTGCTTTAAGAGTATAGTTCAAATGATAAATTCTATTGAAAGAATTAATGCAATATTCTCTCATTTTATCTTGAATATCAGTTAAACTAATTTTATTAAAGACATCACTTTTTCCAACTTGTTTTTCCATACCATTTTTCATTCCATCTTTAAAAGGAACTCCAACGATATGTAAATGTGGACTAGATTCATCATAATGTATAGTTGCATTTGCTATTTTAAAGTTAGGAACAACTTCTTCTAAATCTAATATTTGTTCTTTAAAAACTTCTGTCATTTTGTGTTTAAATTTATCATCTTTATCAACCCAAAAATCCATATCTCCAAGTTCAATAATAATTTCACAAGCAAGATCTCTTTTGTTATCATTTGAGATATGATTAAAATAGTTTTCTATTTTTCTATCATTTCTATTTTGCTTTTCATTGTATTTAATTCTTGCATCTTCAAACAAATCTAAATATAAATTTTTAGTATCTTCTACAATAGAAGAAGTTCCTTTAATCGTACAAATTAATTCTTGGACTTCATCATATTTTCGTAAATTATGTTTATCAACTTTTGATAATTGCTGATGATTTTGTATTGCATTATTAGATAGAGAAGTAGTTCCAGTTTCAGTATTTTTTACACTTCTTCTTGCTTTTTTTGATTTATTTTTATCATTACTTAAATGTAATGAATAAGATAATTCTTCTTTATCATTCATATTTTATATTCCCCCTTTGTTAGAACAGAGACCTACTATTTATAGTAGGGTAATTTTGCTCTCGTCAAAATCTCTAACCCCCTATAGATTTTGCCGCAAGCATCAAAATCTGGGGGCTAAGGTTTAGGCAACCTTAGAATCCACCTTGTCTTATTTCGTAATACTCTAAAACTTCGTAATAGAGTATTACGAAATAAGACTCTTGATAAAATAGTAGGCACTGCTTATTATTTTATCTCTTGAAAATTATTTGTATCTTTTACAAACTTCGTAAGTAAAAAGTTCTCATAATTTTATTTTTTATCATCTAATTTAGATTTAATCTCATTCCATTCTTTTTCAATTTGTTCTCTCTTTTTTCTTGTTTCTTCATCAAGTTCATATTCAGTAGAATTAACTACTGGTGGTATATACTCAAATACTTCTTCTTCATTTTCTAATATTGATTTATCCCCATCTTTAACATAGATAACACCAAGTTTTAATTGTTCTAGTTTATCCATTTTTCTATAATCTTCTAGTGGAAATATTCTAACAATTCTTCGTTCTTCATAACCATTAAAGAACATTACTTTATCATTGTAATAATATGTTGCTTCAAAATATCCTACATTATAAAATTCTCTTAATCTAAATATATGTTGTGATACTTTATCAAATGGAAGATATTCACTAAATCTTAATTTTGTAACTACATTACCCATTAGAGCATAATCTTTTTTATCAATATATCCTGCATCATATAATTCATTACATGGTTTAGCAATACTTTCTCTAAAAAATATTTCTTCTACTTTGCACTCGTGATTTGATGTTTCATATAGTTTTATTTCATCTATATAATTCATAACTAGATTTGCTTTTTCTTCTCTTGTTAATTCTTCCCAACTAAAATTTCTTTCTTTATATTCTTCTGGATAAAGTACTTGATTGATATAATCAATATCTCTTTTAATCAAAATATCTTCTGGAGTAAATTGTAAAACTTCACATTCATTTAATCTATTTTCTAATTCAGTTATTGTTGTTTCAACGATTTTTCGTTCTTCATCATATTCTTCTAACTTAAATATACCATTAACATATGCTTTTTTAATTCTATCAAGTTTTTGATTTTGATTAGATATTTCTTTTTGGATTTCTTCTTTTGGATTTTCTATTTTAGTTTTAATCATTGGTAGAAGTATTTGATTAACAACACTATCATATTCATAAATATCATTGATAAAATGTTCTATTTCACTTTCAATATCAGTTTCTTTAATCGTTAATTTACAATCATTACAATAGTAATAATAGTAAGAGTTACCATTCTTTTTAGTTGTTGCTTTACCACCTAAAATACGATTACATTTAGGACATCTTAATTTTTGTAAAAATAAATATTCTAATGTTCTTTTATAACTTCTTGAATTCTTTTTCTTTTGTACTTGACATTCTTCCCACAACTCTTTTGATACAAGTGGCTCTACAACATCTTTATAATAAGTTGGATTTTTTGTTCTTTTACCATGAACAAAATCACCTTTATATATTTCATTTTCAAGTATTTTTTGAATAGTAGAATCATACCAATTTGTTCTTCCTAATACTTCTTCTTTTTTAAAGATATTAGCAATAGTTTGATATGAATTACCCTCATAGTACAAATTAAATATTCTGACTATTATATCTTTTGTAGATAAATCTGGGACTAATATTTTTCCCTCTCTTTTATAACCTAAGGGACTTTTATGGGGAATGTGCCCAGAAGCAATTGCCCCAGCCAAACCAATTTTAGTTCTCTCACTTGTTCTCTCAATTTCGTTTTGTGATACTGTTGTTAAAAGTCTTGCAACCATTTTACCATTTGCATTAGTAGTATTTATATCATCATTCGCACAATCTAAATAAGCATTATTATCATCTAAAAATTTCATAATATGTTCCATGTCATAAACACTTCTTGTTAATCTATCTAGTTTTAATACGACAATAGTATTACATTTCTTTGCTTTAATATCTTCAAGTAATTCTTCAAATGCTGGTCTATGGTTTCCAGTTTTCGCACTTATTCCAGCATCTTTATAAATTTTATATACTTCATAATTTTTATATTCACACATAGCACGAAGTCTTTTCTCTTGTTCTGGCAAACTAAAACCCTCTCTGGCTTGATCTTCTGTGCTTACTCTAATATAAATTCCTGCGATTTTCTTTTCTTCATTCATAAATTGAAATCATTTCTTATTCTTTATCAAAAAAGAGGCGACAAAGACATTTAATTTTGTTTTATGTCTTTGACACCTCTATATATTTCATTATGTTGATTATTAAATTTGTTTTATATTAACCCCACAAAAACATAAAACTTCCTTTATTGCTTTCCTATTATAGATTCTTTTAATGTAAAGTCAAGACATAATTACCATTTTTTGCCTATTTAAAGGTGATTTTAGAAGAAGTTGATACAATTTAATATATTTAATCTAATGATTTAATAAAACTCTCTAAATCTTTGATTTCAATACTATTTCTTAAATTTCCAATATAAATAGTTTTAGAATAGTTAAATACCAGAAAAGTAATACCTTTAATAATAACTCTATGAGGTTCTATGTAGGATAGATTTGTTCTTTTAATATTCTTAATACAACCATTTATTATAGTTGGAGTAGTATTACAAAAATCACAAATAAAATCTATTTTCTTTTTTAATTCCTCATCAAAGTGTAATTCTTTACTAACTATACTTACCATTTTTATCTGTCCTTTCTTAAATCAAAAAAATATCAACTTCTTTTGAAATTGATACTTTTTGTATATAAAGTTCTAAAAAGTTAGAACAGATTTCCCAATGGTGGAGCTGAGGAGAGTCGAACTCCTGTCCAAAACTAGAGCCTCAAGAATATCTACAAGTTTAGTTAACTATACAAATTCATTATATCAATAACTAGTTAACGAATGTTGATATAACTAGCCTATAAAATTCATTATCACTATAGACATCATGATAATATAACCTACTAAAATCGAACCTCTATAAAAATTGGTAGGTACAATTCCTAAAGAAGCGCTACGCTATATGCTTTATTAAGCAGCGTAAGCCATTTGATAATTGTTTCCAGTTATATTTAACTGATGCATTTTAAGATTGCCATCTACTTGCCATTCTTGCCTTTCTAATCCTGTCGAAACCATGACAGCCCCAAGTTGTGTGCTAAGTATAGCACATCCTTACTTTAAAATCAATAACTATATAGTCTTTTCCCTATTAATATGATACTCTTTTCTCAAAAATTCATCCACTTCTTTTAACTTTTTAGAAAACAATTCATAGTCATCTATGTATACTTGAACATCCTTTAGAAATTGATCAAATTCAGAATTAGGGATATAACTTTTCGCATAACCACCTTTTCCATACTTTTTCTTAATATAACTATAACTCTCCTCTATCATTTCTTCCCAACGAATGTCCGAAAAGAATTCAAGTGTTCTACTATGTGTACTTCTCATAAGTTCCTCAATCGTAGTTAATCGATCAGCAGAAGAAATAATTTTTCCATAAATACTTCTTGGTACATACTCTAGTGAACCCCTATGATCAACAATGGCTTCTGACATAGTTTGAATTTCATCTTCCTTGAAATATTTTTGTATAAAAGGATCACTCTCCATTAAATGGGCAGAGATTTCTTCATGATTATCTCGACTAACAAAGCAACCTAAATCATGAAAAGACGCAACTACATAAACCATATCCAAGTTTACTGAATAACCACTCGCTAACTTTAAGCTTCTCCTAATAACCTCTTTAATGTGCCATAATTGATGGGACCAATCATTCCTCTCATATAATGGATAAACATTTTTCTCTATATAGTCTACTAGTTCTTGATTCATATAATTCACCTTTTCTAGGAATTATAATATTGATTTTTACTAGCCTTGTCAAGTTGCCTTTGGATATCTTTTTCCTTGATGCTTTCTCTCTTATCAAAATTCTTTTTACCTTTACATAATCCAATCAACACTTTTACTCGATTCTTTACAAAATAAACCTTTAATGGAATCAAGGTATAGCCTTCTAAGCGAATTTTATCATTTAATTTTAAAATCTCACTTTTATGAAGAAGAAGCTTTCTTGTTCTAGTTTCATTATGATTAAAAATATTTCCTTCTTTATAATGACTAATAAACATATTTAAAAGAAAACATTCACCATTTTTAACTACTGCATAACTGTCCTTTATATTAGCCTTACCTTCACGAATAGACTTAATCTCTGTTCCTGTTAAAGAAATTCCACATTCATATTCATCTTCAATAAAATAATTATGTCTTGCGACTCGATTTAATATTTCCATACGATCACCACTTTTCTACATCTTTCAAGTTAGAAAGAACAATATTTATATATTGATTATAATACTCCTCCCAGTTTGGAAGTAATTCCTCTGTTAACTGATGATAAGGATAAACTTTAAAGTTATGACGATTTCCATTGATAGTCTCAGAATAAGTATAAGTAAGAGAAGCCATTTGATTTTCTAAATAGACTTTTTTACCCTCATTTTCCTCCTCTTTCACAATATCAACAGAATAAATTAATCCAGTTAACTTTTCTATTCCTCGCTGCGCTGAAACAAAATTTCCTAGCGAATAAATCACTAATGTATCCCCAATCATTTCTACAGGTTCTACTACATGAGGATGATGCCCAATCACAATCGTAACCCCTTGACTAGCTAAAAACTCTGCAATCTCTCTTTGCCTCTCTGTCACGTCAAAAGAATATTCCTCTCCAAAATGCATGGCCACTAAAATTACATCCGTTTGACCTCGAACGGACTCAATATCCTTTTTTACTTGTTCTTCATTATAGACATTTACTAAATATTCTTTTCCCTTAGGAACTAAAATATCATTAGTATAATCAGTATAAGATAAAAGAGTATATCGTATTCCATTTTTTTCCATGACTTTTATTTGATTTCTTTCATCAAAACTAGAAGCACTTCCATGAAACATAATATTTTTCCTTTTCCAATAAGAAACTGAATTTAAAATTGCTTCTTCACCACAATCTAAAGTATGATTATTCGCTAAAGATACCATATTAAATCCTGCATTTAAAAAAGCATCTCCCACTTCATAAGGGGAATTAAATCTTGGATAACTAGAAAGTCCTAACTCTCTTCCACCCAGAATACTTTCCTGATTATAAAAAGCTAAATCATAAGAAGAAATAATTGGCTTCATCAAAGAAAGTAATTCTATATAATTATAGCTTTCTTCTGTTTTCCCATCTTCATAAAGTGCACTATGAAACAAAGCATCACCTACCATTACAAGCGATAATCTAGATTTTTTAGTTACTGTTTGTTGATCTGCCTCATTTTTATGTTCCAGTGATTCTTTTTTTAATTCATCCTTTTGAGCCATAGAATGATTTTTATAATCAAATACATGCCGAAAGTCAAAAACATTTAATGTAAAGCACAACCATTCTGTTAAAAGAATAAAAATAGCTACAAAAATAACAAAACACGTTCGAATACAATATTTAGAATAATTGGTTCGCCTGTTCATTTTTCTTTACTACTTTCTCTTCATCTAAGGATTTTAAAATCTCAAAGTCAATGGTTTCTTCCTCCTTGGATGCAGAAACTACTTTTATTAAAACACGATCCCCCAAAGCATATTTCGTCTTTGTTTTTTCTCCCACGACAGACATGGTTGCTTCATCAAAATGATAAAATTCCTTCATATCTGATAATCTACATAATCCCTCTACTAAATTATCTAGTTCAATAAATAATCCAAAATTCGTAACTCCTGAAATCATTCCCTCAAACTCTTCTCCGATATGATCCTCCATATACTCAGCCATCTTCATATCTTCAACTTCCCGTTCGCAATTAATAGAAGCTCTTTCTTTTGCAGAAGAATTGTCAGATACAAAGACTAATTTTTCTTGCCAATGTTGTATTGTTTCGTTACTTAAATCATGTTGAAATAAATAAGTACGTAATAATCGATGAACTGTTGTATCTGGATATCTCCGAATTGGAGAAGTAAAATGAGTATAACATTTACTAGCAAGTCCATAATGTCCTAAGTTTTCTGGGCGATATACTGCCTTTTTCATATTACGAAGAAGTAAACTAGATAGAATTTTAAACTCTTTCTTATCTTTTAAATATTCTATTAAGCCTTGAATTGTCTTAGGACTCATGTCTTTTAAATTTCCTTTATAATGATATCCAAGTGTACCTATATAACTTAAAAACTCACGGATTTTTTCTTCTTTTGGATACTCATGAATACGATAAATAAATGGTAGTTCCATAAAGAAAATATGTGTTGCGACACATTCATTCGCAATAATCATAAAGTCTTCAATTAAATTTTCTCCAACACCACGTTCTCTTTTTACAATATCGATTGGATGACAATTATCATCTACTAAAATTTTGGCTTCATCTACGTCAAAATCCAAGTACCCTCGCCTATTTTTAGCAGTACGCAAAATTTTAGCAAGTTCTTCCATCAACCTTAAATCATCAGCGAACGGTTCATACCCAAAAGGTACAACATTTTGTTCTAAAATAGAATTTACATCTTTATAAGTCATTTTCTTTCTAGAACGGATGACACTTTGGAAAATATCATAGTCTACGATTTTAGCCTGTTCATCAATTTCCATCACACAAGAAATCGCAAGACGATCTACTCCCTCATTTAAAGAGCAAATTCCATTCGATAATTGATGAGGTAGCATTGGAATTACCCGATCTACCAAATAAACACTCGTTCCACGAGACATAGCAGCTTCATCTAATGGTGTACCCTCTCTAACATAATAACTTACATCTGCAATATGAACTCCTAATTTATAATTTCCATTCTGTAACTTTTCAATTGAAATAGCATCATCAATATCCTTTGTATCTGCACCATCAATCGTAAAAATTACTTGATCTGTTAAATCGGTTCTATCTTTTCGATCCTCTTCTAAAACCTCTTCAGGAATTGATTTTAATTGTTCATAAACTTCATCTGGAAAAGTATCTTCAATATCATATTTATAAACAATCGATAAAATATCTACCCCTGGATCATTTTTATGTCCTAAGACTTTAATAACCTCCCCAGAATAAGTAGTTCCCTCAATCAAATTTAAAACTTTAACAAGCACTTTATGTCCATCGACTGCTCCATGGATATTTTCTTTTGAAATTTGAACTGTCACTTTTAATTTTTCTTCATCTGGAATAATATAACCAATTCCATTCTCTAAATAAAACTCCCCAACAACCGTATCCAGTTTTCTTTCTAAGATTTTTAAAATTCTTCCCTCAATTTTTCCTTTTTCTCTATGACCAGTTACTTCTGCGACTACAAGATCATTATGAAGTGCCCCATTTAGATTACTAGAAGGAATATAAATATCCTCTTCATCTTCTAAATCAACAAATCCGTATCCCCTACGGTTTACATGAAGATAACCCTTTTTTAAAGGCCCACGTTCAAATAACATATAGCGATCCTTATTTGTTTTATGCACGGTATATTCATTACATAATTCTTCAATTGTGCTCTCTAATTCTTTCGTTTCCTCTATTGTTTTATTTTGTAATTCATGATCTAATTCTTCCATACTTAATGCTTTATTTCTAGATCTTAAAATTTGTAAAATTCTTTCTCTCATATTATCACCTATTCTCTTATTTCATTATAGAGCAATTCCTAAAAACTAACAAGGAAAAGTACATAGTTTCCTAGCTAGTTAACAGTTAGAAATGAAAAAAAGTAGGAAAACTACAAAAAGCAATTCACCTACGATTCTTAATTCATCCAAAAAGAAACTAAATTCTAAATAAATTCCATAACGAAACTAATTACGAAAAATGTCATCCCTAAGAATAGAGTTACTCTACTAATTACAAGTTCTACACCTCGTTCTTTTCGATTAGAAAATAAATCTGAGTTTCCTCCCGAAATAATTTGTGCTCCACTTTCTGCTTTATTACTTTGTAAAAGTACAATTGCGATTAATAAAATGGCAATGACTAATAATAATCCACGCATGAATATCCCTCCATAACTAACAGTTATTTTATCATACTAATAATAGAAATGCAAATTTTTAAGAGCACATACTATTTTAAACTTTCAAGTTCCTCCTCAATACGAATTAACTGATTATATTTACAGATGCGATCCGTTCTAGACATAGAACCTGTTTTAATTTGTCCTAAATCAAGACCCACCACTAAATCTGCAATCGTCGTATCTTCAGTTTCACCACTACGATGAGAAAGAATAGTTTTATAGCTATGACTCTTCGCAAGTTCAATGGTCTCTAATGTCTCTGTGATTGTACCAATTTGATTTACTTTTAATAAAATTGCATTCCCAGCATGCTTATCAATTCCCATTTGAAGACATTTTTTATTAGTAACAAATAAATCATCTCCAACTAGTTGAACCTTATCTCCAAGTCTCTCTGTAATTTTCGTAAATCCTTCCCAATCGTTTTCATCGACTGGATCTTCAATAGAAATAATTGGATACTTAGAAATTAATTCTTCATAAAAATCAATCAGTTCATCCGTTGTAAACTCTTCTCCTGTTGACCAGTGGAATTTATATTTTCCTAACTCATTATCATAGAATTCACTTGCCGCGACATCGATCGCAATTGCAACATCTTTTCCAGGTACATACCCAGCCTCTCTAATAGCTTCCATAATGAGTTCAAATCCTTCCGTATTAGAACCCAAATCAGGTGCAAATCCTCCTTCATCACCAACACCAGTAGAAAGTCCTTTTCGATTCAAGACTTTCTTTAAATGATGAAATACCTCAGCACCAACACGAATTGTTTCTTTGATTGTATCTCTAATTGGTACAATCATAAATTCTTGAAAGTCCAATTTATTATCTGCGTGTGCTCCTCCATTAATAATATTCATCATAGGTCTTGGTAGTGTAGTTCCGTTTCCAATATAACGATACAAAGGAACTTTCTTTTGATTTGCACTTGCCTTTAAAGTAGCCATACTAATTCCAAGGATAGCATTTGCTCCATACTTTGATTTCGTTTCTGTGCCATCTGCTTCAATCATTGCATAATCAATTTTCTTTTGATCTTCTGCATCCATTCCAACCACTAAATCACGAAGTGGACCATTCACATTGTTAACTGCTTTTAAAACGCCTTTTCCTAAGTAGCGGTCTCCTCCATCTCTTAATTCTAAGGCTTCTCTTTCTCCAGTAGATGCCCCACTTGGAACTGCTGCTCTTCCTAAAGTTCCATCTTCTAAAATAACGTCTACTTCTACAGTAGGATTTCCTCTAGAATCTAAAATCTCTCTTCCCTTAATATCTTTTATTTTCATTTCAATCATTCCTTTCTTATTTCAATTATTTTAATTTAGCAAATATCTTATAGACTTCTTCTGGTTCTGTTTCAATTCCATGCTCTTGCTTATATTCATCAAGCGTAATTAAGCTAGAAAAACTAGGATAATCATTTTCTGATTTCCCCGATAGAACTACCACTGCTGCATCACCATCAAATAATCGATCAGCATAACCAATATTAAGCGGTAATATAGTAATTCCTAAACTCTCACAAACAGGAATCAATTCTTCTGTATAATGAATTTCTATTTCCTCTTCATCATCCCAAACAGAACAAAACATAACTTTATCAATATGAAGTAAAGATGCTTCACACAAACTTTTTTTGTACTGTTCTAAATCCCCATTCTTTCCACTAATTTCTAAGACCATTGCGTGTTCTTTACTACTCATTCAATCCTCCTAATGTACGTATAAATTTACGCTTAAGATATATTTCTATTCTAATTCAAACACATATTTCTTAAACTCATCTCCACGATCTTCGCACTGCTTATATTGATCCCAAGAAGCACTCGCTGGACTCAATAACAGTATATCACCATCTTCACTTATCGTCCATGCTTCCTTTAATGCATCTTTTAAAAACTCATGAGAATACGTTGGAATCTTTAGTTTTTCTCCAAACTCTTTAACTCTTTCTCTACAACTGCCAATCGCAAAAATTGCTTTGACAGAATCCATATATTCAGCTAGTTCCTCAAAATTCTGTCCTCGCTCGTACCCTCCTAAAAATAAAATTACAGGGTCCTTAAAAGAAGATAATGCAATCTGACAACATTTAATATTCGTTGCTTCCGTATCATTATAAAATTTTCTTCCCCTAACCTCTTTTACAAATTCAAGACGATGCTCGACTCCTGAAAATTCTTTTAATACTTTACAGATAGATTCATTAGAAACCCCTAACTCCTTAACAGACATGATTGCAGCCATAATATTTTCGTAATTGTGAGTCCCTATCAAACGAATGTCTTTAAGATCAACAACTCTTTCATCATAATAGTAAATACTTTTATCGGTTAAATAACATCCATTGATTTCCCCTTGGCTTGTAAAATATTTAACAGTTGACTTAATACCTTTTGTAATTCGAAGGGACTCCTCATTTCCCATATTTAAAATAGCAATTTGGTCCTTTGTCTGATTTTTAAAAAGTTTAGCTTTTACCTCTTTATAATGCTCATATGTTTTCATAAACTCTAAATGAGCTTCACTAATATTCGTAAGTACAGCAATATCAGGAGAGTACTCTATAAAATTCTCTAACTGTTGACAACTCACTTCATCTACAATGATATCCCCTTCTTCTATACTATTTAAAAAACTGCAAAAAGGATATCCAATATTTCCTACTAAATGTACTCTTCTAGAATCTGCCTCTAAAAATTTATAAATCAAAGTAGTGGTAGTGGTCTTTCCATTGGTACCAGTAATCGCAATCAATTTAACATCCTTATCCTTAGGAAGCAACTGATAGCTCATTTCTGTTTCATTGATGACAGGAATAGAAAGTTCTTTTGCTTTTAAGACATACATGTGATCAATCGGTACCCCTGGATTTTTAATTAAATATTGATAACTATCATCCAATAAATCTTCTGGATGTTCCCCAAATAAAAACTCTACTCCGAGACTCCTTAATTCTTCTACTTTTTCTATCTCAGAATCTTTTGGTTCTTTTAAATCGTTAATTAAAACTTGATTATTCCTAGAAATTAAAACTTTTGCGGCTTCATACCCACTTCTTGCAAATCCCAAAATTAGTATTTTTTTATTTTCAAACATACATGCTTCACCTAATTCTATTATACTATAAATTTCTATAAAATTTGTCTAAAAGCGGGCAATTACTTTAGAATATTAGAAATCTATGATAAAATGTAGTAGATATAGTAGGTGGTAAAATGAAATGGCTATTAAATGAAAATAAAGAATGGAAAAGTTGCTTTCATCTTTTTAATACTTCTTTAGTTATTTTTGACAGCCTATCTGCTATCCCACCCATTCTTGTTGGATATATGATTGATGAAGGATTACAGAAAGGAAATCAAATCCTTATAATTCAGCTTGGTATTTTTTTAATATGTTTTGCAATATTAAGACAGCTTGGCTCTTACTTTTCTGCAATCGCACTAGATAAAACATGTTTTCATATGGCTTCTAATATAAAACAAAAATGTTATAAAAGTTAAACGAATTAGATGGAGATTTCTATTCTACAAAAGAACAAGGAGAACTAATGACCATTGGGACTTCAGATATTGGAGAAATCAGAAGACATGCTGCTTGGACAATTAAAACTGTTCTACATACATTAATTCGTTTTATAATTTCATTTTCTTTCTGTTTTTATTTAGAACCAACATTTACTTTACTATTACCTACTCCCTTTATTTTAATTTTTAGTCTTCTATTTAAGAAAAAAACAAATCCTCTCTACCAAAAAAGAAGAAAGTACCTTGCAAGTCTCAATAATTACATCCAAGATAATATTGAGGGAAATAAAGTAGTCAAAGCATTTGCCTGTGAAGAAAACGAAATCAAAGAAATGAATCAAAAAAATAAAATATATAAGGATTCTAATATTGAAATTAATGATATTAGAACATTTTATTTTAGTTTTGTAAATTTCTTCACCAATAGTATGACTTTTATTTTTCTTTTAGCAGGTGGTTATTTCCTAATAAACGAAAAAATCAGTATGGGTAGTTTTATTATTTTTCAAAGTTCTTTATCTGATATTAAAAATCCATTTTCAAGACTTGGAGAAATCATGGATCGAATTCAAAATTTTCATATTGCCAAAGAAAGGGTTACAGAACTTTTAAATACAGAGCCAACTGTAAAAACAGCGGGAACGATTAAGTTACCATCTCTTATGGTTCCAATCACTTTTAAAGATGTATCTGTAACATTTGATCAGAATCTTGTAATGGAAGACTTAAATTTAACAATTGAACCTGGAAAAACAATTGCCTTTATTGGACCTACAGGTAGTGGAAAGTCAAGTGTTGCGAATCTTATATTACAATTTATTGAGCCCAAAAAAGGAGAAATTTTAATTGGAAATACCAATTTAAGAGAAATTGATACAAAATGGCTACGAAGTAAAATTGGTTATGTCATTCAACAACCATTTCTTTTTTCAGATACAATCCTAAACAACATTTGTTATGGAAATGATCAATTAACCAAGGAAGAAATAGAAAAGATTTCAAAATCTGCACACCTAACATATGTGGATTCCCTAGAAGCAAAATACGAAACAATAATTGGTGAAAAAGGAGTTGGACTATCTGGAGGAGAAAAGCAAAGACTTTCTCTAGCAAGAGCTCTTGCCGTAAAACCGGAACTTTTAATTTTAGATGATATTACTTCTGCCTTAGACATCGAAACAGAGCAAACAATTACAAAAAGCATTAAAAAGTTAAATACCCATTGTACAAAAATTATCATTGCACAAAAAATTGTATCTGTGAAAGATGCAGATCAAATCTATGTCATTAGTGATCACAAAGTTCTAGAGCATGGAACACATAAAGAATTATTAAAAAATAAAAAGTATTACTATGAAATTTATAAAATACAAAATAATATAAAAGAAGGATGTGAAAAATATGAGAGTAAATCGCTATGATCAAGATGAAAAAAATACAACGTTTAATTTTCATATCATCAAGCGAAGTTTTAAATACCTAAAACCTTATCGATGGAAACTAATCTTAGTAACCCTCATCAGTTGTCTCAATGGAATTTTAATTCTAATAAACCCCAAATTAATACAGTATACGATTGATAACACAATTCCAAAACAAAATATGAAAGAATTATATTGGATTGCCTTTTCCATTTTAGGAATCATTACGTTAAATATTTTAATTAACCTAGTAAAAAGTAGAATGCTAAATCGAATAAAACAATCGATTGCCTATGACCTAAAAGGTAATATTTTTATTCACCTACAATACCTCCCTGCTGAATATTACGAAACAAGGCCCCATGGAAAAATTTTAACTCGTGCGACAAGTTATGCAGAAACAGTTGCCCAGTGCCTTTGTAATGATTTTTTAGAAACCATTTTAGAAATCATCAATTTAATATTTGTAATTATTTTTATGCTAACCTGTCATGTACCCCTCACTTTATTCACCTTAGTAGTTGCCATTAGTATTGCTTTTTTCTTTTTTAAAATTTCTCCAACAAGAAGAGAAAAACAACATATTGTAAACAACAAAGTATCAAATTGTAACGCCTATTTTGCAGAGAGTATGAATGGAATTAGTATTACACAATCTTATAATCGAGAAGAAAAAAATGAAAAAATATTTGAATCATTAGAAAAAGAAAGAGTAAAAGCAATAGAAGAAGTTCTTCCTTACATAAATCTAAGTTGGGCAATTACAGATGGTGCAGCTACCATTTTGAAAATATTAATTCTTGTTTTAGGAGTTTTCGTATTCTATCCAAAAACAAGCCTAGGAACGATTCTCGCAATCGCAAGTTATAGCGGCCAATTTTGGAATCCAATCCATAATATCGCTTCTGTTTATAGTGAAATTATGGATGCTGTTACTTACCTAGAAAGAATTTTTGAACTCTTAGATGAACCTTTAATTATTGAAAATATGGAAAATGCCAAAAATAAAAAAATCAAAGGAAAAGTAGAATTTAAAAATGTAGAATTTTCTTATATTGAAAATCAAAATGTTTTAAAAGATATTAATTTTTTGATAAAGCCTAATCAAAAAATTGCCATTGTTGGAGAAACAGGAAGTGGAAAAACAACAATAATCAATCTTCTCGCACGCTACTATGATACAACAAAAGGTGAAATCTTAATTGATGATATTCCAATTAAAGAATTAAATCTATCTTCTCTAAGAAATCAAATTAATGTTATGTTACAAGATAATTATGTATTTTCAAGAAGTATTAAAGAAAATATTGCCTATGGAAAAAAGAATGTAACACAAAGTGAAATAGAAAAGATATGTAAAAATCTACAAATCCACAACTGGATAAAAAGTCTTAAAAACGGATATGATACAGTACTACATAGTAATGGAAAAGAAATATCGACAGGTCAAAGACAATTAATATGCTTCGCACGGGCAATTATCGCAAATCCACAAATCTTAATATTAGATGAAGCAACTAGTAACGTTGATTTAAAAACCGAAAAACTAGTTCAAGAAGGATTAGAAACTCTACTTGAAAATCGAACTTCGATTGTGATTGCCCACCGATTATCTACAATTACAGATTGTGACCAAATTTTACTTTTAAAAAATCATAAAATTTATGAAAAAGGAACGCATCAAGAATTAATGAAAAAGAAAGGGGCTTACTATAAGCTTTATACTTCCCAACTACAATAAAAAACAATAGACAAATACCCTAACTTTATGATATAATAAACTACTTGTAAAGGGGGTATATTATGAAAATTATCACTTTAAAAGAAGAAGTCTTTGATTCTTTTGTAAAACAACATAAATATGGAAATCCATATCAAACATCAAATTATGCAAAAGTGATGACAAAAGAAGGATATAATTATCATTATTTAGGTTTTTTAAATAATAGTAATGACCTAATTGGTGCAACAATGTTAATTTATAAACCAATCTTTTGGGGATATAAGTATGCCTATGCCCCTTATGGATTCTTAATTGATTATACAAATAGTGATTTAGTAGAAGAATTAACGATAAAGTTAAGAAAACTCCTTTTTAAACAAAAGTTTATTTATATTAAAATGAACCCTTTGATTCACTGTACCGAAAGAATGATGAATGGAAATATGGTTTCTTATAATCCAGAAATTAATGATATCTTAGAAATATTACAAAAAAATGACTATATTCATCATGGATTTAATCGCTTCTTTGAAACTAAAAAGCCAAGATTTACTGCCATCACAAAACTAATTGAGCCAAATGAAAAACTTTATTACAAATTATCTAAAAACGTTAGAAATAAGATTAATAAAGCTATCTCCTGTGGAGTAGAAATTCATCAAGGAACCATGGAAGATTTAAGTACCCTCTATGAATTTATTAAAAGAAAACAAAGAAAAAGTATAGAATTTTACCGTTCTATTTTAGAAAATTTTGATGGAAATGCAGAAATCTATCTCGCACATATTAACCCAACAAAGTATATTAAGAAAAGCCAAGAACTTTACGAAAAAGAATATAATAAAAATGAAGAATTAAACCAGATACTACAAAATAATAGTAGAAAAGGAAAAAATTTAACAAAAATTATCAATAAAAAAATGGAATCAGATAAAGTGCTAGGTTTATATCATGAGAACTTAACAATTGCTTCTAAACTATTCCAAGAATACCCAGAAGGAGTAACCATTGGAGGTTGTATGGTAATCAAATACAATCAAGGTGTTTACTTAGTAATCGAGGGATTGGATAAAAATTATAGAAACTATAATGGAAACTACCTATTGAAATGGGAATTAATTAAAAAATTTAATAATGCAGGATACAATTTCTTCGATTTAAATGGCATTTCTGGAGAGTTTAATGAAAAGCATAAATACTCTGGATTAAATGAAATGAAACTTGGATATAACGCAAGTGCCATTGAATATATTGGAGAGTTTGACTTAATTATTAATAAAACTATCTATAATATGTATCAGAAAAAGAATAAGAAAAAATAAAAAGTACTTTGAAATGATGTCACCTAATAGGGTTTACATTAAAATTCAAAGTACTTTTTTAAGTTATTTAATAAGTCTAGGATGAATGATAATTTGATCATATTCTTTTGGATATAAATCAAAATAATTGAATTTATAATAAACGGGCTTGCCAGAATATTCTTCATTAAAAGAAACAATCAGTACTGCTTCTTCTTCCCCTGTTTCTTCATTCTTTAAAGTAACAGAAACTCCCGGTACTATAGTGTCTACTCTTTTATTCTCAATATTATCAAATACCTGTACAAAATCACCCTCTAAATAATTGTTAGGTTTTACGAAATAACAAATAAAATTTCCATCATCAAATTCTTTTCTTTGAAGTGTCAGAGGCTTACTTAAAACTGGAAAAATTACTGTATCAGATAATTCTCTTTCTCCTGAAACCCAAGAACGATTTTGATAACAAACAGAGCACGATTCGGTAGAAAGTAGTTCTGTAAACTGAGAATCTTGTTGATGAAAATAAGAACGTACCTCATCAAAATGTTTCATATAATCATAGTCACATGTGAAATAGTAATCAGCTAAATCAAACAGAAATACATCTTCCTCTTTAGAACCTCTTTCAAAAGAATCTGGATTCAAATCTGATCTTAGATAGGTATAAGAAGTAATTCGGTTATGAAGAGAATTTAAATCTAGTAATTTAGAAATCGTAGGAGGTCCAGACATCATTTGTGATTTCCAAATAGAAAAGAATTTATCTAGTGCCCCTATATGATCCATTCCTAAGTTAATTACAAATTCATTAAATTCACGCTCGTTTTCAAAGTAACCACTTAGACATTCATAAAGTTCCTGCTTTCTCTGATACATTGTCATATTAGAATTAGCCATATACTCAATCTTATTCCATGGTACAATATAAGAAAGTAATTCAACCGATTTTGTCTCATACCACTCCGATTTTGTATATCCATCCCTTATCACAAACAAAGCAGCACTATCGATTACAGTATCTATATCCATATTAGAATTTAAATAGTAATATGGTAAATTTACCCATAAAGAACCATAAAATTGAGAATCCTCTACAAAACAAAAAGAATCATTCCAATAATCTACAACGAAGAGTTCTAATTTTTCACCTTCTTTAAAATAGTTACTATCCATTAAAGCAGAAGCAAATAATCCATTTCTAAATTCTAAATCTGTATCATACTTCGATTGAATCATAGAAGCAATCAATATTTTTATTTCTTCAATACATTCCTCTGATAACTCTTTATCGGAATCATAATTGGCATAATATCGATCAAATACATAAATTAAACGATCCGCCTTCCATCGCTCAATCGATGTTTTACTACAAATGATATCCACCATCTTCTTTGAATCTTCCTCAAAAATCGCAGGAAGCAAATCCTCATATCCTACTAAATTGGCTAAAATTGAAAAGTGATAGCACCCACCAAAATGTCGATCTTTTTTATATGAATCAGTAGAATATCCAGAAGTTTCCACCATAAGAGCTTTATATATTCCATAACCTTTGATATCTGATTTGTAAGTAGAATCTAAAAATATTTGAAAGCATTTTCCAGAATCAGTAGTTGAGTAATCATAATTTGGAAATTTATTTTCTATATAATCAATTAATAAATCAATCTGCTCATCATTCATATAAGCATAAAAATAATCTAAATAAGGTTCAATTAAACGCATATAAACATCTTGATATGTATCAGTATGACCTGGTTTTTGTAAATAAAAAGGAATAGATTGCATCTTATTTCTAATCAAATCAAGTAAGTTCTTTTTAGAAAAATCTTCAGTAGAAAACTCTAACTGTGTATCCTCAGTAAAAGAAGCATACACTTTCCACATTGTTCCAACAAGTAAAGTCCCTACTAAGCCAGTAATCGCAAGAGACATTAGTCTTACACGAAGCTTTTCCTCTCTCTCACTCTCATCAAAATATCTCATAAAATCATCTCCATAAACACTGTTTTATTCTACCACATTTTACTATCAATAACAACAAAAAAGCCTAAAGATAAATATCTCTAGACTTAAATAATTTTGTTTTTAAGAATTAAGCATCAATTTTACTAACTGAACCTGCACCTACAGTACGTCCACCTTCACGGATAGAGAACTTAGTACCTTGTTCAATAGCAATTGGATGAATTAATTCAACAGTCATAGTAACATTGTCTCCTGGCATAACCATTTCAACACCAGCAGGTAATTGGATTACTCCAGTTACGTCTGTAGTTCTGAAATAGAATTGAGGACGATAGTTTGCAAAGAATGGAGTATGACGTCCACCTTCTTCTTTACTAAGTACATAAACCTCAGCTTCGAATTTCGTATGTGGTGTAACAGTTCCAGGTTTAGCTAATACTTGACCACGTTCTACTTCTTCACGAGCAATACCACGTAATAATACACCAGCATTGTCTCCTGCTTCAGCATAGTCTAATTGTTTACGGAACATTTCAATTCCTGTAACAACTGTCTTACGAGTTTCCTTAATACCAACGATTTCAACTTCATCGTTAAGTTTTAATTGTCCACGTTCTACACGTCCAGTAACAACAGTTCCACGTCCAGTGATTGTGAATACATCCTCAATACTCATTAAGAATGGTTTTTCATTATCACGTTCAGGAGTTGGAATCCATTCGTCAACTGCTTTCATTAACTCGTCGATTTTCTCTACATACTTACTATCTCCTTCAAGAGCCTTTAATGCAGATCCACGAATAATTGGAGTATTGTCTCCATCGAATCCGTATTCTGTTAATAAGTCACGGATTTCCATTTCTACTAATTCTAGTAATTCTTCATCATCTACCATGTCACATTTGTTCATGAATACTACCATTCTAGGTACTCCAACTTGACGAGCAAGTAAGATATGTTCACGAGTTTGTGCCATAGGTCCATCAGTAGCAGCGATAACTAAGATACCACCATCCATTTGTGCTGCACCAGTAATCATATTCTTTACATAGTCAGCATGTCCTGGACAGTCAACGTGTGCATAGTGACGAGTCTCAGTTTGATACTCAACGTGAGCAGTATTAATTGTAATACCTCTTTCTCTTTCCTCAGGTGCTTTATCGATATTTGAATATTCAGTAAAGTCAGCCCAAGCTGGGTTATGATCATGTTGAACCTTAGTAATAGCTGCAGTTAAAGTAGTTTTACCATGGTCAACGTGTCCAATTGTACCAATATTAACATGTGGTTTTGAACGATCGAATTTTGCTTTTGCCATTTTCATTTCCTCCTTAATTAATATACTATTATATTTTATCTAACAATTGAAATTTTTTCAACTGTTTTGATACCTTTTTTCAGTCTTGCTGAAAAAATCTATAACAACAAGGGAATATCTCCCCTGTTATTAACTTTAATTTCCACTTTTCTTAACGATTTCTTCTGCAATATTCTTAGGAACTTCATCATAATGATCAAATACCATTACAAAGTTTCCACGTCCTTGTGTATTTGAACGCAAACTTGTTGCATATCCAAACATTTCAGAAAGTGGTACCATTGCATTTAAGCGAATTGCATTTCCAGCAGACTCTTGTCCTAATGGACGTCCACGGCGAGCTGTTAAGTCACCCATGACGTTACCAAAATATTCATCTGGTGTAGTCACTTCTACTTTCATAATAGGTTCCAAAAGTACTGGTTTACATTTGTTCTTTGCCTCTTTTAATGCAAAACTTGCTGCAATCTTAAATGCCATTTCGTTAGAGTCAACATCATGATAAGATCCATCGAATAAAGTACATTTAACATCAATCATAGGATATCCTGCTAATACACCCGTTTGTAATGCTTCTTGTAATCCTTTATCAACGACTGGAATATATTCACGAGGAACTACTCCACCAACAATTGCATCAACGAATTCGTATCCCTTATCTGGATTTGGCTCAAATTTAACCCAAACGTGACCATATTGTCCACGCCCACCAGATTGCTTAATATACTTACCTTCACAGTCAGCTGTCTCTCGAATTGTTTCACGATAAGCTACTTGTGGTTGACCAATATTTGCTTCTACTTGGAATTCTCTTTTCATACGATCAACTAGTACGTCTAAGTGTAACTCACCCATACCAGCGATAACAGTTTGACCTGTTTCATGATCAGTATGTACTCTAAATGTTGGATCTTCTTCCGCAAGCTTTTGTAAAGCGATTGCCATCTTATCCTGATCAGCTTTAGATTTTGGTTCTACAGCCAATTGGATAACTGGTTCTGGGAATTCCATAGATTCTAGAATTACTGGTTTCTTTTCATCACATAGAGTATCTCCAGTCGTTGTGTTCTTTAACCCAACGATTGCAGCGATATCACCAGTCCAAACCTCAGAAATTTCAGTTCTATTATTTGCATGCATCAATAGTAAACGTCCAACACGCTCTTTAGAATCCTTGGTAGAGTTTAATACATAAGAACCACTAGATAAGTGTCCAGAATAAACTCTGAAGAATGTTAAACGTCCAACAAATGGATCAGTCATTACTTTGAATGCTAATGCTGAAAATGGTTCAGTATCTGAAGGATGACGAACTGTTGGATTACCATCTTCATCAGTTCCTTCGATAGATGCGATATCTGTTGGAGCTGGCAAGTAATCGACAACTGCATCAAGTAAGAATTTAATTCCCATATTTCCAAGTGCAGTACCACACATTACTGGGAAGAATTTTACTGCAAGAGTTCCCTTACGGATTGCTCTCTTAATCATATCTACGGTTACTTCTCCACCATCTAAATATGTTTCCATTAATTCATCATCATATTCAGCAACTGCTTCAATCAAATCATTACGTTTCTCTTCAGCGATTGCTTTAAGATCTGCAGGAATTTCAATTTCCTTAGCATCTTCTTCTTGTTTACCATCGAACTCATAAGCCTTCATAGTAACTAAATCAATTACACCATGGAATTCACTTTCTGCTCCAATTGGCCATTCGATTGGTTTTGCATTTACTCCTAATCTAGACTTGATAGTAGATAATGTATATTCAAAGTTAGCTCCCATCTTATCCATCTTATTTGCAAATATAATACGTGGTACTGAAAAATCAGTAGCCTGACGCCATACAGTTTCAGTTTGAGGTTCAACCCCAGCTTGAGAATCAAGTAAGGCAACTGCACCATCTAATACTCTTAAACTACGACTAACTTCTACTGTAAAGTCTACGTGTCCAGGAGTATCGATGATATTCATACGATATCCTTTCCAGTAAGCAGTAGTAGCAGCAGATGTAATTGTAATACCACGTTCTTGTTCTTGTGCCATCCAGTCCATTTGGCTAGCTCCATCATGAGTTTCACCAATTTTGTGGATTTTCTTTGTATGGAATAATACACGCTCTGTTGTTGTTGTTTTACCAGCATCAATATGAGCCATGATTCCAAAATTTCTTGTATGTTCTAATGACGTATCACGAGCCATAATTTAATCCTTTCCTACCAACGATAATGTGCAAATGCTTTATTAGCCTCTGCCATTCTATGGGTATCTTCACGTTTTTTAACAGCTGCACCAGTTCCGTTTGATGCATCAATAATTTCATTTGCAAGATTTTCAGCCATTCCTTTTCCACCTCTAAGTCTTGCATAATTTACTAACCATCTAAGTCCTAAGGCTTGACTTCTTTCAGCACTAACCTCTTGAGGTACTTGATAGTTAGAACCACCAACACGACGAGATTTTACTTCTAGTAGTGGTTTAATATTTTCTAGTGCCTTGTTAAATACTTCTAGAGGATCTTCTCCTGTTTTTTCTTTAACAATATCAAATGCTTTATAAAGAATTGTTTGTGCTTTTCCCTTTTTACCACCAATCATCATACGATTTACTAATTTAGTAACAACTTTTGAATTATATAGTGGATCTGGTAAAACGTCTCTTTTTACTGCTTGTCTTTTACGCATGTTTTATCCTCCCTTCCATTAGATTTTGTTTTTAATTTTTAGGTTTTTTTGCTCCGTATTTAGAACGAGCCTGTTTTCTATCCTTAACACCAGCTGTATCTAAAGTACCACGAACGATATGATAACGAACTCCGATTAAGTCCTTAACACGTCCACCACGAACCAATACAACACTATGCTCTTGTAAGTTATGTCCTTCACCAGGAATATAAGTATCTACTTCTTTTCCATTTGATAAACGAACACGTGCATATTTACGAAGTGCTGAGTTTGGCTTCTTTGGTGTTTTCGTACCTACACGAGTACAAACTCCACGTTTTTGGGGAGAAGCTAATTTCGTAGTCTTCTTTTGAATTGTATTTAATCCAAATCCTAAAACTGGTGATTTGCTTTTTCTTACTTTATCAGTTCTATTTTTTCTGATTAATTGTTGCATTGTAGGCATATTTTATCTCTCCTTTCTTTACACATATCCAGGTGTATCATTTTTACTCCTAAATTAAGTTCTGCCCAAAGACAAAACCTAAATTTACTAAGCATAGATAATATAACATTGACTACTTGAAAAGTCAAGAAATTTTCTTAAATTTTTTAACTGGCTAAATTTCAAGTAGAAACTGGAAATTTAGCAAAAACAGAAAACAGAAAACCAAAAAAAAGAATAAAAAATGAAAAAATATAAATTATTCTATTTGAGAAGAATATTATACTCCTCTTTTTAAATTAATTTACTCTTTTTCTGTTAATTTATGGAACAATTTCTTTAAATCGGAATGCCTCTGTTGTATAGACACCACCACATTCTATATAAGGAACAATTTCTAAGCCCGAGTCAGTCTTCCTTACAACACTATATCCACTGCAAGGATTTCCTGCAACAGTAAAAGGATCTAAATAGTGTGCATCACTTAAAGTAGAAGATAAAATAATCATTTCCTGTCCATCGATTTGATTTTGAAGTTTTTCTAGTAAATATTTGGCTGTTGCAGATTTTATCATCTCTTCATAAGACTTTGCCTGTTCTATCTCACTTTGTGTATAGGTAGAACCATTTGGAGTACTTGTTGGCTGACTAGATGAACTCTCTCCACTAGAAATTCCAACCTTTGCTGAACCAATTGCAATCAATATAATTGCAATAAAGAAAACGATAATAAAAGCTAGGAAAACAGAAAGCCCCCAACCTTCCTGATTTAATTTTTTCATAATACCACCTCAAGTAATTATATTATATGCTTTTCTAAAAGAAAAAGAAAGAATCAAAATCCTTTCTTTTACATAAATTCATCTTCTAAGGTTTCTAAAGGTTCTTCATCAATAAATTGACTTTCTAAATCAAAATCCACATTTTTATATTTTTTTGAACCAGTACCCGCCGGAATCAATTTACCAATAATTACATTTTCTTTTAATCCTTGTAGATAATCAACTTTTCCACGGATTGCAGCATCTGTTAAGATACGTGTTGTTTCTTGGAAGGAGGCTGCTGCTAAGAATGAATCAGTTTCCAAAGATGCCTTCGTAATACCAAGTAATACTGGTCTTGCAGAAGCTGGTACTTTTCCTTGAATAATTGCTTCTTTATTAGCATCCGTAAATTCACGCATACTTACTAATAATCCTGGTAGTAATTTTGTTCCTCCACCTTCAATGACTCTCATCTTACTAATCATACGACTAGCAATAACTTCAACGTGCTTATCTGAAATATCTACACCTTGACTACGATATACATGTTGTACTTCTTTTAAAATATATTCTTGTGTCGTTAACGGATCAGTAACAGCAAGTAATTCTTTTGGACTAATAGCACCTTCTGTTAATTTTTCACCAGCAGTAACTTTAGAACCCTTTTCTACACGAAGTTTAGCTCCATAATTAGTAACATGTTCTTTAGTTTCAACATCGTTCTTAATAAAGATACGGAATTTTCCATGATCTTCATCAATCTTGGTAACAGTACCATCGATTTCTGCAATGGTAGCCTTTCCTTTTGGATTACGTGCTTCAAATAACTCTTGAATACGTGGAAGACCTTGTGTAATATCTTCTCCACCAGCAACTCCACCTGTATGGAAGGTTCTCATAGTAAGCTGTGTACCAGGTTCTCCAATAGATTGGGCAGCCATAACTCCAACAGCTTCTCCAACCTCTACAAGATTACCCGTTGCTAGGTTACGTCCATAACATTTTTGACAAATACCACTCGTACATCCACAAGTTAAGATTGTACGAATTTCTACTTCTTCAACTCCAGCATTCACAATTTTTTCAGCAATTTGCTCTGTAACAAATGTTAATCGATCACAAATAACTTCTTTTGTTTCTGGATGAAGTACTTTTTTATTAGTATAACGACCAACGATACGATCATATAAACTCTCAATTACAGAACCAGTCTTATCATTAATAAACGCACGAACTACAACGCCTTGATCGGTTCCACAATCTTCTTCTTTTACAATGATATTCTGACTGACATCTACCAAACGACGAGTTAAGTATCCTGAGTCAGCAGTCTTTAATGCAGTATCTGCACTACCTTTACGTGCACCGTGAGTAGATAAGAAGAATTCAGATACAGAAAGACCTTCTTTAAATGAAGATAATACTGGAATTTCAACACTTTCTCCATTTGGTTTCGCCATAAGCCCTCGCATACCTGCAACCTGTGTAAAGTTAGAGATATTACCACGGGCCTTAGAATGCATCATCATGAAGATTGGGTTATTGATATCTGCATCCGCCTTTTCTTGAAGCTCTGCAGTTACTTTAGCTTTTGCATTTTCCCAAGTTTCAATTACTTTTTCATAACGTTCTTGATCTGTAATTAAACCACGTTTATATTGTTTATTAATTGTATCTACAACTTTTTTAGCTTCTGCTACAATTTCTGGTTTCTTTTCACTACTTACAACATCGCTAGCAGATACTGTAATACCAGCAATTGTGGAGAATTTAAATCCTAAATCCTTTAACTTATCAAGCATGATAGAAGTTTCTGTTGTTTTATAACGCTTGAATATCTGAGCGATAACTTTTTCAAGTACCCCTTTGGCAAAAGGTTTTACTAAAGGACGTTCTTTAATCTCTTCTGGAATATTAACACCCTTATCAATGAAATATTTATTTGGTGTAATTTGTTGAATATTTTCATCGCTTGGTTCATTAATATATGGGAAAGAATCTGGTAGGATTTCATTAAATTTAATTTTACCTACAGTAGTTACTAGAAATTTACCATGTTGTTCTTCTGTAAATAACTTGTATTTAAATGAATCAACTGGAACAGCAATTCTTGAATGTAGAGTAACTTCTCTTCTTTCATATGCCATTAATGCTTCATTTGTATTTTTGAAGATTCTACCTTCTCCAGGTTCTCCTGCTTTTTCCATTGTAATATAGTAGTTACCTAATACCATATCTTGAGATGGGGTAACAATTGGATCTCCTGATTTTGGATGCAAAATATTATTAGCACCAAGCATTAATAACCTTGCTTCTGCTTGAGCTTCTTCTGAAAGTGGCACGTGAACTGCCATCTGGTCACCATCGAAGTCTGCATTGAAAGCAGTACATACTAATGGGTGAAGACGAATGGCCTTACCGCCGATTAGAATTGGCTCAAATGCTTGAATACCAAGTCTATGTAAGGTAGGCGCACGGTTTAATAGAACTGGATGTTCTTTAATTACTTCTTCTACAACATCCCAAACAACTGGATCTTGATTTTCAATTAAACGCTTTGCAGCCTTAATATTATGCGCAATATCCTTATCAACAAGTCCATGAATTACATGAGGTTTGAATAATTCTAGTGCCATTTCTTTTGGAATACCACATTGATACATTTTTAGACTAGGTCCTACAACGATAACACTACGTCCAGAGTAGTCAACACGTTTTCCAAGTAAGTTCTGACGGAAACGTCCTTGTTTCCCTTTTAACATACTAGATAAAGATTTTAAAGGTCTGTTTCCTGCTCCCGTAACGCTTCTTCCACGACGTCCATTATCAAATAATGCATCCACTGCTTCTTGAAGCATACGCTTTTCATTTTGAATAATGATTCCAGGTGCTCCTAAATCAATTAATTTCTTTAAACGATTATTACGGTTAATAACACGACGATATAAATCATTTAAATCACTCGTTGCAAATCTTCCACCATCTAGTTGAATCATTGGACGAAGTTCAGGAGGGATGACTGGAATACAATCCATAATCATCCATTCTGGACGATTTCCTGATTTATAGAATGCATCAAGTACATCAAGTCTTTTAACAAGACGAGTTCTCTTCTGCCCTTGGGCATTTTCAAGTTCTTTTGAAATTTCTTCGATTTCTTTTTCAAGATCAACTCTTTTCAAAAGTTCTTTAACCGCTTCGGCACCCATACCAACTTTGAAAGTGTTTCCATATTTTTCATAGTAAGCACGATATTCTTTTTCAGATAATGTTTGCTTGTTTTCAAGAGGCGTGTTTCCCTTATCAATTACAACATAACTAACAAAGTATAATACTTCCTCTAAATCTCTTGGACTCATATCAAGTACTAATCCCATACGAGACGGAACCCCTTTAAAGAACCAAATATGAGAAACTGGAGAAGCAAGTTCTATATGTCCCATACGTTCACGACGTACTTTACTACGAGTTACCTCTACCCCACATCGATCACAGACAATATTTTTATAGCGAACTCTTTTATATTTTCCACAGGCACATTCAAAGTCTTTGGTAGGTCCAAAAATCTTTTCACAGAACAGACCATCACGTTCAGGACGAAGAGTACGATAATTGATAGTCTCTGGTTTTTTTACTTCTCCATAACTCCACTTACGAATCGTTTCAGGAGAGGCAATTCCAATTTTTAACGCTTCAAATTTATCAACTGCTATCATATTATTCCTCCTCCCCTATAAAACTTTCATCAAAGTCAATTTCATCCTCATTAAATTCTTCTTCCTCTTCTTCTAAGACATCATCTAATGGGAATTCCTCATCTTCTACATATTCTTCCGGATTATTCTCAACTGGTGGTAACTGACGAGCTACAACTTCATCATTACCTATTGTTTCATCCCTTGCTTCATCTTCTTCGATTTCTTTTAATCCAAGTTCTCGTCCTTCATCATCAATAATACTGATATCTAACCCTAATGCTTGGAATTCTTTCATAAGTACTCTAAAGCTTTCTGGAACTCCTGCCTGATTGATTTCTTCCCCTTTGACGATGGATTCATATACTTTCACACGTCCTAAGACATCATCTGATTTATATGTAATAATTTCTTGAAGTGTATTGGCAGCACCATAAGCTTCTAGTGCCCATACTTCCATTTCTCCAAATCTCTGTCCACCAAATTGTGCTTTACCACCAAGAGGCTGCTGTGTAACTAAAGAGTAAGGTCCTGTACTACGTGCATGTAATTTATCATCTACCATGTGGTGCAGTTTAATCATATACATTACACCAACAGCGATACGATTATCGAATGGATCTCCAGTACGACCGTCATATAGAACTGTCTTTCCATCCTTATCCATTCCTGCTTCCTTCATCATTTCAGCGATATCTTTTTCACTGGCACCATCAAATACTGGTGTTGCAATATGAACATTCAAGTTCTTTGCAGCCATACCTAAATGGAGTTCTAGAACCTGTCCAATATTCATACGAGAAGGTACACCCTGTGGATTTAACATAATATCTACAGGTCTACCATCTGGTAAGTATGGCATATCTTCCTCTGGTAGAATTAGGGAAATTACACCCTTATTTCCATGTCGTCCAGACATTTTATCACCAATTTGAATCTTACGCTTTTGCGCAATATATACACGAATGACTTTACTTACACCAGCTGGTAACTCATCATTATCCTTACGAGAATATATTTTAACATCATGAACAATTCCTTCTCCACCATGTGGAACACGTAAAGAAGTGTCCCTTACTTCACGGGTCTTTTCCCCAAAGATTGCATGAAGTAGTTTTTCTTCAGAAGTAAGTTCAGCCATTCCTTTTGGTGTAACTTTACCTACTAAGATATCTCCTTCTTTTACTTCTGTACCAATGATGACAATACCATTTTCATCTAAGTTTTTACGTGCATCATCACTAACGTTTGGAATATCACGAGTAATTTCTTCTGGTCCTAGTTTAGTTTCACGACACTGCATTTGATAGTCTTCGATATGAATCGATGTATAAACATCATCTTTTACAAGTTTTTCATTTAAGATAACAGCATCCTCATAGTTATAACCATTAAATGTCATAAATGCTACTACTACGTTTTTACCAAGAGCAAGTTCTCCCTGATCCATACTTGGACCATCGGCAATGACCTCTCCACGTTTGATTTTATCTCCAACAGAAACACAAGGTCTATGATGGTAACATGAATCCTGGTTACTTTCTTCAAAGTTTGCCAAGTAATAAGTATCTTGTCCTGTTTTATTCTTAATTACAATACGTTTTGCATCTACATATTCAACAATTCCATCTGCTTTGGATACAATCGCAGCACCTGAGTCTCTTGCAGCAATATATTCAACACCCGTTCCAACAAGAGGAGCTTCCGCTTTTAATAATGGTACAGACTGACGTTGCATGTTGGCACCCATCAAAGCACGAGTCGCATCGTCATGTTCCAAAAATGGAATACAACTGGTTGTAACAGCAACTACTTGTTGTGGAGATACATCGATGTAATCTACTTGTTCTGGTTTTACTAAAATATTTTCACCGCGGAAACGAGCAGCTACTTGCTCATCAATCATAATATTATTATCATCGGTTGTAACTGTTGCTTGGGAAATGATTACATCATTTTCTTCATCTGCGGTTAAGTAATCCACTTGTTCTGTGATTTTACAATTTTCAACTTTACGATATGGAGTCATAATAAATCCATATTCATCCACTTTAGCATAACTAGCTAAAGAGGTAATAAGCCCAATGTTTTGTCCTTCTGGTGACTCAATCGGACAGATTCTACCATAATGAGATGGGTTAACGTCACGCACTTCCATACCTGCACGATCACGAGAAAGTCCTCCTGGACCTAAAGCAGATAAACGACGTTTATTGGTAAGTTCTGAAATTGGGTTAATCTGGTCCATGAATTGTGATAACTGACTAGATCCAAAGAACTCTTTCATCGCAGCAGTTACTGGACGAATATTAATTAATGTCTTAGGGGTAACTTCTTCCATTTCTTGGGTAGTCATTCTCTCACGAATTACACGTTCCATACGAGAAACACCAATACGGAATTGATTTTGTAAAAGTTCTCCTACTTGACGAATACGACGATTTCCTAAGTGGTCAATTTCATCATAGTTTCCAATTCCACCTAATAAAGACAAATAATAAGAAACTGCTGCGTAAACATCTGGGATTGTAAGTCTTTTCACTTCTACATCTTGATCATTTCCAATTAAAATAATCTTTTCAGATTTCTTATTAGGATTGTAAATTTTAACTTGTTGAATTCTTTTATATACATCAAGTTCGTCATTAATCTTTGCATCCTTAAGTCCATAACCAGAAGCAAAAATAGGCTTTAACGTATCTAATACGTCCTTTGTTATAAGGGTATCTTTTGAAACAACTACTTTTCCATCTACTTTGATATCTTCTGCTAAAGTTTGATTTAATAGGCGATCCAATACATTTAATTTACGATTAAACTTATAACGCCCAACACGTGCTAAATCATAACGGAATTCATCAAAGAAACGAGTAATAATTTGGTTTTTAGAAGAATCAAGAGTTGCAGGTTCTCCAGGTCTTAATTTTTCATAAATCTCGATTAAGGCTTCGTCTGTATTCTTCGTAGAATCCTTAAGAATTGTATTTTCAATATATTCGTTTTTACCAAATAAAGAACGAATATCATCATCACTAGACAAACCAAAAGCACGTAACAATGTAGTAAGTGTTACTTTACGGGTTCTATCAATTCTTACATAGAGTACATCTCTTGCATCGGTTTCAAATTCTAACCAGGTTCCACGAGTTGGAATGATTTGAGATGTAATTAACTCACGTCCGTTTTTATCAATTTCCAAATTAAAATAAACACTTGGAGAACGAACAAGCTGTGATACAATAACACGCTCTGCACCATTGATAACGAACGTTCCACTATCCGTCATAATTGGCATGTCACCTAAGAATATTTCTTGTTCTTTTACTTCTCCTGTTTCATGATTAAAAAGTCTGACATCCACTTTTAAAGGAGCAGAATACGTAGTTTCTCTGTCTTTACATTCTTTAATAGAAAATCTAGGTTCATCAAAATGATAATCACCAAATTCTAAAGACAAAGTCCCAGCAAAGTTTTCAACAGGGAAAAGGTCTTCAAATACCTCTTTGATACCAGTCGTTGTAAACCATTGGTAAGATTTCGTTTGAATCTCCAATAAGTCCTTGAGTTCATAAGTATTCTTAATTCTAGAAAAGCTTCTTCTTTTACGATGTTTACCGCAATCAATTATTTTATATGCCACAAAATTCACCCCTATACACATATATTAATCAAAGAACATATTTATAAAAAATAATACGTTGCCAATTTATATTATTAGCACAATTCAATCAATAAGTCAACGATTTATACATTTTATTACAAAAAATCCTTTATTTTTTTCTAAGATAGTTACATTATATAATTTTTCTAACTCAGATATAGTCGATTTAGCACCCTGATCTTTATGAATGACACAAAATAGGATCCCATCAGATACCAGATGATTTTTTGCTCCCATCAAGATTTCATAGACAATTTTCTTGCCCGCTCGAATGGGAGGATTTGAAATAATTATATTATATTTTTCTGTTACATTCGAATAGCAATCACTTTCAAAAATAGAAACAGAAAGTTTATTTGCTTTTGCATTCATTTTTGAAAGATGAAGTGCTCGCTGATTGACATCACACATATCAATCTGACAATCAGTCGCGCTTGCTAGATATAAACCAATCGGGCCATATCCACATCCGACATCTAAAACTCTGCCCTGAAATTCGTTAAGTGGAAGATTTTCAAGTAATACTCTGGTACCAAAATCCAATTTTTCTTTAGAAAAGACACCATGATCTGTAGAAAGTTCCAAAGTAATAGAAAGGACGTGAACAGACATTTTCTTAATTTCACTTGGTAATGATACGTTGTCAAAATATTGTGCCAAATTACCCCTCCTATAAAATATAGATTTCCTTGCTAAACAAAGAAAAAAAGAACCAACTATCAAACAATAAATAGTTAGTTCTCCCTTCGTAATCATATAATACACTACTACTTTATGAAAGGTCAAGAAGAAATAGTAGTAAATTGTTACAAAGTCAAGATAATATACATTTTTTTACACTTTATCGATATTGAGAAAGAAAAAATATGAGAATATCTTAAAAGAATTCTCATACATAGCTTTACATGTCTTCTAAATCAATATTTAATTCACCTTTAGCCGCCTCTAAGAATAATGGTAATAATTTTGTAGTTAACTCTTTATCCCCAAGTTCTACAAGATTTTCCCCATCTTCATAACAGAATTTTAAATTTCCATTGCTTTTGATATCCACTAAATAATAATAGAACTTATTTTCATAATTAATTTTACTAACTACTACATATTCATTATCATCATCTAATACTAAGCTATCTTTCATTTCTGCTATCATCTTCTTCTACCTACACTTTCGTCTTTTTCACTGTTGTAACCTAATTCGCTATTAAGAGTTTCTATATTATAATTCAATATAGTTTTTTCTCTTAAAGATTCAATCAGACATCGACATGCCTCCCTCGCAGGAAGCCCAGTTGCTATAAGAGAAGTAATCCAAACTGGATCTATTACAGTACACAATACACCACATGCAAAAGCAATCGCCGAAAATCCTAACAAAAAAGAGCTTTATACTATTTTTTTATTTACACCTGATAGTTCTTCTTTGTACACTCGTCTCTGCTTTATCTCATATCTTCTCTCTAAATCATCCATAAAAACATCCTCCTTACTTTCAAGTATACAGATTCCAAAAAGAAAAGACAATATATATACTGAATACTATACAAGAATAGACAGAAAAAGAACCACAAATGTGATTCTTTAATTAAACATTCACTGAATTACTTAAATTCAACAGTAGCACCAGCTTCTTCAAGCTTAGCTTTAATGTCGTTAGCTTCGTCTTTAGAAATATTTTCTTTAACAGTACCATTGTTATCAACGATATCTTTTGATTCCTTTAATCCTAATCCAGTAATTTCACGAACCACTTTGATTACGTTAACTTTAGCAGCACCAGCATCAGATAATACTACAGATACAGTAGCACTTCCTTCATCAGCAGCAGCACCAGCTACAGGAGCAGCAGCAACTGCTACAGCACCTGGATCTACTCCAAATTCCTCTTTCATTGCATCTACTAATTCTTTAATTTCTAAAAGACTCATTTCTTTTAAGCTTTCAATAAAGCTTTCTTTTGTTAACTTTGCCATACTATTTTTCCTCCCTTATTTTTTATTTGGAGATTACTCTCCTTCTTTTTGTTGTGCATATAAATCTAAGCAGATTGATAAATCTTTTGCAATTTGAATCATACCACCAGCAAGCATCGTAAGTAGTCCTTCTCTTGATGGAAGTTTAGAAAGTGCAAGAAGTGCATCTTTGTCTGATTTTTCTCCATCTACAATCCCTACTTTTAACATAAGTGCTGGATGTGTTTTTGCAAAATCTGATAAAACCTTAATTGGTGCAATTGCATCACTACCGAATGCCAAAGCACTAGGTCCTTCTAGATTTTCATTCAAATCAATCTTAAGATCCGAAAAAGCTCTTGCCATTAAAGTATTTTTATATACCTTATAATCACTTCCTGATTCTCTTAAAGCACGTCTTAATTCTTTCGATTCACTATCCGTTAATCCACGATAATCAAATAGTACAATCGTAGAAGCATTAGAAACAGTGTCTTTAATTTCGTCAATGACCCTTTGCTTTTGCTCTAAGATCTTTACATTTGCCATGAAAACACCTCCTATTATGATTAATTTATTTAGGGATGCCATAGAAAAAGTTCCTGACGACGCCAAGAACTTTTAAACTTTTTTTAAGTCCTCGGTAGGATTTACTTTTATACCTACTGTCTTTGGCACCAATAAATTATCTATATTATAATTGATACTTTCCTATTTGTCAAAAGAATTTGCTAAAATTTTAATTCCAGGACCCATAGTACTTGTAATGGATACATTTTTAATGTAATCACCTTTTACTGTTGCAGGTTTTACTTTAAGAATCGCTGCTACAAAAGCATTTAAATTTTCTACTAATTGCTCTTCAGTAAATGAAACTTTTCCAATGATTCCGTGAACATTTCCAAAACTATCTGTTCTATATTCAACACGTCCAGCTTTTACTTCTGATACAGCCTTTGCTACATCAACAGTTACAGTACCAGTCTTAGGATTAGGCATCAATCCTTTAGGTCCTAAAACTCTACCTAATTTACCAAGTAGAGGCATCATATCAGGAGTAGCAATCATTACATCGAAATTGAACCAATTTTCTTTTTCAATTTTTTCTAACATGTCAGTATCTCCGACATAGTCAGCACCAGCTTCTACTGCTTTCTTTGCTTGTTCTCCTTTTGCAATTACTAGTACACGTTTTGTCTTTCCTGTACCATGAGGTAACACAATTGCACCTCTTAACTGTTGATCAGCTTTCTTAGTATCAAGGTTAAGTCTAATAGCAACTTCGACACTACTATCAAACTTTGTAGTAGAAGTTTCTTTTACTAACTTAACAGCTTCTTCTTTTGTATAAAGTTTAGCCTTCTCTACTTTTTTAGTAGCCTCAACATATTTCTTACCATGTTTTTTCATAATATTCCTCCTTATGTGGTATTTGTGTATTTCTACACTACTAGCGAGATATGATATCTAAGATATCAAATTTGATAAGCGGATCTCTCCCACATAGATATATAACCTATATGAATTTTAATCAGTAATTGTAATACCCATATTACGGGCAGTACCTTCAATAATTTTCATTGCCTCTTCAACAGTATAGGCATTTAGATCAGGTAACTTAATTTCTGCAATTTCTTTTAATTGTGCTCTTGTAATAGAACCAGCAGTTTCACTTCCAGATTTACTAGCACCCTTATTAACTCCAGCAGCCTTCTTAATTAAGAATCCAGCAGGCGGAGTTTTGATTACAAAATCGAAACTTCTGTCATCATATACAGAGATTTCAACTGGTAAAATATCTCCCATCTTTTCTCTAGTTGCATCATTATATCTTGTACAAAAATCTTGTAAATTAATTCCAGCAGGTCCTAAAACTGTTCCAACAGGTGGAGCAGGTGTAGCCTTGCCAGCAGGAATTTGTAATTTAATCTTTTTTACAACTTCTTTTGCCACGAAAAACACCTCCTATAAATTTTTGTTCCGTTTTCACGTGTGTGGTCCAAATAGCTTTTATCCGCTTTGATTATTTCTAATCTTTCAACAAATTGCTTCCCACTAACTCTATATAATTAAATATAGCCCTTAAATAATAACATTATTCATAGAAAAAAGCAAGTTTTTTCTATTTTTATATTAATATTTTCATTTACTCAAATGAATTTTTCTAATTTGCAACTTCAATTTCTGAAATTTCCACTTCTACAGATGTTTCTTGTCCGAACAAGTCAACCATTAAATTAACTTTCTGTGTAGATGGATCAATTTCATCAATGACACCAAACATACCTGCAAATGGTCCAGAAATAATACGTACACGAGTTCCTGCTTCTAATTCTTTATTAATATCAATTCTACTCATTCCCATATTATTTAGAATCTTATCTACTTCAAAAGGTTGTAACGGCGTAGGCTTAGCACCCTTTCCACTAGATCCAATAAATCCAGTAACTCCTGGTGTATTACGAACTACATACCAAGCTTCATCACTCATTACCATTTCAACAAGAATATAACCTGGAAACATTTTACGGATTTTCTCTTTCTCGATGCCATCCTTTACTTCGACTTCCTTTTGTTCTGGAACAATTACACGGAAAATATAATCCTGCATATCCATACTTTCTGCACGCATTTCAAGTTTTTCTTTTACTTTATTTTCATGACCAGAATAAGTATTTACTACATACCATTGTTTATCCACGATTAAACACCTGCCTTTAATAGTGCAAACACTAAATCAATAATATAGAAAAATGCTGAGAAAAATAAAATAAATGCAAGTGTTGCGATGGAATATTTGACCATATCTTTTTTACTAGGCCATTTTACTTTAGAAATTTCCACTCTTACTTCATGAAAATATTTAAAAATCCCATGTCTTGACTTCTGAGTGCTCATTTTATTTTTACTTTTTTTAGAAGTACCCTTTTTCTTATCCTTTTTCTCGGATTCTACTTTTTTTGTTTTTTTCTTTGTATCAAGTTTTTCTAATTCTTGATCCACATCTAAGATTTCTCTTTTAGACTTTACAACCTTTGCCATCTTTACCCACCTTTTTTATCAAAATAAAAACACCCTTTCGTGTTCACCATTAAGATAACACAAAAGGATAAAAATAGTCAATATTATTTTATTGTTTTTTGTGAATTTTTATCTACTTTGTTTTCTGATATAGAATAAACAAATTCTAAATCTCTAGGATCTTCAATCCTAAATTCTTCTGTACCAAGAAAACTTTCACAAAGACTCCCAAGTGGCCCATGATAAAACTCATTCTGTGAAATCATAGTAAGATATAGTTCGTTCCTTGTAGTATTAAGCCTAAATTGTAAATCATCCCTCTTCATACAAAATTCTGTATGCAATGAAAAAGGTAAATCAGTTTTTAATAAAGTAACTTTATCATGATATCCAAGTAATTGTAGAAATAAAAGAACTGCTTGTAAATTTTGACTTCCTATATTAAAGGAATCAATAATTATCAACTGATTTTTTTGATTTGAAACAGCTTCCTGAATTCGATTTAGATATTGAAGACGAAACTCTAAATCAATCACATTTTGTGGTTGATTTTGATTGACTCCCAATAACACCTCATCATGAGATACAATTACAGAAGTACCAGAAAAGCCATCTCTAATTTTTCGAGACATTGTACTTTTTCCAGAAGTAGTAGGACCTACAACTAAAACAACTCGATGATTGATTGGAATACTCATAAATATTTCCCCCCTCTTTTTCTATTGAATAGTATTAACCAAATATAATGAAGATTATAAATTTAAAACAAACCCCTTCATCGAAAGCATATTTTAACACAAATTGCGAAAAAAGAAAAGAAAAAATGAACTTATGCCCAGTTAATACATAAAAATAATTCTTTAACGTGATAATATAAAATAACCAAAGATAGAAAGAATCGTTAAAATAGAAACTAAAGAAAAAGCTAAAATATAATTAACATAAGCTGCTTCTTCATTTCCTTGTGCCATCGCTCTACCAGCCTCTGTACTTTTGGTAAGAGACCTTGAATTTCCCACGGCATTCCCATTCATCTTTTGATCAATATAATCACTGTAATAAAGTGGGGATTCTAATCCACCAAATACTTGCCCATAATAACTAAAATCCTCTTCAGGAAAATAAGTACGTACAAAATCAGCATTATTTTGTAAAACACTAAATTGTAAAAGACCATTTTCTAAATTATAGCCCATCTCCCCATCAGATAAATAAGTACAGAAAGCAAGAGTAGATAACATCTCAATATCTTCGATTTGCGCACGTTTTAAATCCTCATTATCAAAAAAAGAACTAGAATTCGGATAAACAATTTGAAAGGAAGGAGTTCTTGTTTCCTCATCAACATATACAGACTGTGGATTAAAGTTCCTAACAATCCCTCCACTACGATGAATTTCTTTTAATTGTGCATCTAACTGATAAAAAAAATTTCGCTTATAATCATTTGACATTCTTGATAAATTAAAATCTATGATATTGAGTCGTCCCATACTATCACCTATTATCATTATACACTACTTCTAAAATTTTTCAATTCCTTAAATATTCACGAAGGAGCCTACGAATACGTCGAAGCTTTGAAATTACTTTTGTAAAGTCAATTTCTAGTAATTCAGAAATTTCAGAATTTGAAAATCCATTCCAATACATTTCAAATATTCGACTAGACTCATCATCTAAATTCAAACAAAAATTTTGAACACGATTCGAAACTTCATGAAGAAAAAACTCATTTTCAGGATCTGGTGCCAGTGGATTTTCAATATAATCCCCTAAACATTGATCACTTCCTGGATAAATCTGTTCTAATGACAAAGTATCTAAATAAATAGAATTCTTTTTAGATTGAAATTTTTTAATGTAATTTAAAATTCTACTCCGAATAGTAATACATAAAAAAGTATAAAATAAGGTATCCTCATCATCTCTGTAATAACGGACTGCACGATCAAATGCAAGATAGGTTTCTTGACATAAATCATCATACTCGACCCCATAACTTTTATAGTATTGATAATAAAGTCCTGCATACTTTTTTAAAAGAGGATAATATTTATTGTAAAGAACAGAGAATGCATCCTCATCATTTTCTGCTACCATGTAAATTAATTCATAATCGTTATATGTTCTGTAATCTTTCATTTCATCCTTTCTGCCGAAATACTTCATAAATCATAATCCCGGCTGCCACGCTAGCATTTAAACTATTGATTTTACCGCGCATAGGGATTCTAGCAATAAAGTCACAAGATTCACGAACTAGTCTACTCATTCCTTCTCCTTCATTACCAATTACCAAAGCAATTTTACCAGAATAATCAATCTTGCGATAATCTGTACTATTTTTCATATCAGTTCCAACAACCCAAAAACCATGTTCTTTTAAATCCCGAATCACAGTATTTAAATTGGTCACCAAACTAATTGGGACATTTGTAATCGCACCCACACTCGTTTTGATTACAGTACCATTAATAACAGCACTTCGATCTTTAGGTAAAATCATCCCTGTAACTCCAGCTGCCTCACAAGTACGAATAATTGCTCCCAAATTATGTGGATCTTCTAAATGATCTAATATAACAACAACGGCATCATCTTCCTCCCAAAACTCTTGGTAATCAGTATAGCTAAAATCCGCTACATCCAGGATTATACCTTGATGAACACCGTTTGCAAGTTGGTCTAATTCAATTTTCGACCGAAAAACAACCGGAATTTTGGATTTTTCTATAGTGAAAATTAAATTTTGATCATGAAAACCATCCTGTAAATAGATTTTTCTAACTTTTTCAACTTTTTTTAAATATTCTTGTGCGACATTTCTTCCATATACTAGCATAACGTTCCTCCTATAATTTTGTCCATAATCTCATTCACTCTTTCACCCTTACCAGAAAGCTCTAAATAACCGATAACGGCCTCTAACGCAGTCGCATGCTTATAGGTTAAAATATCACAATTTTTAGGATGTGACTTACTCTTATAATTCCTAGCTCGATGCACAACAGAAAGCTCCTCTTCAGAAAAAAATTCATTTTCAATCAGTTTCTGTAAAAAAAGAGCTTGTCTTTTGGCACTGACATATTGAACGGCTTCTTTCTGTAATTCGTTTACATGATTGATTCCTAAAGAAATTAGATAACGACGAATATAATTTTCATAAATTGTATCTCCCAAATAGGCTAATACTAAAACATTAATTTCTAAAACATTCATAAAATCACCTATCAAAAGTATAGCATAATTAGGTCAAAAGAAAAAACTTCTATTAAGAAGCTTTTCTACTAAGTTCTTACTGAAGTAAATTATTATTTAATAGTAAATTCAATCGCTACATTAAAAGACTCATGTTTCCCATTTTCATAGATATATTCCATATCTTTTATAATTCTATATTTTCCTCTTTTTAGCTTATCATATTCCTGTACAATCTCTCTCGATTCCCCAGCATCAAGAATAACGGCATAAAGGTTAAACCATTGTGTAATATATGAATCTATTTTGTGCCATTCTCCATGCTTTTTTATTTCAATTTCGAAAAAATCTCCATATTGAATTTTTTTATCACTATTGTTATTTACAATCAAAGTAACATTTGTTTTTGTTAATGTTCCCTCTTTAATAGTAAGTGAAACATCGCTTTTTGATATTTGAACATCTGTTTTTTTTCCTACTCTATTGTTATCACATCTATGTATCGATAAAATCAACCCTATGCGAAATAGAATCATTGATATCTTTTTTTCATTAGATCAACTCCATTCCAACAATGACTATACCATTCTTCACATATAGTATAACATAATTAGGTCAAAAGAAAAAACTTCCACTACGAAGTCTATTTCTTAAAAATATTTATCTTATCATTTTAAAACCACCAGAATCATTAGGCTCAATTCCAATAGAATTTTCCAAATTCTTCCATTTTCTATTCTTCATTTAGAATTTTCACTACATCTACTTTTTTTATTTTAAAAAATATAGGAATATAATTAATTATCAGTAATACAATACTACCTAAACATAGAAATAAATAATTACTGAGAAATCGACATTTCTTAGAAAACAATATGTAATCAGTAAGTAATATAAAGTTTGATAAATAAATCATAATTACAAATATTAACACTGATAGAGCCATCGAAATGAGTAATAAGATTAATATTTTTGAAATAATCAAAAAACCTATATTCCAATCACTATACCCTATAGCCTTTAAAATAGCTATATTTTTAGACTCCATATGAAAAAAATTTTTAATAATATAAATTATAAATATAAAATTAAAAACAATTATAGCATATATAAATTTCTCTAGCATCGAAATAAAACTTTGCATTTTATTATATTCACTTACCCCATTGGTATTTTCGAGGGTCGCAATATACCCTTTTTCAGAAAAATAATCAATATTCTTTTGCGCATATTTATAATTATCCGCTATCAAAACATAATATCCAATGTTAAGATTATTATTAATTAGTAGTTCGTCTAATAATCCACGCGAAATTATAATATTTTTTGAATCACTAACACCTACTACCTTAAAAGTGTACTCTACTCGATTAATTTGAACATTAATAGATTCATCAAGATAATTACTTAACTCTTTTGGAACAATAATCTCATTTTTAAGACGAATCTCTTTTCCTTGAAGCAATTGATATTCATAAGCAGTAACGTAACCAAAATCCAAGTTAAATTTACCTAAAGAGCCATTTAAATATGTATATGGATAATAGTCTACAATATTAGGAGTCGTTTTAATATAATCCAACGTATCTTCCCCAGTATTAATAACTATTAATTTCCGATTAAAGATTTCAGTCCCTAGCCCATTTTCTAATATATCTTGGTAATACTCCTTTGTATTTACTAAAACTAGCATAATCATAAAACATAAAATAAACATAGCCAAAAGTATTCCATACCTTTTTTTGCATTTTAAAATATTAGTTATGAAAGAAATCATTTTATATTTACCTCATCAGTACTAAGTTTAATACACCCTAAAATAGAAACAATGAAAGAAGTAATCATAGCTAAAGGAATAATACTCCATAAAGAATTATAATTCATAACAAGTTCAAATTTAGAAAAAATCAATGGTTTAAAGTATATTATAAAATCTAAAATATTCTTCATAAATATAGATAAAATCAATGTTATAACAGAACTAAAAATGATAAGAATGAAATTCGCAATAATATTAACAAAACAAATCTTTCTCTTTGTATAACCTAAAAAATATAACAGATTATAATATTTATAATTATCAAAGAATTGCTTAATCAAAACTAGAAATATCAAAACAAAAATAGCAACATTTAGAACAATGTTTATAGTAGAAATATTAGAAGCAATTTTATCAAATTGATCATAAGCAGGAATTACAATTGTGTCTATCATAGAATAGTTGAAATGCTCTAATTCTTTTTTTACAGATTCCATATTTTTATATTGATCCACTTAAACATAGAAAACAGCTGCCTCTTCGTAATTTTGTTCCATAATTATATTACCTGAAGAAGTATCCATTCCATTCATATATATAGCACTTAAAGTATCCTCTTTTACATAACAGACATTTTCGTCTATTGAAGTAACACTATTTTTATATATCCCTATTAATTTTAATGACAACTCCAAATTTTCATTCATAGTATTATAATCCATATATTTTAATGTGATTTTTTTATTTAAATACGGTTTTAAATTTACCATATCAAAGCGATTATATTTTTTTAAATTAGCACCCATCGGCAAAAAGTTTTCAGGACAAATAATATAATATGCATTATTATCATTAGGAAAAGAACTCCTCTCTACAATTTGGGGAAGACTTCCATTTGTAGCAGCACGTAAATTAATTCGTCCATCTCTTTTATTATCCTTTTTGAATTGTTCAATAATTGCCCCGTTCTGCCATGTCGTATTATGAAAAACTCCAACCACATGTTCTATTTTTTCTAATTCATTTCGCACTTGATTCCTAAAATCATCAATAGGAACTTGTTCCGCATTTATTTTAGAAACCCAGTAAGTATTATTATACATATCTTCACGAATATCCCCATAATATCCATTATAACTTGTATCATAATATGTTTTAACAATAATTGTAAGAGACATAATAATACCAATTCAAATGAAGGTAAATATCATAGTTTTTTTCTAAACATTGGTTTTAGGAGAGCTAATTTTTCTTGCATATTAACCCCCCCATTTTTAATTTCTATCACTTCATCTGCATATTTTACTGTTTTCTCACTATGACTAACAACAATTACACACTTACAATTTTGAGCTAATTTTTTTAAGATTTTTAAGATATTATCTTCATTCTCTGAATCTAAAGAACCAGTAGGTTCATCTGCTAAAATAATGGTAGGATCATTAATCAATGCTCTTGCAAGCGCAACCTTCTGTTGTTCACCACCACTTAATTCTTTGGGATAATGCACTTACCTATCTTTTAAATCCATGTTTTTAAGTAAAGCAAGAGCTTTTTCCTTAATCTCTTTTTTCGTTTTAGTCCTATCTAAGTATGCAGGAAGCATTACATTTTCTAAAGCAGTCATTGTTGGTATTAGATAAAAAGATTGAAACACAAAGCCAATTTTTTTATTTCTTAGAATTGATTTCTGCTTGCTATTTAATTTTGAAATTTCTTGATTATCAATAATTAGTTGTCCTGCATCATAACACTTTAACAAACCAAGGATCTCTACTAAAGTAGTTTTTCCAGCACCACTTTTTCCATTCACACAATAAAATATACCTGCATTAAATTGATAGTTTACATGATCTAAAATAACTATTTTTTCCTTTTTCTTTAAATAGGTTTTTGTTAAATTTTTAACTTTTAAAACTTCATTCATACTTCTCCCCTAAATAATCAGAACCCAATAATGATATAGTAAAGCAATCTTAATTTAAAATTGCTTTACTATATCAAAAAAGGCTAAAACCTTTTTTGAAAATAACTAATTAACGTCTGAATATAGCCAATAACCACTCCAGTCAGCATAACTCAAACTTGTTTCTTGTTTTTTTCCATAAAGACGTAACAACCAGCTTCCTACTCCAACATAACCACGTTCAAAACTAACATGCCCTGCTTGTCCAACATCTTGCTTAAATCCAATTTTTTGAACATAAGAATTGCCAGAAAAAAGATACGCACGAATATAAGCCCCAGGTGTACCAGCACCATATCCGTTACTAGTAATCGTAGATGCGAGATATGCTTTAGAAGCAGAATAGTTCTTTGAAATAACCGTATTCGGTGTTACATTTATTTGAGCTCTTGAACTCGCAGAAACTACCATTACTCCAGCAAACATAATCATTGTTACAATAGATAAAGCTAAAAACTTTTTCTTCATACTTTTACTTCCTTTTTTTTATTTATAACAAACATTTCTATAAACCGTACGCATTTTGTAAAAACATTGTTACCTAAAGTTATAAATCTATCTCTATCGGAATCTTCTACAAAAATTGACAAATTCCTTACATTGAATACTTAAACAATAACATATTTTTATTTTAAAAATTCTAAAAAGTGATATTTTGTAAATTTTTGGTAAGATTTAGAAATATTTACTATAAATCTATCTTTAAAAAGAAATATTCTAAACATTAAAATTGATTAAAAAAAGAGAACCTAATTATCCTGGTCTCTTCCGATTAAAATTAAAACATATCTTAAAATTTCAAGTAAAGTAGTCGCAAGTCCCGCAACATAAGTCATGGCTGCTGCTTTTAACATTTCTTCACTACCCGTATGTTCCTTCTTATCTAAAATCTTCATTTTATCTAAGTATACAAGAGCTCTTTTCGATGCATCAAACTCAACTGGTAGTGTGATTAATTGAAATAATAAAATCACTAAAAGTAAACCAATTCCACCCCATGCAAGATCTAACATATTAAAGAAAAATCCAATCATGATGGCAAGATAACCAAACTTAGAAGCAAAACCAACAAGTGGAAAAATAAATCCACGAAGACGAATGAAAAAGTATCCTTCCTTATCTTGAATTGCATGTCCTACTTCATGAGCTGCAACAGAAACAGAGGCAATACTTTCCCCATGATAAATATCACTAGATAAACGAACTACTTTTCGGTTTGGGTCATAATAATCCGTTAAAGTTCCTTTTACCTCTGTAACATAAATATCAGAGAGTCCATTTTCATCTAGAATCATACGAGCAACTTCTTGACCTGATAATCCCTTTTTATTTTTAACTTGTCTATAATTTTTATATTTATTATTTACAAAGTATTCGGCAATTAAGGTAATCACTACCCCAATAAGAACAAGTCCATATCCTATAAAATCATAACTATAATATGGCATATTACCCCTCCTTATAAAAGCTCATAAGTAGTACCATCACGACTATCTATTAAACGAATCCCTTTTTCTAATAATTCATCACGAATAGAATCAGCCTTCTCGTAATCTTTATTCTGTTTCGCAGAGTTTCTCTCTTCAATCTTAGTTTGAATATAACATTCTAAGTCTTGATCTACTTCATCTACATCAGTTGTTAAATCTAAAGATAATACTTTATCAAAATCTTCAATTAAATAAAGTTTCGTAAAATCTGTTAATTCTTCATCTTTTAAAACATCATATACCAGTGTCAACATACTAGATGTATTTAAGTCATTAGAAATTGCATCTTTAAATGCATTTTGATAAAAATCAATTTTTCCTTCTTTTAAATCTGGTGTACGATCTAATTTTTCAATTCTCTTCTTTAATTTTGTATAAGCCTGTGCTGCCTGATCAAGTGCTTCATATGTAAATGTTAACACCTTTCGATAATGGCTTCCTAAACAGAAATAGCGATAACAAAGAGGGTCATACCCTTTTTCTTCTAAAAGAGAAACTGTTAAAAATTCACCATTCGATTTACTCATTTTACCACTTTGATCATTTAAATGTTCCCCATGAACCCAGTAGCTACACCATTTATGTCCAAAATAAGCTTCACTTTGCGCTATCTCATTAGTGTGATGAGGGAAAATGTTATCAACACCACCACAATGAATATCTAAATATTCTCCCAAAAATTTTCCACTAATACCACTACATTCAATATGCCATCCAGGATATCCAACTCCCCAAGGAGAATCCCATTTCATCTCTTGATTAGAAAATTTACTAACCGTAAACCATAACCCAAAGTCACCAGGATTTCTTTTTGATTTATCTTCTTCTACTGTTTCACGAACTCCTACATACAAATCTTCTGGATTTTTCCCAGATAATTGATAATAATCTTTTGCTTTACTAATATCAAAATACACGTTACCATCTGAAATATAGGCATATCCATCTTGTAACATTTTCTCAATCATTTTAATATAGGTATCAATATGATGACTTGCTGGTTCTACAGTGATTGGTTTTTGAATATTCAACTTTTCACAATCCAAAAAGAAAGCATCTGTATAAAACTCTGCAATTTCATGAACAGTCTTCCCTTCCCTATGTGCACCCTTTTCCATTTTATCTTCGCCTTCATCAGCATCACTAGTCAAATGTCCAACATCTGTAATATTCATCACACGCTTCACATCATAACCTAAATAACGAAGTCCCTTTTCTAAAACATCTTCAAAAATATAAGTACGTAAGTTTCCAATATGAGCATAATGGTAAACTGTAGGTCCACAAGTATAAAGACGAACAACGCCTTCCTCTCTTGGAACAAACTCTTCGACTTGACGACTCAATGTATTATATAATTTCATATTTCCTCCTACTACATAATATCAAATAATTATGGGATTATTATGGTTTTTGAATTCAAATTTATTATAACACGCATCTAGTAGATTCGTAAACGAAAGATAAAAGAAAAAGGGAAAATCAAATGCTCCCTATATGAACGTGATTTTGCCCTAATAATATTTTTTCTATGACATAAGAATCAACTTTATCTTCAATAATTTTTCGAATCTTTCTAGCTCCAAACTCTTGATAATCTGAAAGATTCACAATTTGAGAAGTCATTTTGGAACCAAACTGTAACTGAATTCCTTTTTCTTTAAATTTACTTTTAACATCCTTTAATTGTTTTTTTATGATTTTTTCAATAACATTAGATGATAACGTAGAAAATTCAATAATTTTTCCAATTCGATTCACAAGTTCTACAGACATAAATTCTTGAATATCACATTCCGTCTTTTTAAGAGATGTAGAAAATCCAAGAGGCTTTCCATTAGAACCTAAATTGGAAGTCATAATAATAATATGATGTGTAAAAGAGACTGAATTTCCCTTAGAATCCATGAGGCACCCATCTTCTAAGATTTGTAAGAAAAGATTTAAAACACTTGGATGCGCTTTTTCTATTTCATCAAATAAAATCACTGCATGAGGTTTATCCCTAATTTCTTCTAGCCGATTATGACAATCATCATACCCAACATACCCAGGATTAGAACCAATAATTTTAGAAATAGAACTGCTATCAGAATATTCACTCATATCAAAACGAATAAAGTTTCCCTCTCCAAATAAAAGATTACTATATTGTTCCGCAAGAATTGTTTTTCCAACCCCTGTCGGTCCTACAAATAAGAAAGAAGAAGGTCTCTTGGAATCAGAAAATCCAAGTTTGATTCTCTTTGTTACTTTGATAAGTTCATCAATCGCAGAATCCTGTCCTTTAATTTCCTGCTTTAATTTTTTTTCTAAGCGTGTAAAAAGTCCATGCTGTAAATGATTCATTTCATAAATCGGAATTTTTGTTTTACGGCTGATAACTTGAAAAACATCTTCTAATTTTACTGATTTCAAATAAGTATGATGATTCATCTTTAACTCTAAAGAATTAATTTTACTAGTTAATTCCTTTTCTTTTTGTTTTAAACTAGATGCCTCTTGGAACTTTTGACTAATGATACATTTACTTTTTTCTTTTAATAAATCTTCCAATTGCTCCTGATATTCACTTAGTAATTTTCCTTTTCTATTTTTAGAAAGAGAAACACGTGAACAGACTTCATCTAAGATATCTAGAGATTTATCAGGCTGCTTTCTAATATTCACATAACGATTTGTTAAAGAAATAATATTCTTCAAAATAGAATCAGATACTTGCACATGATGATACTCTTCATATAAAGGGCGAAGCTTCGTCAAGATTTCATAGACAGTTTCATCCGTCGGTTCTTCGATAAAAACACTTTGAAATCTACGGTCAATCGCCTTATCTTTTTCAATCGATTGTTTATACTCATCCGTTGTTGTTGCACCAATTAAGTGAATTTTACCACGAGCAAGTGCTGGTTTAAAGATATTAGCAGCATCAATCGCACCTTCGGCACCTCCTGCGCCCATCAATGTATGAATTTCATCGATAAATAGTAAAATACTATCGTCTTTTTCAATTTCCTCAATCATTTTAGTAATACGTTCTTCAAATTCACCACGATATTTAGTACCAGCAACTAAAGAAGCAATAGATACAGATAAAATTCGCTTTCCAAGTAATTGATCAGGAACCTGATGCTGTATAATTCTTCTAGCTAGTTCCTCTACAATTGCCGTCTTTCCAACCCCAGCATCTCCAATTAGTAAAGGATTATTTTTAGTACGCCTACAAAGAATCTCCATTACCCTAGATAATTCATCTTCCCTACCAATCACAGGATCTAGATGATTGAAGGATGCTTCTTTTGTTAAATCTAACCCAAATTCTTCGATTAATAGTTTTTTATTTCCCTTTTTCTTGCGAATAATCACCTTACCAGAAAAGTATTCCTGAAGTTCAAGCATATCTACATCCATTTGATTTAGAATCCGAATAGCTACTCCTTCTCCTTCTTCTAAAACTGCTAAAAATAATTGATCACTAGTAACTTCACCATTATTTGTTTCTTTCCCCAGTAGGATAGCTGTTTCAATTACTCGTTTTAAAAGTGGTGTAAATAGAAACCAACCATTTTCTTCTTTTCCAACACCAATTTGTTCTACCACTTGTTCATAGAATCCTTGATATGTAATATGAAATTCCCCTAATTTCTTTTTCAATTCTGGATTATTTTTTAAAATAGATAAAACTAAATGTTCACTACCAACATAAGGATGCTTTAAATTCTGCATTTCTCTTTTTGCGCCAAGCAAAACTTTTTGAGCTTCTTCACTAAACTTAGAAAACATAATAATCCCTCCTATTTACAGTCTATGATTATTATGTTAATTTTAGAATACTTTTAAACAATAAAAAGAAAAAAGAGCCAAAGCTCTTAATATTCTAACGAACAGGTACACCAAATTCAGGAAAAACCTTTTGATTAGTTTTCCTATTTTGATAAGCCTTTACTTTTACAGCTACATCATTCTCATATAATAAACCATATTCTGAATAACTAAGTAAATGATATCCAGGTGGACAATAAACATTCGAAGTAGTCATATCACAAAATGATCCATTGTTATTGCTAGGGAAAATAAATTTATTACTATTAAAACCACTATAAGAGACCAAAATATAATGCTTACCAGATCGAAGGACAACTTCTCCTAAATAAATATTTTTTGCTTTTCTACCAAACATATAATTCGCTCCCTTAAATTACTACATATAATAACATAAAATAGCAAAAATGTAAAGAAAAAAGATAGAACCAATGTCCTATCCTTTCTAAACTACCACGATTCTATAAAGCTAAAATAATTAAGAAAATAACAACTAAAATAGCAAGTAGTGTTAAGAATAATTTCCAAATATGCTTTAACCATTGTGTATAAGAAACATTTAGATAAGAAAGTGTTCCCATTAGGATAAAACTTGTTGGTGCTACTAATAGAGTTAAACCATAAATAGATTGGAAAATAACACTAATTAATGGATATAAACTTGAATCTGTAATCACTGTTTGTACATATGGTAATGTACTTTGAGTAACATAAGTTAAATCAACATTGAATAGTGATGATAATAAAGATACAAGTGTCATAGTTACAACATTAATACCTGAAGTAATATCAAGTAAGAATTTAGTAATTGTTAATTGGAATGGATGATAAGTAACAATTACTAATACTACGTAAGTTAATAAAATAACTACAGCAGGTTCTAATGCTCTTTTAAATCCATCACAAACTCCATCGATAAAATCATTCCAGTTTACACGATATACAAGTGCTAAAATACAAGTTGCTATCATAATAAGTGCAGACATCTCAACACCTAGACTCCATTCACCAAATGCATGAATTGTTCCTAATAGCTTTCCAAAGATTTCAAATCCAAAGATCTCATAAGTAGTAACAGCATCTGTAGCTTCTTGAAACCAAGATATTTCGAATAAACCATTCCAGTCAAAGACTGAAATTGCCATGCAAATTAGTACAAGATCAAAGATGATAGCAAATGGCCAAATATTAGCTTTCTTTCCTGATTTAGTTTTAACAACTAATGTCTCAGAATTTTCTTTTGCCATTGCTGCACTATTTTTTGCAGGACGCCCTCTCTTACCAGTTGATTTAGTTGTAGACTTTGTAGATTTCTTAGTCGTTTTTCCTTTTCCAGTTTGCCTTTCTTTCTTTGGTGATTCTTTTACTACAACTTCTTCTTGATTAACTTTAGATTCTACTTTTTCTTTTGGAGTTTCTTTTGCTTCAATTGTAGAATTCTTTGTCTTTTTACTATAAAGTACAACTTGTGCAATTAATAGTACGATGAAGATTACTAAAATAATTACTTTAGAAACCATTTCATCAAAGGTAGTTAATCCCAATACTTGATTCATATAACTTGTTGTCATAGCTCCAAGTGTTGTACCTGCAATACCAGCAACAGTTGATCCAACCGTAACAGTCGCAGCAATTAAACGATTGTATCCCATTTTAATAACTACATCGATAACAAATGGAAATACAAAGATGATAGGAATTGAAATTCCAGTAACTGAAACAATTACAGAGATTAGAATGATGATGGCACTTAAGAAGAAATATTCCATTCCTTTAAAACCATCGGCAATTCTTTCAACCAATTGATGATAAGCAGAAGTTCTGTAAGCAACTCCGTAGAAAATACCACAAACAAGTATAAATAATACGATACTTCCAAAATATTGTAGTGCAATTCCTGGATAAGCAAATAAATCAAACAATCCTGCTTGGATTCTCTCTCCTTCAACTAATGTTTCTTGCATTTGCGCACTAGGAAATATCCAAGTACAAATTGCAATAGTAACAATTGTGAAGATAAGAACCTTTAAAATATTATGTTTCTTCATATTAATCCTCCCATATTAATTATAACAATATTTACCATAAAATCAATATATTTACGTGAAAGTTTGATGAAATTTCCCATAAAATAGGCAAAAAATAAAAGAAGAACCACTATAATTTTTCTATTTTTTCTATTTTTTCTATTATTCAATAATATATGAATTGATACTCGTTCCGTTACCCTTAATCTTTAAAAGACTAGAATCTAGATATGCAGTAGGATAAATCACGGCAAGAAAATACGCACAATAACCAGCAATTCCAGTAATTAAAAGAGAACATGTATTATAAGATACTTGCGTCATAGGTATAATTAGTCTTACAGCTACACCTTTACTGGTAAACTTAAAGCAGACAACGAACATAAATGGGACGTTACCTCTATTAAAAAACTCTAACTTCCCACTGTATTGCAGAAAAAAAGACACTTAGATTTGTGTCTTCCATTATATTTATTCTTGATTTCCATCAGTCGTAAGAGGTCTCATTAAAGGGAACATAACAACGTCTCTTACACTTTCACTACCAGTTAGTAATTGAACAATACGGTCAATTCCCATACCCCAACCAGAAATTGGTGGCATTCCATATTCCATTGCTCCAATATAATCATAGTCCATATCCATTGCTTCTTCATCACCTGCTGCTTTTAAACTTGCCTGCTCTAATAGTCTTCTTTCTTGTTCTTGAGGATCAACAAGTTCTGAATATCCATTCACAATTTCAGCACCATTAATAACAAGTTGGAACCTGTCACTAATTTCAGGTCGATCATCATTACTTCTAGCAAGAGGAGAAAGACTGGTTGGATGCTCTGTTAAATATACAGGACCTAACATATGTGGACGTGCTACTTTCTTATATAGAACATCTACCAAATTTCCAAATCCAAGGTTCTCAAGTGGGGTTTCACTCTCAACCTCAATTTTCTCTTCTAAAATTTTTGAAAGTAATTTTTCCTTTGTATTATCAATATCAATATCAATATTAGCATATTTCATTAATAGTTCTCTAAAAGTTACTCTTCCCCAATCACCACTTAAATCAATTTCCTTATCACCAAAAGTAATCTTCAAAGTACCAAAGATATTCATAATAATAGTCTGAAGCATATGTTGAATTAACTTCATATTGTCCTCATAATTAAAATAAGCCTGATATCCTTCTACCATCGTAAAATCTTGCAAATGAGATGCATCCATTCCCTCATTTCTAAAACAACGTGCTACTTCATAGACTTTTGGAATCCCTGCAACAACTGCTCTTTTTAGATACGTCTCTGGTGCAATTCTTAAATACACATCTAAATCAAGAGCATTATGATGTGACTTAAATGGTCTCGCAGTTGCGCCACTTGCCTTATTATTCAAAATCGGTGTTTCAATTTCCATATATCCTAAATTATCTAAATAATTTCTTAACTCCCTAATAAACTTTACACGTACCATAAAGCGATTTCTAGTATCTTGATTCATAATTAAATCTACATATCTTTGACGATAACATGCCTCTAAATCTGTTAAACCGTGAAATTTTTCAGGAAGAGGTTTTAATGCCTTTCCTAAAAACACAAATTGGTCAGCACGTAACGTCTTTTCCCCTGTATGTGTTGTGAATATCTCTCCTACTGCACCTATAAAGTCACCAACATCAATGTTAGATTTAAAAAATTCATAGTTTTCTTCCCCAACTAAATCAATCTTAATAGAAATCTGAAGATCTCTCTCAACATCTCTAACTTTTAGGAAACTCATCTTCCCCATCTTTCTCATAAATACAATACGCCCTGCAACTGAAACATTCTTAGTCTCATCCTCTAATAAACTTGCTTCTTTTAAAGAATGTGTAACCTCGAAACGTTCTGGATACGGATTACAAAACTCACGTATTTTATCTATTTTCTCTCTACGAACTAATTCCTGTTCTGAAAATTCTCTCATATTATTTCTCCTTTCAATCTGTCATAATTACTTTCGTTTTCGCTACACGATCATGTAACCCTCTTCCAGTGCTAGAATACATTACCATAAATATAGAAACAATAATTAATACTGTTTGTATTCCCTGTACCGTAAAACTAGCATAATAATAATATGTTCTTCCCATAAATAGAACAAGTGCTATAATTAACATTTTACTAATCACCGATGGAATAATAAAAGATCTAAGAATATATTGATTCATACTAACATCTCCATCATTCTCAGAAACAAGACGAATCCTTAACAATCGTTTTCCAATCGTTTGTCCTTTATTATAAAATTGGAATACAATAAAGTAAAGTATTAATATTACTACTTCTATAATCATAGGTAAAACATTATTATAATCAATATCATATACAATTTCGGATGTTTTATTTACATATTCATCCTGATCTATACTTCCTTCTAAAAAAGAAGATTGAAGTTTCTGATATTCTGTTAAATAAGTATTATAATTTTTATTTTCTGGTACGATACTAATTGCCAAAGTAGTAAGAACTGTAACAATCATAATATCAATTAAATATGCTAAAACTCTTGGAAAAAAGTATGCCTTTTTATCATTTGCTTCTCTTTCTTCCAATATTGTTTTTTCTAAAGATATATCAGATACCTCTTCTTGAATTTCTTCTTTTACTTCTAATTCAATCTTTTTTGCTTTTGTTTTTTCTGTTTCTTTCGTTGTCTTTTTACTTTGTTTAACCTTTGTTTCTGTTTCTTTCTTCTTACTCTTTGATGTCGCCGTCTTTGTAGAAGTACTCTTTTTATTTTGAGTCGGCTTCTGTTTCTTTGTAGTAGGCTTTGCTTCTTTCTTTGAAGATTTTTTTGCGAGAACTTCTCCCTCTACTACTTTCCCCTTTTTTAAACGATTTATATCCTTTTTTGAATCTTCTTTACTTTTTGCCAATGGAACCACCTAACTTTCTAACCATTTTTTGTATTCATTCAATGTATTAATTATATCAAAAATATGCGTCTGAAGGAATATTTTATTCTTAATTTCATTTGATTTTGGAAGACCTTTTAGATACCAAGCAATGTGACTTCTAATTTCTAAAACTGCTAAATGCTCATCTTTTAGTTGGTAAAGATTATCTAAATGCTTTAAACAAAAATCAATTTTTTCTTTTGGAGTGGGCTCTTCTAACTCCTCTCCCGTTTCTAAATAAGTATTAATTTCTTTAATTAACCAAGGGCGTCCTAGTACTCCACGTCCAATCATAATTGCATCACACCCAGTCTCATCTAGCATCTTCTTAGCTAGTTTTGCACTCGTAATATCTCCATTCCCAATAACAGGGATAGAAACAGCTTCTTTTACTTGTTTAATAATAGACCAATCGGCTGCTCCTGAATACCCTTGACTACGGGTTCTTGGATGAACACAAATGGCACTTGCTCCTGCTTCTTCACAAATTTTAGCAACCTCTACGGCATTGATATGTTCATGATCCCATCCACTACGAATCTTAACTGTAACAGGAATTGGAACAGAATATACAACACTAGAAACAATTTCTCTTATTTTTTTTGGATTTTTTAAAAGTGCTGCCCCTGCTTGGGATTTCACTGCCACTTTAGGAACAGGACATCCCATATTAATATCAATAATATCAGGATGCATGTGTTCATAAACATATTTAGCAGCAACTACAAAGGATTCTTGATCACTTCCAAAAATCTGTTGTGCAATGGGACGTTCCTCTTCTTCCATATAAAGCATATCAATAGTTTTCTTACTATTATAAAATAGGGCCTTATCACTTACCATTTCTGCATAGATGAGTCCACATCCCATTTCTTTGATAACTTTACGAAAACTTGAATTGCCAATCCCAGCCATAGGGGCTAATACAGTTTTATTTTTAATTTCAACATTTCCAATTTTCCACATATACATTCCTCAAATCACTATAGATAATAACATAAATCATAAAAAAAAGAAACAAGAAATAAAATCAAATAATTTTCTAGTTCCTTAATATTTATTTCTGCACTTTTTGTTTTACATGATTAGAAACTTCCCATGTCTCTCCCCCTAAAAAGGTATGTCCATTTAAAAGTTCATCACGAAATAGACAATAAAATTTCGTTGAAATTGGAAGACGAGCAATCAAAGAATTTATATCTAGCAAAAATTCTTCATGGGAAATTTTATTTAAAACAATCGGATGCAATAAAGATTCATAATCTTCCCACATAATAACTAAATTACTTGTATAATCTATTATATTTTTACCTTTTCGAATATAACTATGTAAAGACTTTCCCTTTCCACCAGAATCATCCACATAAGCAGTTTCTAATATATCACCAGAAAAACGAAAAAAGTACATGCTCCTAACATGACAAACACCCTTTCTTATCTCATGACATAATAATTCTAACTTAAAGAAAAGTGATTTAAAAAATCGATTAGAATTAAATACATCAGAAAATTTAGAAAACTCTAAAAAATTTTCATCAAAATAAATTCTACATTTATCATGATTCTCTCTTATAAATTTAAACCCATTTTACTATATTTTAAATGTAAAAGAGGATTACAAGAGGTAAATGCACGAATCGCACCCATTCTTGAATCAAACTCTATATCTTTTGGTATGAAAAATAGCATAGAAATATTATTAATATGAATACCATATTCATCATAACAGGTATCATTTGGTAGAATTTTTACTTGCTTCATAATTTTCCCTCAACTCCAATATAAATTCTTAGCACAATTAAATTCTTTATAATATACACATCTTTTTCAATTGATAATAATCCATTTTAAAAGAAATTCTATCAACTTTCAAAAGAATATTTATCTTATAATATTAAAAGGAATCCCTTCATGTTTTAAAAATTTTGAATAAACTCTTGCATGTTCCTGAATTGTTTCTTTAGGAAGTTGCTCTAAAGAATGAGATCTTACAAAAGAAGAATCCATATATTTGCATATACCTACAAAATCTAAATATGGTTTTAATTCACTTAATACACGGATGGTTGCCTCTACATCTTCCATGGTTTCTGTTGGAAATCCTGCAATAACACTAGTAGTTAAATATTTAATAGAATCTTGATTAATAAAATGATAAAACTCTAATAGTTCTTCAATTTGAAACCCTTTATCCATAAGACCAAGAACTCGGTTACTTCCAGATTCTATAGACCCAGAAATCAAGGATACTTTTTTACTATCTCTAAGTGTGTATTTAAAACCTTGTCGAATGGCATCTGAAAAAGCTAGTCCTACTAAACATACTCGTTCAATATTTTTCTTTTCCTCGGCATATTCGATAACAGAAGGTAGTAAATACTTATTCTCCTTATCTAGACCAAATTGACTAATATTCATTCCAACAACATAAAGATTTTTAATTTTTTCAGCATCAACCATATCAATGTATTTCCTTACATCTTTGATATCCATGCTAGTAAGTGGAGTCTTTTGAAAAGTTGTTTTACAAAATGAGCATTTATGTGCACATCCACTTGAAATATAAATATCTGCCGACTCATCATCCACCTGTAAGACGGCTCCAGATTCAGAAGGATACTCTGGGCATTGATCTTTCAATAAATCTTTCAATAAGTCATTCGTATGATTATTTGGAATTACGCAATCTATATGTGTATTTAACCACTGTGTCACATCAGAAAATGAGTCTGAATCTAAAAAACCACGTGCCAAACAACCCGTCAAATAAGTTTTAGCCCCCTCTTTTTTTCTATTTAAAATAGACTCTATATAATCAATAATCAAATGAATTCTTCCTTCAGTACTAGAGCAAGTAGAAGCAAAAATAATAACATCTGCATCCTCTGGTTGCGAAACAAATTCACATCCTTCTACTTCATATAACTTTCTAATAATCTCATCATATTGATAATTCACATCACAACTATACTTTTTCCCCATAAATATTTTCATAACTTATTAACCCCCTATAAACTAGAAATACTTGTATCTTTATACCATCAGAAACTTATTACTCAAATTTTTGACAATAACGCATACAAAACGGATGCTATCATCATTATCTTTTCCTGATTCCTATAATGAAATATAGCTATTTTTAACTTTTAAAAAAGAAATATTATTTTAGTATTTCTTATAAATATAATTAATTCTTCTTTTTCTGAATGTGTACAACTCTGTTTGGATCAATTCCTATATCTTTCAATTGTCTATTTATTTCCTCTTCACTCATAGACACATCCGGTTCTGGATGATTATAGCTACCAACCAATATAGAAATAAATTGTAATTCTATATCAGAAAATCCTACATCCTGTTTGACACTCTCCATACTTGAATCTATAAGATTTATTAGTTCTTTTACTCTATTTTGCCGAATTGCATAAATCAAATTTTGACTACTTTTGTCCTGCAAATAGGAAAAAAGAGCGATTGACATAATACAATCTGGGCATTCTTCTACAAGGTGTTCAAAAATTTCTTGTTCTTCTAACGTAATCAGTAATTTCCCATAATAATACCACCAATGTTTTAAAAGAGTTTTCTTTTCTTCTCTTGAATATTGAGCCCATTCTTTAATTTCCATAACGTTTCATCCCCTTTAATTGAAAAATTAAATTTTCAGTAATTAACAACTACCTATTTTTTTCTGAACTGCACTCTCTTGCTCTTTTGGAGTTACCCCAGACTCTTCCTCCCCTAAAGCTTGCTTTATCTGAGCTAGTTCTTCTAATACATCTTGCAACTCACCTTTGAAAAAGTCAGCAACTTTATCAAAATCCTGAACAGGAACTCTAGAAACCTCTGTCATCTTAACACACTCTAAAACTTTTGGATAATAAGAAAGAACTTCCATTTCGTCTATAGATTGTAATCTTGATTGATTCAAAGAAACATATTCTTGATATTTCTGAATTCTAGAAATAAGTTCATCAAAATCAGTATTTGGCATAATTGGTAGCATACCATTAATTTGATTTTCAAGATTCTCTTTCATTGATGGTTGATGATTTTGAAGTGATTTCGGAGTTAAAATCGTCAAAAGAATCAATGAATCAATTAAAAAAACTAAACGAGGTAATAGATGACCAACATAATCTTTTGTAGGAAACAGCATCATTTCTTCTGTAAATTTTTCAAAGACATCATTCCTAATATTCATTAATTTTTCTAAATCAATCTCTACATTGTATTTAATGATTTCCTTTTCGTTACTCTCATAATGTATCATAATTTTTTTCCTTTCTCTTTTCTCTCTTTCTTTTAAGAAAAATGCTTTGTGATTTCTTTTCTAGCTTCAGACGCTAATTGTAATGCATCTTTTATAATTATCTCTTCATCCGTTGTTGCCATAAAAGCATTGCATAATCCAACAAGCATAGTAATTACTTGATTTTCTATAAATTGATAGTCCTCATCCTTTTCTAGCTTTGGTAAATCACCTAAAGCTTCTTCTAAAGATTCATCCCTCATAAGCATAAGCACTATTGCACTATTTCTACCAAGCATTGTTAGAGCAATAACATAATCCATAACTAAATCAATATCTTTTTCTAATAAATGCTTAAATTGTTCCCGGTCCTCTTTTGTAATCTCATCATAAAGTGAATTCGTATTAGTAAACCAAAAATTTAATAAAATACTTTTTTCAGAAAAGGAATATTCATTCCGAGGTTCTACTTCCATAATCTTTCCCGCTTTTCAAGAAATATCTCATATTTTATCACAAAGATATCAAAAAATCAATGTTTTTTTACTTTTTTGTCTCACCTTCAAAGAAAAAAGAGACTAATCTTCTTTTACAGCCTCTTCTAACTCTTCTTTGGTCATCTTTGTATAACCTTTAATTCCTTTTTCTTTCGCAAGTGCCTTTAATTTCTCCAGTTCATAATCTATTCCCTTTTCGATTTCTTCAGGCATTTTTCCTGTTTCTACTAAAGAATCGATTTGCTCTTTCGTTAATGTTTCATATTCCAATAAAGCATCAGCAATTCGTTTTACTAAATCTTTGTTATCCGTTAGGATTTTCTTAGCTGCTTGATAACAAGAATCTATAATCTTTCGAACTTCTTTATCAATTTCATGAGCAATTTCATTTGAGAAGTTACGACTCTTATTATAATCTCTTCCTAAGAAGACACCACCTTCTTGTTGTTCTAATTGAACAGGTCCTAAATCACTCATACCATATTCTGTTACCATCGCACGTGCAATCTTAGTGGCCTTCTCAAAATCATTATGTGCACCAGTTGTAACTTCCTTAAACTTAATTTCTTCAGAAACACGTCCACCTAAAAGTCCTGTAATTCTTTGTAGTAATTCGGTTTTTGTAGATAAATAAGTCTCCTCGCTAGGCATCATTAGGGTGTATCCACCTGCTTGACCTCTTGGAATAATTGTAATTTTTTGAACATCATCTGCATTTGGAAGCTTAATTCCAAGAACAGCATGCCCTGCTTCATGATAAGCAACTACTTCTTTTTCATGATCATTATATTTTCTAGAAACCTTGGCAGGTCCACCAATCACACGGTCAGTTGCTTCATCAATCTCACCCATTGTAATTGCATTTTTATTTCGACGAACCGCAAGTAATGCTGCTTCATTGAGTAAATTTTCTAAGGCAGCACCACTAAATCCTGGAGTTCTTTTTGCGAGGAATGCTAATTCTACCGATTTATCTAAAATTTTATCTTTTGCATGTACTTTTAAAATCTCTTCACGTTCACGAACATCTGGTAAATCAACAGTTACTTGACGATCAAATCTTCCTGGACGAAGAAGGGCTGGATCTAAGACATCGGCACGGTTTGTTGCAGCAATAATAATAATTCCCTCGTTTGCTCCAAATCCATCCATCTCAGTAAGCAACTGATTTAGAGTTTGTTCTCTTTCATCATGACCTCCACCAAGACCAGTACCACGTTGTCTACCAACAGCATCAATTTCATCAATAAAGATTAGACAAGGTGCCGTATGTTTTGCTTGTTTAAACATATCACGAACACGACTTGCACCAACACCTACAAATAATTCAACAAAGTCAGATCCACTAATATAGTAGAATGGAACATTGGCTTCCCCTGCCACTGCTTTCGCAAGGAGTGTTTTACCAGTTCCTGGAGGTCCAACTAATAACACACCTTTAGGAATTCTAGCTCCTAACTTCGTAAATTTCTTAGGATTTTTTAAGAAGTCAATTAATTCACTTACCTCTTCTTTTTCTTCCTTTAATCCCGCAACATCTTTAAATGTAACTTTATTATTATCATTACTTAGTCTCGCTCTACTCTTACCAAAATCCATAGATTTATTGGCTCCACCTACTTGTTTTGTTAAGAAAAAGAATCCTGCACCAACAATAATAACAATTGGTAGAATATTCATAACAATTAATAACAATGAACTAGATTCAGGATCCGCTTTTGTATTAATTTCAATATTTCCACTTTGAGTACTTAAAATTTCACTCATTACTGCTTCACTTAAAGGAACACGTACAAAGAAACTTTCATTTTCTTTATAACCTTCTAGTTTACCAGTAATCTCATAAGTAACTGCCCTTTCCTTTGGGGTAATAGTGAGTTCTGTTACTTTCTCTTCATCTAATAATGTAATTAATTTATCATAACTTAATGCATTTACTTTACGATTCATCACATTAAATGCATAATAAGCTCCAAATACAAATAATATTAAAAATAAATAAGGTAATAATCCACGTTTTAAACTATTTTTATTCATACTTTTCCTCCTTGTTAATAGTATTTTACTATTATATCATAATTCTCATTTTTTTGTTTATTAAATTTACTTTTCTTAACTCCTGGAATCCATACAATCGTATCCTTAGCATCCACAACGATTGGCCAAAGTTCTCTCTCCTTCATTGGAATCTTAGAATCAATGAAAATATCTTTTACCTTTTTATGACCATTCGTCCCTTTTAAAGCCATTTTATCGCCATATTTTCTAGTACGAATATAAAGAGGTAAACAAATCTCTTCACTATTTAATCTACAAATATCATTCCCATTCGTATCAATTTCTTCTACTCTTTCAATCGTTTTCCCATTCGGTAAATTTGCATAATCAAACAGTTCAATTTCATACGTATCAATTGTATTACTTTGTCTTTCAAACGTAAGTAAATCATAGGCTTTTATTACTTTTACTAAATCTGGTAAAAAGATAAAACTATTCTTTTTTTTCGAATGAATCAGTTTTTGAATTAATTCAACATGTCGATTATGAATTACCATTAAATCATCTTGATAAATCGTTGCGAGAATAGAGTTTAACACTTTTTCTTGAAATACTTCGTCAATTTCTAAAAACTTAGAAATATAAAATGATTTTTGTGACTCTTGATAAAGTCTTTCATATTCCTTTTTTGCTTGAGAATCAATATAGTTATTATATTTAATCAATGTTTTACTAAATTTTAAGAACTTTTCAGTATAATTTGGATCTTCCTCTTTTAAAAAAGGCAATATTCTTTTTCGATAACGATTTCTTGTATAGGTATCCTTTTCATTAGAAGAATCAGTAACATAAGGGATTTGTTGTTCTAAATCGAATTTTTGAATCTCCTCTTTTGTAACATGAATAAGTGGACGAACCAAAGTATATTTTTCTTGCGGAACTACCTGCTGAAATCCTGCATATCCCACCAAACTAGAACCACGAACTAAACGCATCAAAATCGTTTCAACTAAATCATCTCCATGATGCGCAGTCATTAAATAATTGGCATTATATTTTTGAACAATTTCTTCAAAGTAATGATAGCGGATAGTTCGAGCCTCATTATGAAAGTTATCATCCCCATAATTTTCAATCACCATAGATTCAAAGATAATTTCTTGCTCTCTACACCAATTTTCTAAAAATTCTTTTTCCTGAAAGCTTTCCTTTCGAACATTGTGATTTACATGACAACAAACAAGAGAAAAATGAATTTTTCTTTCCAAATCCTTTAAAATACTTAAAAGGGCCATAGAGTCTGGTCCACCAGAACATCCTACCACAATAATATCTTCTTTTTTTAAACAAAGTTCTTTTTTTAAATACTGATATACTTGATTCATAAATTCACCTATTTCTAAATACACCCAATTGATATTTTACCATAACTATAGAAAAACGACCATAAAAAGAAGATAAGTACAAATATTTTACACCTCTATTATTGAAATATTATTTTTAAAATTAAAAACCCAACAAAGAAAAGAAAATTTAAAAAGAATAAAATACCTAAGATAGATACTCCCCGACTTCTTGGTACTTGTTCATAAGAAGAATTTATCGATTTTTGATATAAGTCTTCCATTGTAAGATATAATGCTTCTAATTGGGTATATTGAAAATCCTTTGGTACAATTAATCCATCATTACTCTCTAAATTCATTAAACAAAGAATTCCACCTATATAATTTGATAATCCTAAATTTTTAGCATGAATTAAATTTCCTAAAAAAAGGTCTCCCCCAACCCAAGGAGATAATTTTAAAGATTCTATATCTACGATTCCATCTAACCAACAATCTCCACCAATAAAATCAGGAAAACCAACATTTTCAAATTGAGTAGCGCTTTCTAAGCATAAACTTCCTCCAATATAAGATGAAAGTTTTTGATTTTTTAAAAAAACTACATTTTCTAAATTTAAATCTCCACTAATAGATTCTGGCAATTGACTATTTTCAATACGAGTAAGTCCCTTCAATATTAAATCACCATAAACATTTTTCGGGAAACGCAAATGATCTATATTTGTTAAACTACTCAAGTCTAATGTACCAAATAATTGTTCAGGAAAGTCTAATCCCTTCGCATCCTTCAAAGATTTTAATCCTAGACTCCCACCAAGAAATTTAGGTAAATCTAACCCTTCGATGGTTTCTAATCCATTCATCCATAAACCTTCATGAATAATGGTAGAAAGTTTTAAATGCTTTGGATTTTTTAACCCATTTAGCCAAAGATTTCCAAAAATCTCATCTGGTAAATCTAACCCCTCTGCATCTTCTAATCCATTCAGTCCTAAATCTCCTCCAAGAGAAGTAGGAAGTTCTAATCCTCTCGCACATTTTAAATGACTAAGCCATACATCTCCTTTTACAGTTTCTGAAAGCTGGAGTCCTTCTTCTGGTATCTCTTTTAAAGAGTTAAGTCTTAAAGAACCTAGAATCGTTTTAGGTAATTCTACCTCTTTTACTACCGTTACATTTTCTAAATTAAGATTTCCATAAATATATTCAGGAAGTACTACATTTTCTAAAGAAGAAAGACCTGATAAATTGAGTCCACCACCAATAATATATTTTGGAAGGGTAATACCTTCTAAAGTCTGAAGGTGCGATAAATCTAAATCTCCATAAAAATATTGAATTGGCTTTCCATTTAAAATATCAGATACATCATTAGAGATTTCTTCTTCCTTACAATGAAATAAATCCATCAAATCATGTTTATAATCTCTTTTTTCTAAAATCTCATCAATTCTTGGATCACTTCCATACCCAAATCCCTCAATTTTATCATCAATTTGATATAAAAAGCGAACCTCATCAGAAGAAAGTTCTGAAGTCTGATATTTCGTATATATCCTAGTTAGTCTTTCCATATCTGATACTTTCTTTTTATATCTCTTCCCATCTGGAAATTCTTTTAACTTTTCTTGAAGTATAGATTGCATCTCTGGTTCTATTTCTTGCCTAGGTGCAATTCCCCGAACTTCTTCAATTTTACTCTTTCCGTTCATCCAAATCGCAATCCGCGGATTTTTATATAAACCTTCTAAATTCTTCGTATAATACACATAAAAATCTCCCACCTGAAGTTCACTCCTTGCTGTCTCAATCCCAGCTGTACACCAATTAGTACCACTTCCTTCAATACCATGAACTAATTGGTTTGGATCACTCCCTTGATCATATTTCACCCAAATACCTTCATCTTCATTTTTTCTAGACATCTCTAACCTATGTAACATATATCCATATAGTTTAGAGAAACTTCCATTTTCTAATAATTTCTGTAATACAGGTTCTTCTATCGATTGACCATTTAATTCATTTTGAAGATTTTGATAAACTAAATCTAGTGCCTCTCTATCTAAATGTACAAATAAATTGGTAGTAGAAACTGTTCTTTTATTAAATTTAGCCTTTTCCTTATTATAAGTTCCTAATTTAAGCATTCCTTGAAAAGCATAATACTTAAACCACTCTGGATAGATACAGTCATCACTAAGGAAATAATCCCACCAAGCATCTAGAGATTTTTTCTGATCTTCAACGACTGCTAATATTAAATTTTCCTTTTCTTCTTCTGTAAATTCAATATGACCATATCCTCGATCAAAAGCCATTAATTTTTTCTTATCAAAAAAGGATTCTTTTATATTTTCTTCCTTAATAATGTATTTTTGATAATATAACTCTTTCAATAACCGAATTCCATGAGAACCCCTACTTCTAGCCAAAGATTCTACTCTATCCAATCTTTCTAAGTACTTTCGAACCTTTTCATTTTTACTATCACTAGAAAGAGCTGTATGCATAACTGCATCACTCATATGTAAATCCTGATATAACCGATTTAGAAAACTTTCTCCTTGATAATCATGATTCTCCATAGAATCCCCCACTTTCTCTATTTGAATTATACTAAAAATCTCTCAATCAAAACAAAAAAATCATTCTATAGATACCAAAATTATTCATCATCGTTTGGAATCCTTAAAATGATTTCTCCTTCTTTAGAATACATATACTTTTCCCTTGCATAACGCGCGACATAATCAGGATCTTCTAACTTATCTACATCTACTTTCAATTCCTCTTCTTTTTCTCTTAAGGATAACATTTTTTGCTGAAGTGCTTCCTTTTCTTTATATTTATCAAAAATTTGAACCCAATAATTCCCAATAACAATACCTACAGCTGAAATCACAAAAAGACAACAAGGTATAAAAAGAATGAACCTTGTATATGTTAATCTCTTTTTAGTTGTCGTTTTTTTATTCGTCACCATAGAATCCTCCTATAAGAATTATAGAAAGGATATTAAAAAAAGACAATCATTTTACAAAGATATTTTTTGATTTTACACGAATTTGTCACTCGAAAAAAGTGTCAATTTTTGTGATACCTAAATCATGCTACTCTCTTTTCTCTAAAAATATTCTTCTTGCTCTACGACTAAATAGATTCCCAACAAAAATACCAAGTAAAAAGAGTCCTAAAAAATAAAGATGAACTACCCCGCCATTAATTAAATAGAGAAGGAAAAAGTAACAAAGACATACTAAGAAATTAAAGAAAAATGTAAAAATGATTTGAAATACCTTTTTGCTGTGAAAAAGTAACCGATAACAGAGATTAATAAGATAAGAAACTAAAAAGCCATAGAAAAATGAAATAATAAAACTTTGAATTTGAATAGATAAAGCCATTATTTAAATAACCTACTTATTAAGGTAGAATCTTTTTCTTTCTTTGTAGCATCATCTACATAGGCAAACGATTTTAAAAAACCTTTAATGGATACATTTCCTTGAAGTGTATCAAGTTTTAAAAGTTCTAAATCATCCCCTTTTAATACTAAAAATCCCATAACAGTTTCCATTAAAAACTCTTCACTATCAAAACTTTCTATTTTTTTTACTCCTGTTACTAAGATATTTTTTCTCTCTACAATATTAATACTATGATTGTAATTTGCAATTGTATTATCCTTGTCCATATAATCACCTACTATAGAGTATGAAGGAACACAAAAAAATATGAAAATATCTTTTGAAAGAATACTCATATTCATTTTACATATTTTCTAAATCAATATTTAACTCACTCTTCGTAGCCTCTAAAAATAGTGGTAATAGTTTAGTAACTAACGCTTTATCCGAAAGTTCTACCAAATCTTCTCCATCCTCATAACAAAACTTTAAATTTCCATTTTGTTTAATATCTATCAAGTAGTAATAAAATTTATTTTCGTAATTCACTTTACTAGCTACTACATATTTGTTATCATCATCCAACACTAAAGTATCTTTAATTTCTGCTATTATCGTCTTTTTCTACCTACACTTTCCTCATTAGAAATAGCCTGTGCTACCTCTAATTCAGCATCAATCATCTCAATTTGGCTTTTTAAAAGCGACTTTTTAATAATGGATTTTGCTAATAAACTTATACTTGCATAGGCAGGGACTCCTGTTCCAACTGCAAAGTTGATTAAAGGATAACGCAATAGCTGAAGCTCCTGCTAATAGACCTATAGCTACTAAACTAGAATTAATTTGAATATTTTGTGCATCGATACTATTTTCATATTTTTCTCTTAACCTTACCTTATATCTTCGTTCTAAACCATCCAAAATTTCGCCTTCTCTATTTCAAGGATAACAATAAATCATCCAGTCTAACAATGTATCATAGAAAAAAGTCCCTTTCGAGACTTTATATTTTATGTTATTCTTCTTCTTCAGAATCTACAGGATCTTCTGCTTCATCGTAAGCTTTAAGAATTGTTTCTTCAAACATTGCACGTACTTCTGGATTAATTGGATGTGCAATATCTCTATATCCACCAGTAGGAGTTTTCTTACTAGGCATAGCTATAAATAATCCTTTTTCTCCTTCGATAATTCTAATATCGTGTACTGCAAAACTATCATCTAATAATACAGATGCGATACCTTTCATTCTTGATCCTTCTTTTTCAATCTTACGAACATTTACAGTTGTAATCTTCATGTGTTATATCCTCCTTCTAAAGCATACACTTTATATTATTCATCATATAATGGAATTACTTAAAAGTCAACTACTTTTCTGAAATATCACTAGAACATTTGGAAGAAACAGTAAGTTTTCTCATTAGCACATCACTATAACTAAACGATTTAATAAACTGGCTCTCTTTTAGAGAAATAATAAAAACAGAATCATAAGTATCTGTAATTGTCCCATAAAACTCTTCCGTTTGATTTCTACTCCCATGAAATTTAAAAAACATCTCTTGTCCCCGATAAGAATCCATCCGAGTCTTAATTTTTTCAATACTTGTCATCTTGGATACCCCACAAACATACACCCCTTGGTAACTACGCCACCAATTCCTTCTGATCCATATTTTGTTTTTTCTAGTAATGGTACTAAATCAATTGTTTGATTTCGATCCGATAATGCAATTCCGCTCGCAATAATAGCAGGGTCTAAAGCATGAATATTAATTCTTTTAGGACTAGATGCAAAAGTGGCACCTGATTTAATCAACTCCTCATAATTACTCTGGCAAGCTCCTGCAATAATAATTAACTTATCTTGATCCTTCTCATAATGTCTAGCATGTCTTACTGCTTCGATAAAACTTTTTGTATTTTTATAACTATCTACACTTTCTATAGTACCTTTTCTTTTATAATACGCATCATGACCTGTAATTACTAAAATATCAGGAGTTAATTTTTGTAAGTAATCTTCAATTTGATCCGCAATATCCTCTTCGTGTAGACAAACACCATAACACATAATATTTAACTTTTTATATAAATTTAAACAGCGTTTTAAATATTCTTCATCCCCATCAATATGAAGTACTTTTCCAGGAAGATAAAAAAATTCACTTCGATCTAATGCTAAACTTTGATCCATTCTTTCATAAATCTTATCATCATCCTCTATCTTCTTATTATCTGCTTTCTTTAAATCTGTAAGTTCACTATCTGCATATAGTCTCATATTAATTCCCTTTAAATAAGCAACTTCACCAGAAATATCAATAATCCGAAAGAAAACATCATTATGATAAGAATTCCTAGTTACAATATCTCCAATATTAAAAAGCATATCATCACCCTTTAAATGATATGCTTTTACCTACTTAATATATTACTAATTTCAAAATTAATTCTTGATTTATGAATAATATAGCGATATAAAATATAACATAAAATAGATAATATGAATATATGACCCATCGATGCACAAAGTTCAACAGAAAAGTTAGAAAAAGTTAAATTACTTAAAAAACCAAAGTAAAAAATTGGTACTTGATTCATAGAGTCCAAAGAAATAGATGGAAACCAAAAGAAATAATTTGGTATTGTTAAAATTGTTAATATGTTAATTAATAATACAAATTTAAAATCAAGTAAACATAATAATATAAAATTCAATATTGAAAAAGTAATACAAAATATATAGAATCTACCTAAAATAAAAATGCAGTAAATGACTATATGAATTCCATTGATTTTACTAAGTAAATCTAAATTAAAGAAATGAAAAACATTCAAACCAATTAAAAGAAATAATAAATTGATAATAACACATATTGATATATTAAATATAATTTGCATCAGAATATACTTTATACAAATAGAATAGCTTTGATATCTAATAGCTTGAAAAAAGTTTTCTTTCATACTTTGATAACTCTTAACTACAATTGAAAATATTAATAGAAAGAAAACAACATGATAATATGGGTAATACAAAATCTTTGTTATTGACTCAAAATAAGGAAGATGAATCGTAGTACAACTACAGACATATAAGTTCATTAACATCATTAATAAAATAAAAATTTTAAAGGTTGAGGTAGAAGTTAAATAATTAAAATTGTAACGAAAACTATTTTTCACTTTCAATAATCACTTCCTCCCTATCATGATAAATATAAATAACTACAAGAAAACTAATAACAGCTAATAAAAAACAATAAATCGTATATAAAGGAATACTAGGAATACTATCATATACCCAACAATTAAATAAATTAAATATTCCTGATGCTTGACTTACATGAACAAATTTTTCTAAAAGTAATATCCCAACTAAAACTTCTAAAAATATATCACAAAATATAAACAACAAATAAGAAGATATAACATTTACAATATAATTATTACTTTTTTTAATTGGTATCAGTGCTAGATTCACATAAAATAATGAGTTAAACATTATGTTTAATAGGAAAATAATCATAAATGGAAAAATATTCTTAATTACAGAAATTGAAACAGGAATATAGTTTTCAGGCCAATAAGATAATGTTAAATCAACATCAAAGTGCCCTGAAATCATAAAGGAGCATATAAATATAACAACCACAAAGGAAGGTAATATCCAAATACATCGATAAGTTTTTAAAATAATATATTTTAAATATTCTTTATAGGGCATACGAAGTAACTTATTTTTATAAAAGCCTGTACGATACTCATGAAAAAAGGAATAGCTCGCTAATAAAATTACAATCATCGGTGCAATTAATTGTATTAATGATAAGTTTGAATTTATAAGCAATTGAAAAAAAACTGTAAATGTATCTGGCATAACTGGCTTACCGTCAGAAATAATCGTATTACAAGTTTCCTCGCTTATTGTTGACTCCTCCACATTACACAATTCAACTAATTGATTATGAGCATCAACATTTTTCAGATAATTTTGTTTATACTGAACACTACAAGAGACAACCCATATTATTAATAATAATAAAATTATTAACGAAAAAATTTTTAAAATTATATCCTTATTCGTATTTTTATTCATAACTAACACCATTATTTCTTTCTAAAAAATTGAAGAGAGTAACCATAATTATTAATTAGCTATTAATCTATTGGCATTTCTATATCCCAAAACCAGAATCCCCAATATGAAACTGTGGATAATGTAGACTTTTTAGCTTTTACATAATGCTTATATTCATCAGATGCAAAATATGTAAGTGATTCTTTGAACTTATCATTTTTTCCGCCACCACGTAAATCAATCCATGAAGAATTTGTAACCATCGCTTGCATAGCCCTACCATCAGATGAAAGATCATCCCTGGCTCTTGTCATACTGGCACTTTGATATCCATAGTTATTTTTTGATTGAGTTGATACAAGAGTAGAACCACTGGATCTTTTAATAGTTACATCGGAAAATCCTAGCCAATCGCTCGCACCAACAGTTACTGCTGACAATACTAATGTTAATGTAAAAACAATTGCCGATACTTTAATATACTTCATAAGTATCCCTCCATTTTCAAATTTAAATATTTAAAAAGTTACAAGTTACTCCCTTCCAATTTTTATTTTTTTACTTGGCAGTCGTCAAATTCATAGACTTCATCAGCTAAATCATTTATATCGGCATCCATATGTGTGGAGATAATAACAATTTTGCCTAGTTTTGCTTGTGCTTTTAATACCTTGCGAAGATTGATAGTAGTTTTCTTTTCAATACCATTAAATGGCTCATCTAAAACAATTACTTTAGGATCTTCCATTAAAACTTGTGCAATTCCTAATTTTTGTTTCATACCAAGAGAATAATGAGAATATTTTTTATCTTTCTCAGAAGCTAAATTAACTAATTCAAGGGTTTCATTAATTTTTTGATCATCAATTGTATTTTGAATAGGCGCTAGTAACTTTAAATTTGCAAATCCTGATAGTTCTGGTAAAAATTGAGGCTTTTCAATTAGACATCTTGTATCTAATGGAAATTTTTTTCTTGAATATAATTAACACCATCTTGTAATATCTCTCCACTTGTTGGGCGATAAAATCCACATAGCATTTTTTAAAAAACACTTTTCCCACTGCCATTTTGACCGATTAGTGCATATACCTTACCAGAATGAAAAGTAATATTCACATCTTCTAAAACTGTGATATCTTTAAATTTTTTTGTAACATTTGAGAATACAAATTTCATAAATTAGCCTCCATTTCTTTCAAATAAATTTACAAAGCAATTTTTATATATATGCATCAATATGATAATTGATAATATATTTAGAAATAAGTACACCCACCATATTCCTGGCATAAAAATTAAAATATTACTTAAAAATAAGACATATATAAATATGGTTAACAAAAATAGTAGAAATTTTTTAGATTGAAATAAATATATAACTAAAATAAATAATAATTGTATAAATAAAAAATAAAAAACACTTTCTAAGAAAAGCAAAATATAATAAATATCTACATTTTTATAGAAAAATGTTAGAATTACAGTAATAATTAAAAATAAGCTAAATCTAAAAAGAATAGTAAAAAATAAACAAGAAGTGCTTTTGTAAAATAACCACTTTTTGGGTGATATTCTTAAAAAAATATGATTGAATGAGCTTTTTTAATCATAAGAAAAAATATTATAAGCAATAAATAAAGATATAACAATATTAGATAAATATAGAAGAATAAACAAAATATTTTTTTTGCTATTTGAATCCCCATTAAACTTAAGAAAATATCACGATAATCAAATTGCAAAGATAATTCAAAAATCAAAAAGATAAAAGTAACAATAAAGTAAGTTATAAAATACCTATATTTCTGTTTGAATATTTGGAGAAAATCATTGATTATAATATATCGCATATCTCCTTACCTCCACTTCAAAACAACAAATATTAATAATAATCTAAATAAAATCTATTTTAATTATCATGATAGTAATTAAATAACTGCATAAATGAAAGAATACATCAAGTACTATAAAATTTCTAAGTCAAATATAACATATTTTTTTCCATTTTCATAGTGAAATGGAAATTTCTTCTATAATAACTAAATGGGAAAGTAATATTTATAACTCTATGCATGAAATTTTACTTACTTAAGTTATTACTAATTTCCACAAATACTTCTAAGGGAAGTTCCTCTGCCCTACTCGTCAGTTGATAATTATATTTTCTTAATACTTCTTCTATTTTAACTAAATTATAAGACTTCAAATTATTTCTTAAATTTTTTCTCTTGTATTGAAAACTATCACGTACTAATTTTGAAAATAAAGAAAAATCAGTAACATGTAAAATTTCTTCTTTCCTTGTCAAAGATAAAATCACACTATCTACATTTGGTTTTGGAATAAAGCAATTTCTACTAACAACAAATAATTTATTAATTTCAAAATAATAGTTTAAAAATACGGTAATAGAACCATAATTTCTACTTTTAGGTTTTGCGCAAAAACGATCTCCTACTTCTTTTTGAACCATAACTACAATTTTATCTACTATAATTCCTGACTCAATAATTTTCATTAAGATAGGTGTAGTAATATAATAAGGAAGATTGGCAATTACATATAGATGCTTATATTGGAAATCCTTTAAATCTTCTCTAATATTCCTTTGTAAGAAATCATCATAAATAATTTGAATATTGGAATAAGAAACTAAATTTTGATCTAAAACTTCTTCTAACGAAGTATCAATTTCATAGGCTAAAACTTGCTTACTATGATTGGCTAATTGCTTAGTAAGTGATCCAGCACCAGGACCAATTTCAATTACTAAGGTATCCTCTGGTATCTGACTATAAAAAATAATTTTACTAGGAATGCTATCATCCTTTAAGAAATTTTGTCCAAATTTTTTTTTAAACTGAAATTGTTCCATAATATCCTCCAGTTCCAATACTATAACATACTTTTAACAAACAAACAAATTTAAATAACTTCGATATCATCATCGTCAGCTAACAACTCAATTTCCTCATCATCTACAATAGGTGGAACAGTTGGAATCGAAGGTAGAGTCTGAGAAACGACAGGTTGCGGTGCTACACTGTTAGATGATAGAGTAGAAACTACAGGTGTAGGATTATGAACAACTGGATCTGAGGAAGTTGTTACTTGTGATACTTCAAGAGTTGGTGGATTAGTTAACACAGGTGGTACACTCGATACTTGTGAATTGATTGGTGCGCTAGAAACAGTGGAAGTTGAAGTAGTTACCTCTTGTACTGGAGAGGATACAGAAGATATTGAAGATACTGATTCCACATTGACTGGTATTTCCATTAATTGACTTCCTTGATCCAAAGGATCGCTAGAGTTCATCATCTGATTTTGTTGCTGCTTTTCTCTTAGTTTTTCCTTCCGTCTATGAATTAATCTCCATATTTCTAAAAATAAAGAAGTAATAATCGGAAGCACCACAGAAATCAAAAATCCAATTTTACTAGTGACAAAAGTTCGAACATATCCAAGCATTGGAATTCTAAACAAAACTTTACCAATTACTTCGCTTTGAAGGATGATAGCTTTATCTTCTTTATTATTGTTATCCCCCTTCGTCCGATAAGCTCTTTCTCCGCCTTCCATTTTCAAAATCCCTACAACACGATGTGTAATCGGAACACCATGAGTATCAATTTCCTTAGATAAAAACGTAATAATGTCATACATACCAATTCTATTTTGTGGTACACGTGCAGTAATTACAGCATCATAGACATTAATATTAGGAACCATACTTGGACTAATAATTACATAGGCACTAAAAAGAGGCGCCTTCGATTGATGATTCTTTAATGCAATAGCTCTATCTCCTATCGTAATTACAACCATCAAAACTACGACAAATAAAATCATCAATAAGGCATAAAGAAGCATAGAAGATAAATAATGTAAGATTTTTTTTATTTTCTCCACTAGTGACACCTCTTTTTATTTTATATCTCAATCATACCATAAGAAAAAAAGAAATTCCATGAAAAAAAGAGCTTGCGCTCTTCTACCAACCCCATCTAAGAATTTCATAATGAACGCTTTGTTGTCTTCCAATGGTATTCATATCATCTGTTTCTGGTACCAGAAAATCTAAAAGTGTACCCTTAATAGAACCCCCACGATCTAATACAACTCCAACCACTGGGTCATTAGAAAACGATACATTCGAAAATTGAACAATCGTTCCACAAGGGATAGAAGAATCTGCTGCCAAGATTCGCACTGTTCCATAAGTAGAATCACTAAAGTATATATTTCCATTACGAACATCCTGTCTTGGTGGACAACTTACTTTTCCACTACAACCAACGCAAGTTGCTTTATATGCTGTCATTTGTCCTGTAAAAGATATTGGATTGGTTGGCCCATATTTTTTAATTTCATCAATTGAAGAAACTGCCATAACATCTAATTTCTTATCCTGATTATTATATTTACTTACAATATGAATTGCTTCAACAGATTTAACACCATTCATATTAGAAACTGTATTACTCTTTTTAGAATTTCCACTTGCAATTAAGAAAAGAGAAACAAAACAAGTTGTTACTAACATCATACGATACAGCATTGCTTTATAAAATTTTTTCATATTCCACCTGCTATCCTATCTTCACTCTTAGTATTGTATCCACTATAGCACATTTAGTGAGTCAAGTCAAATAATTGCATTGCATTTTCTGAAGTAATATCCGCAACCTCCTCAATGGATATATCCATGAAATCTGCAATTTTCTTTGCAATATAAGGAATATTCTTAGATTCATTCACTGTTCCCCTCACAGGCTCTGGTGCAAGATAAGGGCTATCTGTTTCTAATAAGATTCTTGTTAAAGGAAGATCACGAATTACATTACCGAGTTTGCTATTTTTAAAGGTAACAACCCCACCAATTCCTAGATAATATCCTAAATCAATAAATTTTTTAGCCATTTCTAAACTTCCACTAAAACAGTGAATTACTCCTTTTACCCCTTTAAATTCTTTCAATATCTCATAAGTTTCATTGATTGCATCTCGACTATGAATCACAACCGAAAGATGAAATTTTTGTGCAAGTTCTAATTGCTTTCTAAATACTTCTCGCTGCTTTTCTTTATTCTCTTTCTCCCAATAATAGTCTAATCCAATCTCTCCTATCGCTACAATTTTCGGATTATCCTTGATTATTTTTTCTAACATCTCATAATCTTTTTCCACAATTTTGTTACTAACTTCAGGATGATATCCAACACAAGCATATAAATTTTTATATTTTTCCACAAAAATCGTGGATAATTCTAAATCCTCTTTTTCACAAAAAGAAGCAATTAACAGTTCCACCTTCGCACCAATTGCATTTTCCACAAATAAATCAGGAGAAGTTCCAAAATCATTACTAATATGCATATGAGTATCTATAAACATAAATATCACTCCATTTCACTCTAATTATAGCATCCCATACAATAAAAAGAAAAAAGAATCTATCAAAAATAGACTCTTTTAACACTTTTTTAATTTTTCTTGATGAGAATTAGGTTGCTCCCTATTAATCTCAGATATTGTATAATCAAAGCTATGAAAACTATAGTATCCATTACTCCAAATAACCATGTTCTCTTCATGACAATAATATCTACCACAGTCATCTTTATCAGTATGACGATTAATATCAATAATCTCTTGAACATGAATCGCATTTCGATAATAAGATTTCCTTTCCTCTTCAATAATAATCTGCCTTATTTTAGAAAGGGCTGCTTTCGTTTGCAAACCCTCAATTTTTTGTGTAATTTTTCTAAAATAACTTTTCGCTCTTTCTGAAGAAGACTCCAAATCTTTAAATTCCAGAATACGGTCCCCATAAACACTAGACTCAGAAATATCAAAAATATCTACCATATTACCTTGTTTCTTCATATATCCTCCTAATTTCCCAATTCTTGTAATTTCTTTTCTTTGTCAATTCTCATGAATAAAGCTTCTGCTGCTAAGGACTCATATACATTATCCTCTAAGTATTTTGTTTCTTTTTTATCATTATGAATTTGAGTTTTTATTTTTTCGCTCGTTTCTGGTAAATATGGACTTAAGAAAATTCCACAAACACGAATTGCCTCTAACAAGTTATATAAAACAGTCATTAAACGATCTTTCTTAGTTTCATCTTTTGCTAAATTCCAAGGCTCCGTTTCATCAATATATTTGTTACTGCGACGAAGAACTTCAAAAATTTCATCAAGAGCTGCACCTATTTCTAATTTAGCCATCTTACTTTCTATGAGGCCTTCTAAAGAGTTAATAGAATTAATTAATTCTTGATCCATAGATTCAACTACACCCTGATTAGAAATTGGCCTATCAAAGTATTTGTTCACCATAGAAATCGTTCGATTGACTAAATTTCCCAAAATATTGGCAAGATCTCCATTAATTCTTTCAATTAATAAATCATAAGTTAAGGTTCCATCATTCGCAAAAGGAATTTCGTGAAGTACATAGTAACGAACTGCATCGACTCCGAATTGTTCTACCAAATCATCGGCATAAACGACGTTTCCTTTTGATTTACTCATTTTCCCATCACCTACAATTAACCAAGGGTGACCAAATACTTGCTTTGGAAGAGGTAAATCTAAACTCATTAAGAAACACGGCCAATAAATGGTATGAAAACGAATAATATCTTTTCCAATTAAATGAAGATCTGCTGGCCAGTACTTCTTAAATTCTTCCGTAGATCCATCAGGATCATATCCAATATTTGTAATATAATTAGTAAGTGCATCTAACCAAACATAAACCACATGTTTTGAATCAAAGTCTACAGGAATTCCCCAATCAAAGGAAGTCCTTGAAACACATAAGTCCTGAAGTCCTGGTTTTAAGAAATTATTAATCATCTCATTCTTTCTAGATTCTGGTTGAATAAATTCAGAATGATCTTCAATATATTTTATCAACCTATCTTGATACTTAGAAAGTTTAAAAAAGTATGCTTCCTCACTTTTAGGTTGTACTTCTCTTCCACAATCTGGGCACTTCCCATCAACTAACTGACTTTCAGTAAAAAAAGATTCACAAGGAGTACAATAAAGCCCTTCATATTTGCCTAAATAAATGTCACCTTGATCATACATTTTTTTGAAAATTTTCTGTACAATTTTCTCATGATGTTCATCAGTTGTACGAACAAATCGATCATAACTTGCATTCATGACATCCCAGATTCTTTGAATTTCTGAAGCCACTTCATCAACAAATTCCTTTGGGCTAATACTTTTATCATTCGCTTTCAATTGGATTTTCTCTCCATGTTCGTCTGTTCCCGTTTGAAAATAAACATCAAATCCTTTTAATCTTTTATAACGTGCAATTGCATCTGCCAAAACAATCTCATACGTATTTCCAATATGAGGTTTTCCTGAAGTATAGGCAATCGCTGTTGTAATATAATATTTTTCCATAATTAATCTCTCCTTATTATTTTTTGATTTACATTTTCACATGCTTCACAATAGTTTAAATATTCTAAATACTCATCCATCGTTATTTGATGATATTCTTCTAACAAGTTAATCTCTAAATCTCTAAGAAAGTCAACAATTCTATATTTTTTGGCGGTTATCATTTTACTCCTAGAATCAGGACCAATATGCTTAATAAATACTCCAAATTTTTCTTCTACATGATAATCACTCACTGGTAAAAAGTTTTTGAATACTATTTTAATAGTATACCCTTTTTTTATTATAATTATATACTTTTTCCAATGAAAGGAAGTATTATCATCATCAATAACTAGGTACGAATCCTGATTTAAAAATCTATTTAAGCAATAATAGAAAGGGTCACCAATATCAAATGTAAATTCCAAAGTATCTGTTTTCTCTTTAATATATGCGCTGAAAGCAATATCATCCCAAAGATTGAATCTAATATTTTTAATGGTATTTCCTATTCGAAAGAACCTTAAAATTTCTAACTCATCTCCTGCATATCCAGGTTGAATACTTATATCTACAATATCGTTGTTATCTAATTGTAATCTTTTTTTCATAAAAATTCAAATCTCAGGCACCAGTAGACCCAATTCCGCCAATTCTTTCATCCTGAATTTCATCTTCATTGTCTACTGTTAAAAATTTCGTAAATATAGCCTGACAGATTTTATCCCCCCTATGAACTACATAATCTTGTTCACCATGATTTTGAAGTCGAATCCAAGCATGCCCTTCATTGGTTGGATTATCACAGTAATCCATCTCAAATATTCCAACTTGATTACACATTCGAACATTATATTTAAATCCTTGACTACTTCTAACTAACAAGAACATCACATCTCCAGAATTCATGTGGATTTTTATCCCTAGCGGAATCTTTTTTACTTCTCCTGGTGCAAGTGTAAAATCTATAACAGATTCAAAATCATAACCAGCGGATTCTTTCGTGCTCCTTCTAGGAATAGAGTATGCATCATATAATTTTTTATCATCACATACATCTTTTTTGAATTGTTCAAAACTAATTTTTTCAAAATATCTTGCCAAATCAATCACCTCTTTTTAATTCTAAATTATCTTTTTACCACTTTTTGTATACCACCTTGTATAGATACAAAATTTTTTCGATTCATAAATTTTTTAACCCTATTTATATAGTCTCCATTGTAATAAGTTAAATATATATTTCTTGGTTCTTCTCTAAAATCAATATATACTTGACTATCAGCAGAAATTCTTGAATGAGTTGCTACTTCATAGATTTCGCTATCATCATACACTGCTAAAATATGTAATGGGATTCCTAATTCTTTCGCTATTTGCCTTTTTTGTAAGATATTATTTTTTAATTGATTAATCTGATTTTTCGTAAATGGTGCATTATAATTTCCACTATAAATAATAGCAATTTTTTCTGACTCTAGTTTAGCTAGTGTCGGATAATATTTTTCTACATATTTGCTAATTGGAATCATCTCACCGTTTTTAAATGGAATCATGATATTTGAATCCAAAATTGGAATCACATAATATTTCATAAATTCTAAACCTCCCTAAAATAAAAAAAGATTTTTCCTCCATAAGGACGAAAAATCGCGGTACCACCTTAATTGATAAATAAACTATTTATCCACTTAAATTCCTTAACGCGGAAAAATTCGTATAAACCTACAATATCGATTTATCTGTTCTGGAACCATCTATTATAATCTTCCTATATCTCTTTCACCAAACGAGACTCTCTTTGATAGGCATCATATAATTCTTTCCTTCAAAACATTTGTGGATTTAGTATAGCATAATCAATTTAAAATGTAAACTAATTTTCTAGATGCATAAACAAAGAAATATAAAATAATATTTCGGAAATAAAAGGAAATGATCATTCTTCTACAGATTTAATAAAAAATAAACTTAATACTTGTGCAATTAAAGAATCTGATTCTGTTAATGATGTATCATCAAATAAAATAACAGCACCTAACACATCACTATCTACTAAAATAGGACTGATTACATAACTACATGTTTCTGTCTGATTATCAATAAAAGAAAAGGACTCTATAGAAAATTGTTGTTCATTTTTTCGATTCATAATTAGATGAATGAGCTCAGAAGAAATCGGTTGATTAAAGTACAATTCTTCCAAATTTTTACTACAAGCTAATACATGTTCTAAATCAACAACAAGGATGTTTTTCTTTAAAGTATTTGAAATAATAGATACAATTCTTTCTGCAATAGAATTAAGATTATTAAGATGAGAAAATTTCTTAAGAATGATAGAATCTTTTTCCACATAAATCTCTAAAGTATCACCCTCTCTAATTTTTAACGTTTTTCGAATTTCCTTAGGAATTACAATTCTTCCTAATTCATCAATTCTTCTTACGATTCCAGTTGATTTCATTTTTTCCCTTCTTTCTACCATTAGTATCGTAAAAAGAAGTTTTTTTATACAAAGAAAAAGAGAATTTCTTCTCTTTTTACAAATAAATTTTTAATATACATTTACTTAATTAATTTCTTCTCTATCTTCTGTTTTTTCTACAATTTGATGATATCTAATATAACCTTCTCTAGCTTTATTTAGTAAATTATTATCTCTTAGTTCTAGTTCCATATAAAGTTTACTTTCAAGTTTTCCATACAAGCGTACTGTAAAATAATCTTCTACTCTTGATAAAGCAAGACTTTGTTTATCTACATCAATCATAGTTTCAATATTATCCTTAAAAGATACAATCGCTTCATTTTGTACTTCTTCGATACAATATTTTTTTAAAGAGGATTTTAAAACTTCGGTTGTTGCAGAAACAGCGTCATAATACTCTTGGAACCCCTGATCTGTAAAATCTAATTGGTCTAAAATAGACTCTAAATTTTGTTTTTTATCATTTAATAATTTTTCTACTTCTTTATAACTATCTAATTTCATCTGATTAATAGTATCCGTAATATACTTTTTAGAATCAGCATTACCACTATCCTCGTAAATAGAAGCTACCTTTGTAATTGCAGTATCAAATTCATTATTAAATATATTCACCATCGTTTCTAGCACCGATGTTATATTTTTCTCAACATCATATTTAAGTGTAGTAAGTAAAATTGATTTATTTTTTTCTTTAAACAGATTTGTGATATCTGGTTCCATTTTTATCACCCTTTTTATTAATTTAATCATAACAGTTTATATTTAATTAGTCAAATTGAAGAACAAAAGAATAGTTCTTTTTTAATAAGAAAACTTATAGGCCAAAACTTGAAATCAAATAGAATTTTAATTGATTGATTACACATAAAATTCTTCTAATTGTCCCTTAATTCCTATTCTTTCATAAATTTTAGATTATATCAGCAAACCCTTCTATACATGGATATTATACTACTCATCTAAATTAGAAACAAACAACAGCTATATTTTGGAAATCATTAAATTACTAGAAGAATATCTTTTTAAACCTCGATAAAAAATAATAAATGCAAAAGAAACAAAGAAACACATAATTAAAAGAATCAAAGCAGTATACCCTAAATGAAATTCTGATAAAATTCGAATTGGAAGATAATTGATAAAACCAATAGGAATAATAGTATAGAAAAGGATTTTCATTGTACCCTGGAATATTCCTTCTGGATAAGTAGCAAAACTAGTTAGTAAAGAGTCACCAACTTCAGAAATCATATCTGCCTTTTGAAACCAAAAACTTAGACTTGATAAAATAACAGTTACACTCACCAAGATAAAACCACCAGAGACTGTAAAAAGGGTAAATAGGAAAAACTTTGAAATAGAAAATCCTGAAATACCTAACATAATATAGCCATAGATCAAATCTCCAATCGCAGAAGGAGAGATTTCAGACGTAGTTACAGATAAAAGTACATTTTTTGGCTGTATTAAAAACGAATCTAGTTTCCCATTCTGTATTACTTCTGATAAATTAAATGCTTTATAAAAGAAACATCTAGAAAATCCAAAAGTACTCGCTGCAATTCCCCACAGAAGAAGAACTTGTTGAAAATGATATCCGCCAATCCCATCTCTAATAGAATAAAGAATGATCCATTGAATAATAAAACAAGCATTATTTAAAATCATAAAGACAATATTCATAAGAAAGGTAGTCTTATTAAGCATCTCTTTCATCAATGCATATTTTGTAGTCAATAAAGTCACTCTAACCTGATTTTTAACCGCCGTTAACATTTAATTTTTTCACCCCTTTCTGATATACAAGTTTACATAATATATAACAAATTCCGACATAAAAAAGCTGAATGAATAGAACTTCCACACACCCGTTCCATGAGAAATCAACAAACAATTTTGCAGGTCCTGATGCCACTGCATAGACAGGACTAGATGTTAAAATAGGTTGCATTACACTCGGAAAGAATTCAATTGGAAAAAGAGTTCCTAAAATTAGAATTGCCTTACTATATAACCAATAAAATGGAGTGGAATCTTCTATAATAAATGAAAATAAACCAATCATAATAATTAAAAGACAACTAATAACGATTGCAAGAATACAAGAAAACAAAACAATAAGTAAATGAAACAGTGTATGTATGGGAACATCTTTTAAAAAAACAAATCCTAAGGTAAATCCTAATATAATATAAAGAATTAATTTAATGGTTGCTATTCCAAGATGGCTAGATAAAGAATATCCGATATAATCATAAGGTTTATTCAAATTATAAGCAATATTTCCACCTCTTACATCATTAATAATCTTCTGACATAGTTTGTTTCCACCCACAGAACTCCATAATATTTCAGTAATAATAACATGCCAAATTGTTTGACTCATATTATATCCATGAATTAGTTCTTCTGGATCACTATAAATGTAATCCCATAAATGAAAGAATACAAATAATAATAAAAAGTAAAAAATAAATCCAAAAAGAATATTACCAATATATTGTAAATTACTCATGATTTCTGATTTATAAATAAATAGATATTTTCTCATGATTGATCCTCTTTTTTATAAATACTACTAATAATATCTTCCAGTGGGATATTTGAAATATTAATATCGATAATGTTATCTGGATTTAATAATTTCAAAGCATCTGCTACTGTTCGTTTTTCTGTATCTACTTCAATCTTTATGTTATATTCCTTGTCTTTTAAAATAGTAATTCCCTCTTCATCTTCTAAACTTACCTTTTCCTTCATTTTTGCCTCTACGATCTTTTTGTTTAAATAATAGTATTTTAGATTTTCCATAGAATCATCTAGTACTACTTGCCCACTGTTAATAATAATGACACGCTTACATAGTTTTTCAATATCACTTACATCATGACTTGTTAAAAATATCGTAGTTTTATATTCCTTATTCATTCGCTTGATAAGAGAACGAACATTTTCTTTTACTACTGGATCTAGCCCAATCGTAGGTTCATCTAAAAATAATACCTTAGGTTCATGAATTAATGATGCGACAATTTCACAACGAATTCTCTGCCCTAAACTTAAATTACGAACAGGAGTGTTAATAAAATCTTTCAGTTCAAATATCTCTTCAAACTCTTTTATCTTTTTTTCTACTACAAAATTTGGAATATCATAAATCGCTCCAAAAAATTTAAAGTTATCATAAGGTGTTAAATGAGTCCATAACTGTTCTTTTTGACCAAACACTGTTCCTATTTCATAAGTAAGCTTCTTACGATGCTTCTTTGGATCAAGTCCTAAAATATTGATATCTCCCTCTGTTGGGAATAAAATTCCCGTCATCATTTTAATCGTTGTTGATTTTCCTGCTCCGTTTGGACCAATAAATGCAACAATTTCTCCCTTATCTACAGAAAAATTAACTTTCTTTACTGATTTTACCTTGCGATATTTAGGATGAAAGATAGATTGGATACTACCTTTAAACCCTTGCTTCTTTTCTTTAATTGTAAAAATTTTACTTAAATTTTTTACTTCAATTACTGCCATAAAATCACCTCCTATAATTCTATAATTCTATAATTTAATTTTTCAATTATTCTCTATGACATATAATTTTTTAAATCCTATATATCACAAGTAAAAAAATATTTACGATTAATAATTATAAAAATTTCTCCCCCTTTCTTTTTAATATTAGTCAAAAGATGATTTAAATAAAAAACACGGAAAATCACCTTTATAGTGACTCCGTGTTATACGTGTAGGTTTAATTCCTTGTGTAGCTCGTAAAAATACTTATACACACTCACTCGACTTCCTAAGAATATACCACTAAGATTTTAAATTGTCAACATTTTCTTTTTTTCCTTAACCTTTTTTACTTTTTGTTATAAACTTTGGTTCTAAATTTTGGTTCTATTTGTTCTTGATTAAATTTACAATTCTTTGAAATTATTTTATTTGGATATCTATCTCGAATTTCTATTCTTTTGTTTAAATCCGCATCATATGTTATATCACTGGCTTTATCTAAAAACTCAATTCCATCTAAATGATCTACTTCATGGCAAAAAAACCTTGCCTTAAAGTCTTCTAAATGCTCATGATGAAAAACGCCATTTATATCTTGATAGTCGAATTCTATATGATAAGGCCTAGCAACTTTACCAATTATATCCCCTGTACTCATGCAAGCTTCATAATAATATGTGAGTCCTTCCATCATTGTAATTTTAGAATTAAAATAAGCCATGACCTCATACTGAATATCTAATTATTGAAGTTCTCGAACACTACTTACTCTTTTTTCTTCTGCGCTTACGAATACTATAAATCGTTTATCAACTCCAAATTGAGGTGCTGCCGCAGCAAAAGCATATTGCTCAATACATAAATTTTTAATTTGATTAATTATATCTAAATAAAATTCCCTATTTTCAAAATCAACTACTTCTTCACAAATTAGTTTTAGTTTAGAATCACTACTATTAAGTAATTTAAGTTCCATCATCTTCACCATACTTTCTAAAATCTCTTTTCTTTGGATTTTTATATAATACTCTTCGCGGGGTTATTCTAACAAATTATTAAGAAAAATCAATTAAATTTAATCAAATTTTCTTTTTTAGCACTTGCAAAAGATCTATTAAATAATAAATATAGTGTTTTTCTAATTGAATCGTATCTAAAATTACAACCAATCTAGAAGAAACCATCTTAAAGCGAAACATTGGTGTAATTTTGAAAGCATCTAAGAAAAGTTCTTCCCCATCAATTTGCATTGTCATTTCTGGGCTAAAATATAATTCTAAAGAGTTTCTCGTTTTCTTAACCTTTTCAATTTGCCAATATTTAGCCATTTTCTCAAACCATTCTTCATACATATAGATAATCATCTCTTCGTTGACTTTACCAAAACGATCCTCTATTTCTGATTTTACTTCTTGTAGTTTTTCATAAGAATCTATTTCATTAATTTTTCTATGGATTTCAATTTTTAAGTTATCATCGTCTGTATAAGCATCTGAAATATGTGTGGATACATCAAGTAAAGGCTTCTCATTCTGAATTTCTTCTTCCTTAATAGGATTTCCTTTTAGTTTTTCCACTTCATCATTTAACATTTTTAAATATAAGTCAATCCCAACTGTATCAATAAATCCTGCTTGTTCACTTCCCAAAATATCTCCTGCACCACGGATAGATAAATCACGAGTAGCAATAGAAAATCCACTTCCAAGTTCTGTAAAATCTTTAATTGCACTCAGTCTTTTGACTGCAGTTTCAGTTAACATTTTTTGAGGATTATACATTAAATACGCATAAGCAATCTTATTACTTCGCCCAACACGTCCCCGAATCTGATACAGTTGACTAAGACCAAAGCAATCTGCATTTAATACAATTAAAGTATTTACATTCGGAATATCAATACCCGTTTCAATAATTGTCGTACATAAAAGAATATCATACTCATGATTAATAAAAGCAGACATGCGGTTCTCTAATTCTTCCTTACTAAGCTGACCATGAGCACAAATAATTTTTGCTTCTGGGACTAATTGATGAATATCTATTGCTTTTTTTTCTATTGTCTCTACTCGATTATATAAAAGAAACACTTGACCATTTCTAGAAAGTTCCTTATAAATTGCATCTTTTATAATTTGATTGTCCTCTTCGATTACATACGTTTGAACCGGATAACGATCTACAGGTGGAGTTTCAATTAAAGATAAACTTCGAATTCCGACCATAGACATTTGAAGTGTTCTAGGAATTGGAGTCGCCGTTAATGTTAATACATCCACATTACTTTTGTATTCTTTAATCTTTTCTTTATGAGTAACTCCAAATCTTTGCTCTTCATCAATAACTAATAATCCTAAATCTTTTGGCTTCACATCATTACTTAACAAACGATGCGTCCCAATTACAACATCAACACTTCCATCTTGAAGGCCTTCTATAATCCTCTTTTTTTCTTTTGGTGTTGTAAATCGATTGAGTAAGGCAATTCGAATTGGAAAGTTAGAAAAACGAGTTAATGCATTATGGTAGTGCTGATTTGAAAGAATTGTTGTTGGACATAAATAAAGAACCTGTTTGGAATCCATCACAGCTTTAAATATCGCACGAAAAGCTACTTCTGTTTTTCCATATCCTACATCCCCACAAAGTAAACGATCCATGGGAACAGAAGATTCCATATCATGTTTAATTTGATCAATCGCTATTAATTGATCTTTTGTTTCCTGATATTCAAAAGCATCTTCAAAAGACTCTTGAAATTCACCATCAGGACTAAAAGCAAAACCTTTTTTCATTTCCCTTTCAGCATATAAACGAAGTAATTTATCTGCAATATCATGAATTTTATTTTTTACTCTAGCCTTTACTTTATTCCAATCGGAACCACCCAATTTGTTAATTTTAGGGACGACTCCTTCATTTCCAGAAAACTTACTGATCAAATCAATTTTTTCAACAGGAATATAAAGTTTATCTTTCTCCGCATATAAAATCTCTAAGTAATCTTTTTTTAAATCAAATTGTGCAATGGTATGAATCCCATTATAGACTCCAATTCCATGAACATTATGAACTACATAATCCCCAATATTTAGTTTATTAATATCTTTGATTTTAGAAGCATATTTAAACTTTGTTTTATATTTTTTCTTTGGAATAAAATTACGAAATAAATCTAAGTCTGATATTACAACATTGTCTAAAAAAACAAATCCCTTCCCAATATTTTTTTCAATGATATTAACTTGCCCAGAATAAAAGTGATCCTCATCAGTTAAGATATAAGGTACCTGAAGTTCTTTTGTAAAAGTACGAATCTGATGTTTCTTTAAACAAATCCAAATATTTTTATTTAAATATAACTGATCTTTTAAGAAACTATTAATTAGTTCTATATTTTCATTAAATGGAAGAATCTCTTTACTATCATAGCGAATAACTTCTATACTTTTATCTAATAAAAGATTATCAATCGTTAAATAATGAATTTGATTAGAAGGATTTATCTCAGATAAATCAAACATATACTTTGACTTAAAATCACAATCTTTTTCTTGTTGATATTCAAAAATCTCTTTTACTAGTAATTCATAACTCTTTTCTAATTGTGGATAATCTTTATAAATTACAATAGCAGAATCTAAGTATTGATAAATATTAGAAATAGAATTAGATAATGCTAACAAATATTTTTGTTTTTGTTCATATTCCTCTGGATATTTCTCTAATATAAATTCTGTATAGGGATCTATACTAACTGACTTTATAGATTCTAAAGACTTCTGTGTTTCTTCATCAAAAGAACGAATAGATTCAATACTATCTCCAAAAAATTCAAACCGCACAGGATGATCTAATCCAAAAGGAAAAACATCGATAACAAAACCACGAACAGAAAATTCTCCCGTTTTTGTAACAATTGATTCCTTACTATAACCAATATGATAAAGTCGTTGTACTAATTCTTTTGGTTCAATTTCGTCATTTAAAGAAAAAGTAACATGACTTTTTTGATAAAGTTTTTTTGTAGGAAGAAAACGAAGATACCCCATTAAATTAGTAACTACAATATTTTTTTTATTTTCTAGTATCTGATTTAATGTTTCTAGACGATTAACCATTAAATCGGGGCTAACTGCAATTGCTTCGCTCGTTAAAAAATCATCCATTGGAAATAAACTAACACAAGAATTATAATTACTTAAACTTTCATAGATTTGATTTGCTTCATATAAAGAAGGTGTAACAATTAAAATAGATTTGTCATGGTGATTCCAAATCTGATTAACATAAACAGAAAAAAGCTCGTTTGTTAAACCAGCCAGAGCAACATTATGAATTTTGTCAATTTGAAAACAATTATTAAGCATCGATCGGTCCCTTCTTTATTTTTGTATTGTATTTATTCATTAAATTATCAAAACTCATATTGAAATAATCATCAAGCACAGAAAGTACTTCCAATTTTATTTGATCTAACATTTCTTTTTCTGAATTAGATAATTTTCCTAGTACATAATCCTTTGTATCAATATTCTTATTATTGGAAATACCAATTTTAATTCGAAAATACTCTTGTGTTCCTAAATGAAGCTCTATATTTTTTAAACCATTATGTCCACCACTGGAACCCTTCTTTTTTAATTTAAAAGATCCAACTTCTAAATCTAAATCATCATGAATAATTAACAAATCTGAAATCTTGATTTTATAAAAATAAACGAATTTGTGAATAACTTCACCACTTAAATTGATATAAGCCTGAGGTTTTAATAAAATTACTTTTTCCCCGTGAATTAGTGTTTCCACATAAAGCCCATTAAATTTTGATTTAGATATAGTTATCCCCAGTTTTTGTGCAAAAAGATCAATTGTTTGAAAACCAATATTATGCCTTGTATTTTCATATTCTTTTCCTGGATTTCCTAATCCAACAATTAGTTTCATATAATCACCTACTTAAAGTCTTTACTTTATTTACAGTTTTTTTATATCTTTTATTTCCTAATAATTGAACCAAATGAATTTTTCTATTTTTAAAACTATGATGAATCATATCATTAGAAATAAATATACCATTCTCATTTTGTTCTGAACACCATTCTGAATCCCAATTTTTTATTAAACCAATTCTTAAACCATGTGGATTTACCTTTTGTCCCATACAAATCCCCTCACTTTCTTCTTTTAAAGCTTCTTGCAATTTCTCATAAGTCTCTATATTTTTTTCACTAATTAACTCTTCAACAAAATATCTATATTTATCTTCTGAACTTAGCATAACCCCATATCTTAAACTATGTGGATTAAATTTTGTTATAAGCATAGGACCCCCTAAAAATGTTATTTAATAGTAAAATTATTTCCCGGGAAATAATTTTCACTTTTCAGTATGATATTCTTTATAAACAATTGACTTAGGAATATCCCTTTCAATAGATACCTTTTTAATTGCTTCCTTCTCTGTCATACCATCCTCAAAATATAATTGCACATGCTCCAAAATAGTCATACTTGAAAAATCTTCTTGCACTTGATTACCTTCTACTACAACAACCATTTCACCCTTTAAGGAATCCACAATTTCTAAAACTTCTTCAACAGTACCCCTGATAGCTTCTTCATACTTTTTACTAATCTCTCTACATAAAGCAATATTTCGATTTCCGAATACTTTAAGTAATGATTGGAGCATCTCCTTAATACGATGAGGCGCCTCGTAAAAAATAATAGTAAAAGTAAGTTTTTTTAAAGACTCCAATTCTTTTTCTCTCTTTGTGGTTTTACTATTTAAAAAACCATAAAACAAAAATGGAGACGGAGAAATGCCAGACATTGTAAGAGCGGGAACAAAGGCAGTAGGACCAGGAAGACTAATTACATTATATCCTCTCTTACTAACATAATCAACGATACGATAACCTGGGTCACTAATAATAGGAGTACCTCGATCTGTTACTAATCCGATATTTAAACCTTCTTGAAGTTTACATAATATTTTCTCTCTTAATGCCCCTTCCGTATGATCATCAGAATGAATTAATTTCTTTTTAACTCCCAAATGACGCAGCAATTCAGAAGTAATTCTAGTGTCTTCACATAATAATAAATCAACCATTTTAAGAGTATTAATGGCACGCAAAGTAATATCTTCCATATTCCCTACTGGAGTTGGTATCAAATATAAACTTGGACTATTATCATAACTTTTTTGTCTCATTTCGTTTCACTCCTACTGAATATTTAATTTTTTATACATGTATTCAGGAACAGAAAGATCTAATTTTTCTACAATATCTAATTGTTGAATAATAGAATCTATAGCTTCTACATTTTCAGAACCAATTTCTATACTAGTACCTAAATCTACAATATCTTCCAACCAAATAGTCACAGTTCCCGTTAGATATTGTACACCACTTTTTTCTAATTTAAAAGCAAAAGTATACTGTTCTTCATAGTTTTCTTCAACATATTTGATAGCACTCTCTGGCATATCAAACTCTTTTCTTAACAAAACTCTATCTTCTTTTTGCCCATTAGTAAAAATTGCTTTTTTAAGTATAACTAAAACATTTTTATTTTTCCACTCATTATGATAATAAACTCTTATTTTTAAGGTATCATCAGTAATAGAATTACCATTTTTATTAATATAAATTAAATCATAAAATGAGAATTCGCAAACCTTTTGATAATGATTATCCTGTAAATATTTCTTTATTTCTGTTTCATTCTTTAAAAGAACTCTAGAGTAAAACATGATTTTCCTCCTATATATAATTTATCCAAACATTTCTATTACTTCTTTTGTGTAGTCACCATTTTCTTCATGAACATAAAGCGGAGGTAACACCTTTAAGCCTACGCCCCCATTTTTCCTAGCTTCTACTAAAATCATATTGGATTCTGAATTTATCTTTGGATAAACAAATCTTATCTTCTTGACTTCCAATCCATACTGAGAACATAATCTTAAAATATCTAAAAAGCGATCTGTTCGATGCACTAAAGCCAGAATTCCATTATTTTTTAAAAGATATTTTGCAGCCTGTAATAAATCTTCTAAAGTTAAATTTACTTCATGACGTGCAATAACTTTATGAAAATCCTCATTTAAATTACTTTGTTCTTCAACTTTAAAATAAGGAGGATTACAAGTAATAATATCTACAGAATCCCCCTCAAAGTGTTCTCTTAGTTTTTTTATATCTAGATTATATAATTCAATTTTGTCTTGAAGTGAATTATACTCTATTGTTTTTTTTGCTAATTCATAAACATCTTTTTGAATTTCAATTCCTATTATTCTTGCCTTAGTTTTTGTAGATAGAATTAAAGGAATTGGAGCGTTTCCCGTTCCTAAATCCATAATCGTTTTAGCGTTTTTATTTATAGTCACAAAATTAGGAAGCAATATAGAGTCTAAGGAAAATAGAAACCAATCTGTATTTTGATATATTTTTAAGTTATTATAATTCACTAAATCATTCAATACTTCCATTTTCTAAGTCAACCTCTATCTGATTATGATTTTTTCCCTCGATCATTGCCGTCTTTTTAAAAACATTGAGTGATATAATTTTACCAACAGTATCTCCATTTTTATAAATAGAACCAATCTTTGGAAGATTTTTCTTCAAATGACTATAAGTTTCATCTTCATAATTTAAACAGCAAAGTAGTCTTCCACAAACTCCATTAATTTTAGATGGATTTAATGCAAGCATCTGATTTTTTGCCATATTGATTGATACACTATTAAAGTCAGTAAGAAAAGTACTACAGCATAAAAATCTACCACAAGGACCTAGTCCACCAATCTCTTTTGCTTTATCACGAACACCAATTTGACGAAGTTCGATTCTTGTGTGATAAACCTGAGCTAATCTCTTTGCAAGTTCTCTAAAATCAATACGTTCATCTGCTATAAAATTAAATAATAATTGACTACGATCAAAATTATATCTAGCATCAATTAATTTCATTTTTAATCCCAGTTCTTCTACTTTTTTTCTGGCAACTTCTAACGCCTTGGATGCATCTTCTAAATTTTTCTGATATTGATTTTCATCTTTTTCTGTTGCAATTCTTTTAACATCTTTTAGAGGAATCCCAATATCACTTGTAGAAACTTCTTTAAGAGCAATTACTTGTCCAAATTGTAAACCCTTTTCCGTTTCCACAATCACATTTTGACCACACTTTAAATCAAGACCATTGGTGCTAAAAAAATAATTTTTTGTATTCTTCTTAAAATTTACAATTACTGTATGAATCATACATATCACCACCTTCACCCTACTCAGTAAATTTTATAATAAAATCATCAAGCATCAAATTAATATTCAAATTATATTCCAATTCTTGAAGCTTATTATGAATTACTTCTAGTTTATATAATAAACTTTGTTCATTATTTTTCTCTAAAATTTTTGTTAAAATAGTATTTAATGTTTCTTGAAATGAGAACTCTTCTAATTCTCGAATTGCTTGTTCATAGATATATTGCATATTAGTAAAAATAGTTATCCACTGTTCTCTATTGTAATAATGATTTTCTAAAGTAATTGGCAAATATGCAATAGATTGTCTACCTTTTTTTTCTAAACATTCAATTATTTTAGTAACAAGTTCAATATCAGAAATTTCTACTTCCATTGTTTGATTCAATAGAGAAAATATCTGGCACCGACTACGTATAGTATCAATTACTTTATAACGATTTTCTGTTACCAAAATTGCAATAATATTCTCTTCAGGTTCTTCTAAAAATTTAAGTAAAGTATTAGCTGATTCCTTATTTAATTTATCGGCTTCATATATAATATAAACCCTATTTATTTGGCTATCCAAAGATTTGGTTGTAAATTTTTCTTTAATATCTAAAATCTGCCTTTTTTTAATAAAAGAGCCCTCAGGATATATTTCAATAAAATCTCCATTTATGTGATGATCTATCAAAGAACATAGATTACAGCTTGTACACAAATTAGACTCCAATGTATGACTAGGACAATATAAATATTTTGCAAAAGAAAGTACAATTGAGTTAGCATTTTGACAATTTCTAGTTTCAATTAAATAAGCCTGAGAAAATTTATTTTTATTCACAATTTTTGTAATTTCCTCTACAAAATATGGTTGTTCTTCTCTATATGAAGATAACATATACATCGTTCCTTTCTATCGGATAAATACATAGAGTAAAACTAAAGAAAACAAGGCCGGAAATCCTAAAAAAGACATAAAACTTACGGTTATAAAATTAATAGGAATTATAATATTAAAGTTTTCCACAATCATATTAAACCCATAAAGAACAAAAAAACTAAGAATAAAGTGTTTTACAAACTGAATTATTTTTTTCATTTTTCTTCACCTATTAAAAGGTATGGTAAATAAGATAATTTATTCTATATTTTTTCGATCTAATAATGCTCTTTCCAAAGTCATTGCATCTATGTATTCCATATCAGCACCTATAGGTACACCACTTGCTATCTTCGATATTTTCAAATCTAAGTCTCCTAAAATTCGTTTTATATAAAGAGAAGTAGTTTCTCCCTCAATACTAGGTTTAAATGCTAAAATAATTTCCTTATAATTGGAATGCTTAATCCTATCAATTAACCTTCCCAAATCAATATCTTCTGGGTTTATACCTTCTTTTGGTGAGATTAATCCTCTTAATACATGATATTTTCCCTTAAACATTCCCAACTTTTCAAATAAGAATACTATTTTAGGATCTTCTACCACACAAAGCAATGTATCGTCACGGATAGTATTAGAACATATATCACATACTTCTTTATCAGTTAACACATTACAAATAGGACATTCATGAATATTGTTTTTACAATTTTTAATGCTTTCCTGAAAATACTCAGTTCTCTCTTCATCCATATCTAAGACTGCAAAAGCCAATCTCTCAGCCGTTTTTTCCCCAATTCCAGGAAGATATTTAAAACATTCTATTAAATTTTCTAAACTCTCTGGATACATATTAGAAAAGTCCTGGTACTGAGTTAGCAAATTTTCCTAATTTTTCTTCTGTCATTTTATCCACTTTTTTAAAAGCATCATTAATTGCAATCATAATCATATCTTGTAGCATTTCAATATCATCAGAATTAAGTTCAAAATTATCAATTTTTATTTTACTAATTTCTTTTGTTCCCTTTACTTCAACTTTAACAAAACCATTTTCACCTACAAAAATAGTTTTATCTATTTCATCCTTTGCCTTCATCATATCCTTTTGCATTGATTGTGCTTGTTTCATTAGTGCTTGTAAGTTCATATTTCATTTCTCCTTTTCTATTCATTTATACTTACTATATTTTCACCAAATAATTTAATTGCATCATCTACAATTGAATTACTTGTTGAATCTTCTTTTACTTCTATATTTTGACTGCTAGACTCTTGTTGTTTATTTAAATCACTTAAATTTAAGTATTGATAACTAATACCATTATTTTTATTTTCAATATATTTATTTTTTTCAATATTCCATTCTTCTTCTGTTAAATATGCAACATAGTATGTTTCATCAAAAATTTTAAATAATAATTGTTCAATTAGTGTAGAAAATTGGAATCCTCGGCTTACCATAGATTCATAATCAAATGTAATAATAATTTCATGACTACCTGCTGCACGAATTGTAGCATCAGAAAGATAACAAGCAGCCGCACCATACTTACTGTCTAAAGCATAATCATTTAGATTTTTCCAACTTTCCTTTATATAAAGTAATTTATCTTTAGATGCGCTATAGAAACAATTATTAACAATAATTTTATTTTTTTTAATAAAATTATTGTTAGACGACTTATTATACTTATTTTCTTCTAATTCAGAATCAGTATTCAAATTATTTTCTATTTCTTGAGTAGGAGTAATATTTGTATTTTCTTGGTGATTATTAGATTCTATATCATTTTGAACATTTTGATCATCTTTATTACATAAATCAATATTATCAACAGTTTTTACTTGTTTATTCTCCATATTTTTTTTATGCACAAGTGATAATATTTTAGTTTCAAATATAATTTTCAAATTATTACTTTCCTTTAATGAAATTACAATCTCATCCATTTTTTCCACAAAAGAAAGTAAAAACTCAATATCGTAATCTGTTTTTTCATATGAATAATAATTAACAATCATATTCCTACAAAGAATCATCAAATCCTGAGAAAAAATAATTAAATCTTTTCCAAGATTATAAATATCATCGATAAATTGTATAATTTTATTAATTTCACTATTTACAATCATTGATAAAAATTCTTTTTTCTTTTCTATGGATACAATACCATTTAACTCCTCAAAATCATCTAATGTTACCTCTTTATCAGAATATGAAATAAGTTTATCCAACATACCAATAGCATCTCGAAAACCACCATCTGACAAATTAGCAATATTTTTTAGGACTTCATCATCTATTTTAATATTTTCAGATTGACAAATAGAGCGAAGTCTATGAATAATATCATTTTCACAGACTCTATGAAAATCTAAACACTGACACCTAGAGATAATAGTTACTGGTACTTTATGAACATCAGTAGTAGCAAGTATAAAAATTACATGTCCAGGGGGTTCCTCCAAAGTTTTAAGTAGAGCATTAAATGCACCAGATGATAGCATATGTACCTCGTCAATAACATAAACTTTATATTTTAATTCTGTAGGAACTAAAGATACTTTATTCTTAATTTCCCGAATTTCATCTACACCATTATTAGAAGCAGCATCTAATTCTATAATATCTGGACAATTTCCACTTAAAATAGAAAGACAATTTTTGCATTTTCCACAGGCAATTCCATCTTGAAGATCTAAACAATTTATATTTTTAGCTAAAATTCTTGCCATTGTAGTTTTTCCAGTTCCTCTAGGACCACAAAATAAATAGGCATGGCTAATTCTATTAAGTTTCAGTGAATTTTTTATTATTTTTACAATTGCAGATTGACCAGAAACATCATCTAAATCTAATGGTCTATATTTTCTATAAAGTGTTTGATATGCCATAATTCACCTCCAAAACTATTAATATTATACCATAAGCATCATAATTTGTTGGATAATTAGTTTCTTTTTTCTAAAAAAAATTTTTTTAAAAGTTGGCTACACTCTTCTTCAAGAACCCCTGTAAATAGTTGAACTGGTTTTCCATAATTATGATCATTTAAAATTTGATAAATTAATGGGTAATCTGAATTATTAGGTACTGTTCCACAAATAACTTGATTAATTCGAGATTGATTAATCGCACTCGCACACATTGGACAAGGTAAAAGAGTTACATAAAGAATACAATCACACAATCTCCAATTTTTTATTATTTTAGCAGCTTTTCTTATTACATTAATTTCAGCATGACCCATTACACAATTATCTTGAATACGTGTATTATGAGCTTTCGCAATAATTTCATTTTTATATACTAACACTGCTCCAACTGGAATTTCACCCTCTCCTAAAGCAAGTCTAGCTTCATCTAAAGCTTCAACCATATATTTTTCATACATTACTATCACTTCCAAACAAAAAAGTGCACATAAATATATAATGTTAAGGCTGCTACCTTCCGATCCTGACCTGGTTCCATTAATATTTATTGCACGTATATATTCTATTATATATTTTTTTTAAATACAAGAATTATTTAGTATATTTTATTATGTTTCACGTGAAACATCGTTCAAATTATTAATTTAAATTGAATAATACAATTAAATACTTAAAATTATTTCCCGGGAAATAATTTTTAAACAATTTTTTTATGTTTCACGTGAAACATCAAACTATAAAAATTTAAATAATCCGACAATTATTATTCTAATAATAATTCACTAGTTCAACTAGTGGTTTTCCTTAAACACCTATAAGGTGATATTACTGACCACTCCCATTTGGGGCTTTTTTGTTCCGCCAATCTCCTTTGTCACTCTAACTAGCCCTTAAAAGGGTCGTTATATTCTTTCACGCTTCTTTTGTCTAGAAGCATATCTTCAGTTTCCTGTTCTCCTATATATTTCTTAATTGTATTTTTATTTAGTCCTACTGTACTAACATAATATCCTCTTGCCCAAAAACTTCTTTGACCATATTTATATTTTAGATTTGCGTGATTCTCAAAGATCATTAGGCAACTTTTACCTTTTAAATATCCCATAAACTGTGATACACTAATTTTAGGTGGAATCTTAACCAACATATGTATATGATCAATACAAGCATTGGCTTCCACTATCTCAACGCCTTTATATTCACATAGACGTCTGAGTATAACGCCAATATCTCTTCGGAGTTTTCCATATATTGCCTTTCTTCTAAATTTTGGAATGAAAACAATATGATATTGGCAATCATATTTAGTATGAGATAATTGGCTCTCATCTATATTTGATTTTCTTTTTTGAAACATAATAACCTCCTTCTGTTTATTTGATTGACGAAACATCTTTCATTATAGCAGAAGGAGGTTATTATGTTTTTACTGAACGCTTTCGCTTTTTACATTTCTCACCTGCATAGCAGGTGTTTTTAAATGGAAACCTGATGTTTTCCATAATAAAAAACCACTAGTTAAACTAGTGGTTTTTGTTTGAGGCCTATAAGGCCT
>CAJTXV010000003.1 GCA_910584255.1 uncultured Bacilli bacterium
GCCCATTTAATATATCATTTCACTTCTTCTTAGTCAACTACTTTTTTTGACTTTTTACAACTTTTTTTCATTTTATTTACTTCTTCTTTTTAATCCCCCTTTTTCTTTATATGTCTTTTTCTTTTATTTTATTCATTTTTCCTTATATATGTGAAAAAAACTAGTAAATCATATCATTATTTTCTGATCACTAGTTTCATTTATATAGATTATTTAGTTTTGCTTTAGACGAATTTTTTCAATATCCGTTACATCTTTTTCTTCTTTGTAACCAATTTGAATACTACTTCCTGCTTCTAAGAAAGGCAAAAGATTTTTTTCTACTTTAATAGAGCATTTATATTTTTTATCTTCTGTATCTATTATATAATAATAACTTACTCCATCAATCATTGCAGAAGTTATTTTTTTTATTTGAATTACTTTTTCTAGTCTTGCTGTATTAGAGGTTGAAGTTTCTGACCAGATCTTATTTAAATAGTTTTCACTGGCTTTTTCAATTCCAAGAGATGCATCCGTAATTTCTACTTTCTGATAATCTTCTACATCAACAAAGGCATACATTTTTACTAATCCTGCTGCATCTTTTAAACTTAGTAGATAGGTAGCTCGGTTATTTAAATTAATTAATAGTGGAAAACTTGCTTCATAATTCATTTGCTGTACTTGCCCTTTTGCACTGTCCATTGCAGAATACTCCTCAGCTCCAGGTACTCGGTAAAAGTTTGTTTCTTTGGTTCTCATATTCGTTAGAATAAATCCAATATTCGATTCATCCGTTGATACAGAGGTAATTCCTGTATATAGATATACATCATCATTCATCGCCATATAGTTATAACCTTCTGTTGTTTTTACTACATTTTTCTGACCGAACGATGCATTCCAAAATCCATTTTTATATCTTCCCCAATCATTCACTTGTTCAATAATTAAAGATGCGGAATAAACATGATCCACCCAAGTTGGTACATCTTCTATCTTGTATTCTTTGCTACTTCCATCAATTGGATCTAAAATAATAATACTTGCAATCTCTGCTTTTAATCCGATTCCTTTATATTTCATCGTCGGTACAATCCAATATGGATTCCCCTCATTATCGATTTCAAAGGTCTTTTCTCCAAATATTTTTGTTGGATACTTAAATCTTAAGTGTCGATTTAGATTATCATTAAACCAAGCTGAATCTACGTATTTCATTCCTTTTTTTAATTTCTTTAGACTAGCTTTTCCAGTGACTGAGTTGACGGTAATATATCCTTTGACTCCATCTTTTCGATTGGAAAAATATTTAAATAGCCCATTGTACTCTAATGGAGTTACACGAACAATAGAATCATTATAATTAATTTGACTATATAAATCTGATACGTAAAATTGAGATACTAATTCTGGCATTTGTCCCATTACTCGATCTCCTAACTTTTCACTGGATGCCTTATCTAGTAGCGGTAAAGTTGAAAAGTCAACAGGTGCAATTTCTTTACTGAATTCTTTATCCTCATTAATTACAATTCGATTACTATATTCTTTGGCATGAAATAAAGGGGATAAAAAGAGATTAAATAGTGGTAGTCCAATCCCAATTACTAATGCAAGAGAAAAACCAATTAAGATTCTTTTTGGAATACTTCTCCATGTTTCTATACTATTTGCAGATACCAGTAAGTCGGTTGTACTATAAATAATAAATAAAAATATTAGAAAGAACCAAAATCCAAGACTATGAACATTGATAGCTGGTAACATGGCATAAAAAACAATAAATCCGATGATGAATGTAATTAAAATAGATATGATTTTCTTTTTCATAAATACTCTCTCCTTTGATATTTTTATTCTATCATACTTTTATGGGTAAATTATGGCATTTTTGTTTCTTTTATGATTTTTATTACTTATCCTTATTATATGGAAACTGTTTTTATTTTCAAAATAGGCTTTTATTTATTACTTCTCATCCTCACACTGAAAGGCTGTAATTGCAATAACTCCTACAATATCCTCTTCCATACACCCACGAGATAAATCATTGACTGGTTTTGCTAACCCTTGTGTAATTGGACCATAGGCTTTCGCATGAGCGAGTCTTTCTGTAATTTTATAAGCTATATTTCCAGAATCTAAATCGGGAAAAATTAATACATTGGCTTGTCCTGCCACTTTGCTATTTGGTGCTTTCTTTTCAGCAACACTTGGTACTATTGCCGCATCAAACTGGAATTCTCCATCTAACTTTAATTCTGGGTTTTCTTTTTTCGCAATTTCCACTGCTTTTACAACCTTATCTACATCTTTATGTTTGGCAGAACCTAACGTTGAGTGGGATAATAGTGCTACTTTGGGTTCTTCTCCTACTAACTTTTCAAAGGTTCTTGCACTACATCTCGCAATTTCTGCTAATTCTTCACTCGTTGGATTTTGAACCATTCCACTATCTGAATAGACAAAAACCCCATTTGCGCCATAACTACAATTTGGAACATCCATTAAGAAGAATGAGGATACAATTTCACTATCAGATGATGTTTTAATAATTTGTAAAGCAGGTCTTAATACATCGGCACTACTATGGATTGCCCCAGCAACTAGTCCATCTGCATATCCACACTTTACTAACATATTAGAAAAATATAACTTGTTCTCTAATAAAATTTTTTCTGCTTCCCCTAGTGTCATTCCTTTTGCTTTTCTAAGTTCATAGAATGTGTTTTTTAAATTTTCAAAATTCTTGTATGTATTTGGATTTATAATTTGAATTCCTGAAATATCTATACGGTTATCTTTTGCTAAATCATTGATTTCATTTTCTTCTCCTACTAGGATAATTGTCGCAAATCCTTCTTTTTTTACAATCGATGCTGCCTTTAATGTACGAATATCTTCGGTTTCTGCTAGTATAATTGTTCTATTTTTTTCTTTTACTTGTGATTTAATTTTTTCTATAAAATCCATGTAGATTCTTCCTTTCTTTTTTCCTTATGATTGCTGTTATCTTTATTCTATGATTCTTCTATCATTATTCTTCTACTATCTTTTCATCATAGATGATATCATTTTCTGCCTCGAATGCTGGTCCATCTACTAAAATTGCATCAAACTTTCCTTGAAAAGCATACTTTGTATCCTTTGGTATTACTATCATTTCTCCTTCAGATAGATTTATTTTCTCATCTTCTAGATAAAAAGTTGCATTTCCACAAATTAGATAATACGTTCTGTTAGAACATGTATTTTTCATAAATGGATGGCTTCCATTTAAATGAGTTCGAACGATTGAGTAACCCATATTATCTTCTTTTGATAAATAGTTATCTACAATGTAATTTTTTTCTACCTCTATACTTTTGGATGGATTATAACATATTTTAAAAGCCTTTGACATCCTTTTTTCCTCCTACTTGTTACATAATTTTAATATATTATTTAAATTTATTATAATATAAATATTTTAAATACGCTATAGTTCCAAAAGAAAAAACATAGTTGTTGATTCTATGTCTTTGAACATACAAAATTCATTTTTCTTATCCTTATAGATATAAGTTTAAAACTTTATTTACTTCTTCTACTGTTTCTTGAATTTTTCCATTGTTATCAATTATTTTCGTAATAGAGTTTTTTCCCACATCTTCTGTTGAAAATTCATGAAAATCTGCTAGGTAGTGGCGACACATTTCTACATATTGGGGATTTTCTTGATTTATTTCTTTTATTAATGCTCTTTGCAGTCTTTCTCCATCATCTAGCCTAAATAATAAGGATATGATTTTATCTTTTCCATAGTATCTAATGTAACTTTCTAATCCTTCTAATGTACTAATTGTAATATAATTATGGTTTTCTAAATCAATTGCTTGACTTGTAGTAAAGTAATACCAACTACCTTGTTCTGTATTGTATTTTCTTTGTTCAATGATTTGATGATGTCTATTTAGTTTGTTCATTTCTTCTTCTGTATGAAAGTAGTACTCTTTTCCATTCACTTCCCCAAATCGGATAGGTCTTGTAGTGCTTTGAACAATCTTTTGAAGATGATATTTATTTTCCTTTAATAATTGTTTTATAATTGTATCTTTACCAGAAGATGATTTACCCATACAAACTACTATTTTTCCCATTTGTTCTATTCCCCCTAATGCTTGTTAAATAGTTTTTTTCATTTTTTCTTTTTCAAAATTTTTTAATGCACATTCTAACATTCTTTGGTGATTCTCATATAAATGAATTTTATTTAAGTGGTCTTTTCCTACCCAAATACAAGTATGTTCTTTTATTTCTGATACGTCCATCGTTTTCTGCCTTAATAAATTTAGTTCTACTAGGAAAGGATAATAGATTGCCTCTCTCTTCTCATTTTTATGTTCTACGTAAAATTTTGAAACATTGATGGCATCAATTGGAGTTATCTTTTTAATATCAAAATATCCAGTTTCTTCCTCTACTTCTCTGATGACTACTGTTTCCTTTTCTTCTTCTTTATCAATACCACCAGTAACTAGTAAATTCTCATAGCCCACTTCATTCCAGGCAAGAAATAGATACCTATTTTTATATTTGATAATTGCTGCAATATTGTTTCTTCTTACAAAGGGGGTATCCTTCTTTTGATGCATAAGAACCTGCTTCCGTGTAATAAAATTTTATTTCATCTTTCATATATTCTCCCAGTCATAGATTTTTGAATTTGGTATTTCATCAATATGTATCATTCACCTGTATTCGTTTATAGAATACCATATTTTGCGGAGGATGAAAATCCCTTTTCTCCTATTATTATTTTGTAAATAATAAATATATAGTCTTTTATTATTATTCAAATGTTAGTACCTAATTCATATATTTTCTTTTATGTAAATATACTACTGTGAAGGGAGAATACGATGAATAGAGTTGATTACCATTTTACTTCATTTGTTGAACAGATTAGAAAGAGTAGTAAGGAAGAAATTTATTCTCATATTAGGAATCGATTTTTTGAAGTACCTTTGGAGATTCGTGCATCTTTAGAGGACTATTTTGATAAATTTCCTTATTGGGGAAAGTTAAGAACTCAGGATGGAATATTTGAAGAATTTTATCTTCGCTCTCTTTCCATCAAGGAACATTTGGATGATTTTATTTTTCTTTATGAACATTTAGAGGATTATCGTTCTAGGAAGGTTCTGTATGCCATTTTGAATAATTGGTATGATTTTGACTTTCAAACATTGAAAGAGTGTCAGGAAAGCAATTATTCACACTATTTTGATTTGGATGTAATTCAAACTGATAGAGAGGAGGTTTTTGTAGATTTAGGTGCTTATACAGGAGATACAGTTTTGGATTATTTGAATCAATTTGGTGCCAATCAGTATCAGAAGATTTATTGTTATGAAATTACGAAAAATAGTTTTGAAGTTTTGAAAAATAATTTATCTAGTTATCCAAATGTTTCTTTTCGAAGAAAAGCAGTGGCAGATCAAAGTGGAATTCTTTATGTCCAAAAAAGTACAGTGGATGACTCTGCCAATATGATTTTAGCGTCTGGGGATCAAGAAATTGAAGCAACTACTCTTGATGAAGATATTAATGAAAAGATTACCTTGATTAAGATGGATATAGAAGGTTTTGAAGAAAAAGCAATTTTAGGTGCTAGAAGACATATTGTAAATGAACATCCTAAACTACTTGTTTCTGTTTATCACAATCATGAAGATATTTGGAAGATTCCAAAGATGTTAAAGGAAATGTGGGATGGATATCATCTGAGGCTTCGCTACTATGGAAATCATATTTTTCCAACAGAAATTGTACTTCTCGCAACAGAAAATTGAATTTATAGGTGATTTTAGGCATGTTTTTATGCCTTTTTTGTTTACTTTTCCTTCTTCCTACTTAAATATTTTTCTCTATCAAACTTTTCTTTCAAGAGAATCTTTCAAAGAACATGATGTATGATATACTATAGAGGAATATATGATCTACAGGTACGAAGCTTTAGGATTTTTTATAAATTTATACTACTTATTAATTTACACTACTCTGTAGAATATTTGTTGAATAGAAAAAGGGTTTAGAAAGGAAGAATGTTATGTCAAAAAAACAGGTAATAGAAATCATTGATTCTAAGAAAAAGGAAGGAAAAACAAGTTGGCAGAAGATTCATAAAGTTTTACCTTTTATTATCCTTGGAGTTCTGGTTTTAGGAATTGGGGTTGCTTTTATTTTTAATAGAGTTCATGTGAAGTTAGAATTACTAGAATATAATACTTCTTGGACTAATGAATCCATTTTATTAACGGTAAAAAAGGTAGATCATGCGTTGTATTCTTTTAATAAGGAAGCATATAGTACCAGTAATACTTATGAAGTGGATAAGAATATCAAAAATTTATTCATTCGTATGAAGGTTCATGGAAGAGAATATAAAAAGGAAATCTCTATTTCTAACATTGATAAAGAACCTCCAATTATTAATGGTGCTTTCATCAAAGATCAAGTACTTCAAGTGGATGCTACAGATGATTTAAGCAAAATTAAAGAATATATTTATATTGTAGATGGTCAAAAGTATATTTCCAAAGATAGTACACTTAAGCTAGAAAATGATACCAAAGATATTGAAATTCAAGTAATTGATTATGCTGGAAACAGTGCCGTTTTGGAAAAGTCTTATTTTGAAGGGGAAGATTTAATTTATACTTTATCAACAGAATTGTGGACAAATCAAAATATAATTTTAACGATTCTTAAAAAGCCTAATTACTCTGGTTACTCTTTCTCTTATGATCCTGATAAAGTGGAATATAAAAATGAAAATTCTTTTGAAATTAATGAGAATGGCACCATTTATTTAGTTGTAAAAACAAATGATCAGGAATTAAGAAAATCTGTTGAGATTAAAAATATTGACCGAGAAAAGCCAAAGGTCTCTTATCAGATACGGGATGGTGTTGTTAAAATTTCTGCAACAGATAATAGTGGTGATACCCTACTTTATAGTTGGAATGGTGGAAAGTATGAATCTGTTTTGGAAAAAAGTTATCAAAAGGATTCTAAAAAACAGATTGTCCGAGTAAAAGATCGGGCAGGAAATGTCACAACAGTTACATTTGATGCTGCTCTTTCAAAGTCTACTTCTGCTGGAAGCAATCAAACGTCAGAGAATCAAAAGCCTACTCACAAAACACCAACTCCTACAAATTCCACTAAGCCTAGTCCAACAGGAACTAAGAAACCTACCTCTACAAATCCAAAACCAACTTTTGAAATACAATATAGTGAGACAGGAACTACTACAAATCCCGTTACAGTTACGGTTATAACAGATGCTTCTAATTTAGTTTCCTTCCAAGGTGGGGAATGGACTTCTAATAAATCCATTGTGATTTCTAGTAATGTTGATAATTATAAGATTCGAGTAAAAAATAAAAGTGGTGCTATTAGCGAAAAGACAATTCAAATTACAAATATTGTAAGAGAAAAAACAACCAAAGAAAAGAATCAAGAAATGATTTCACAAATTCAAACGACTTATGGATTTAATATTTCGTATGGAGATGGCACTTATTGTTATTATGCTGGTAGTTCCTGTACTCCTTTATATAATGATGAAAAAGCCAATAAGGCTTTAACAACAATTACTCATCTACTAAAAAATTTCCCAACTGATTTCTTTAGAAAATTTCAAGGAAATAATGGTTATCGTATGATTCTTTTTGATGACATTCCTGGAAATGTGCAAGGAGTTACTTCTTATGAAATTGGAAACGATAATCAGTTATTTCTAGATGTCAATAATGATATGCTGTTAGAACGTGTTATTTATCATGAAACGTGGCACTTTATGGAACAATTGATTATGATAAAAAATGGTTATAATAACCCATTCGACAGTAATTGGAATCATTTAAATCCAGTAGGATTCACTTACTCAGGAGACTCTTCTAATACTTATACACCATACGATTCGAATCGATACAATCCTGGATACCCAGTAGGAAATATAGCATTTATTAGTACCTATGGGAAGACGAGTGGAAGAGAAGATCGAGCAGAAATATTTGCAGACTTGATGTTTCGAGGATATAAACAAAATTATATGCAAGCAGGATATGGTATTAATGAAAAGGCAAAGGTAATGATGCAAGAAGTAAGGAAGATTTGGACAAATAGTCCATCTGCTACTTGGGAGAAGTATATTACATGGTAAAAAGAGGATGAACCTATGAAAGGGTATCCTCTTATTTTTCTATAGAAATCATTATTCTTCTTTTTCTTTCTTCTTGGTAATTATCATTTGATTTATTACTCTTTCTACAACCAGTAGTCCTAGTAGTAAGATTGGGCATAGAAGTTCTAGCATTAGTTTTATTTTCATATTTTTTATGATTTTACTTTATATATTACAATGATACTATAGAGCAAATATTTCTAAAATTTAAATATTATTTGCTAATTTTATTATAGTTTTTCTGATATTTCTCTTAAACTTTCGTTTACATTATTCAGTATATTTTGGGTTGTATTAAGACCACTTTTACTTTTATCTGTTGATACAACACTATGAGTACATTTTGGACTTAATAAAAATCTTTCTCTATATATTCTTCCTAGGGTTTCATATCTAATTGTTACGGTAAAATCTTCAATGTCATGCCTTATAAAATTATACCATGAAGAAATCTTTTGACCTGGAGCTAGTACATAATCTTTTCTTTCCAGAAGGTTTATAAATTTCTCATCGTTTATTCCTAACATTCTATTCAAATCGATTTTTTTATCCATATACACATCAAGCACTCTTCCAACACTATTTCCAAAATTTTTAATAACTATATAACTATTGGCAGTTTTAGTGACATGTTCTATATAGCAGACAATATTTGCTCTTGTTTCTTCTCTTTTAAACTTATTGTTTTGCCTTAAAGTAACAATTGAAATAATAAGACTCGTTATAATTCCTATTGCTGTTACTATCGTTGAAATCATTTGTATTTCCTCTGAACTTAAATTTTTAAAGATATTTGCAATTTCATACACATTTTCTCTTATGCACTCTAATAACCTTTCTTTTATTAACTCAAAATAATACTCCATTTACATCACCAGTATTATTATATCGACTGCACAATATTAAAGCAATCACTAAAATATTACTGTTATTATATCGCTATACCCCATATATATTGATCTATATAAAAAAAGTAGCAATATTGCTACCAAAGATTAAGATGGCTTCTATATCCTTAATATTTTATCATAGAGGTATATTCCTACAATATAAGCATATATTCTATGATAACTCCATTTTTCTGATTTGATACTTTCCTTAATTGTAATTTGTCAACACTCTAAGGAACTGTATTTCAATAAATTAAGATAATATCAGCCACTAAATTAAAATTAATCTTTTTATTTGAGTAGAAATTTTTGGAGCGCAAACCATCGAAAGGTGACAGTATATCCTCTAAAAGTGTTTCAATAGGCATCCATACTGCACCATTCGAATCTAATCCATCTGCTTCAGTCTTTAAATTATCTTCTGCGATTTTTACAATATATAATATTCCTATATGGTGTAAATCTTCAATTAAGTTTTCTTCTATTTGCCATTTAAAAGTTACTGAAGTTGCATCTAATAATATAGCTTCTATTCCACTAACTCCCTTTTCAAAGCATCCATTGGTGTTTCATCATGTTCTATGCCACCACCTGGTAAATCTAATTTTCCTTTATACCCACCTCTAGATTTTTTAATTAAGGCTATTTTGTCATCTTTTATAATTACTCCATAAGCCCCAACATGTGTTTTAGTAACTGTTTTCACTCTTTTCTCCTTCTTAAAAAAATTAAACTTCAAATATAAAATTTGAAGTAATATTCATATAGCACGATTATAATAAGGGTTCAAGAAATTTTTTATTTTTACTTATCTTTCTTGATTTTAATTACCATAAATTTTTTTTTGACTATATTTTTTTAACATTTGCATTTCATTTTTATGTTCCTCATTAGGAGGTAGCATACTTTGATTTATATCTTTAAACAAATCATTCCAAGCACGGTAAAGTGGGTAATCTTCTTTGGATAAAATATTCAATACTCTATGCCCTTTTTTCGTAATTAGTGCTCCATTTTCAATTGTCGTTAACCCATGTTGTGACTGTTCAATAATGTGATGAAAAGTTAAAATATTTTTTACAGTAATTAAATAGCTCATCCAATCATAGTCCACTGGTTGATAAATTTTTATCATATCCAACACTAAAGATTGGTTTTCATTTATGTATATTTTTCCCAACTCATTAATCCCCTTTGTTAAAATATATCTAAACAAACTAAAAAGTTTGATTCATTCAAATGGCAGGGGATGAGAGAATCGAACTCCCAACAAAAGTTTTGGAGACTCCTATTATACCATTTAACTAATCCCCTAGATAGATATAGATTGAAGTATCTATATGTACTTAAACCTATGTCATTTATTATAGCATAATTCATTTTACTAGACAATAACACATTTTACTTTTTTTCATATTTTATTATAGGTGATATTATGTTGGTGTCTTATACCACCAAGGAACTAGATCTACTTGCTCGTTTAATGCGCGCCGAAGCTGTAGGAGAAGGTGACCTTGGAATGTTAATGGTTGGAAATGTTGCTGTTAATAGAGCAATTGCTGATTGTTTAACTTTTAAAAATATTCAGACAATTTCTGATGTAGTGTATCAATCTCCTGGAGGGTTTGCCGGAGTTACTAGTAATTTGTTTTTTTCTTCTGCAACTACAAAGGAAAAGGAATTAGCAAATCGGGTACTTCGAGGTGAATATTATTATCCTGCCACAAATGCATTATGGTTTTATGCCCCTAGTGGGAATGCAAATTGTGTTGGGCTTTGGTATGAACAACGAAATACTGGAAGATATAAAAGTCATTGTTTTTATGAGCCATATGCAGGAGTCTGTCATCAGATTCATTAAAAAGGATTGAGTAATTACAATCCTTTTTGCTTGGTATTATTCGTCATAGCTATATTCGTTAGGAATTAAGTATACTTTTTATAATCCCTTCTTTTTTATTTTTTTATCATGATCATTTACCATTTTTTCATAATTAATGGTATCATTATGTATTTTATAAGAATCATTAAAATCCTGCATTGAGTACTCTTCTTTATTTAATTTGAGTAATGTAGTATCAATATCTGCTAATGTTGACTTTTCGATACAAAGATCATTTATTTGATTCAAAAAATTACGACTTTCATCATCTAGAGCAATGCCCCGATTCTTTAAATTTTCTAGATAATCGTTAATTAATATTAATATCATATTACTATACTCATAATCTTGGATTACTTGTAGCATTTCAAAGTTCTTTTGCTCCATTTTATTCTTTTTATGATTCAAATATTCACTAATAAATAAGAATCCAAATGAAATAAAAGTTAATACATTGGTAATTTTACCATTTACAATCCCCTTCACTATGGGGTATTTCATTAATGAGTTACTGTAACAAAAAAGAGAAATTAATAATACAAAAGGAACTATGTATAAAAACTCTGCTTTATTACTCTTCATATTGGGAACAATCATATTTATAATTGAAAATATAGTTGTACTGACAGATAGTCCAAATAAAATCACATTGCTAGTCTCAAAAAAGATATTTAAAAAACCGACAATTACTAATGATACACCAAATGATAAGGCAAATTTATTATTCATTAGATACCTCCTAAAGTGATTTTAGGTTTATTATATCAGATGTAATACTAAATATAGAATACTTTTATATAATAGTCACCCTTAAATAATTTTTCTATCTTTTAGTAATCAGAGTGTCATTAAATTATAAATTAAATATTTCATTTTTAGCAAGTTTACTTGAAAGACTCGTGGCTCTTTTTGAAATCTGAGCATAGGTATTAAATGTAGAATAATTTTTAAGGTTTACTATTTTATTACTCTTATCAATATTCTCATCTCTCCATATTAATCTCAGATTTCCAATTTTATCAAGAATTTGTGTTTGAAAAACTAGATAACTCATATCACTCAAAATACCTGGAATATTGAGGTCATGTCCTTCTTTTAGTTTTAATATTTCATTTCCTTTTGGTCCCTCAAAATAATATTTACATTTTGGATCACTTTTTTCTGGTTTTTGAGGCAATATATGATCTATTTGAATTGTATCTCTATTCATTAATACATAATTACCCTTATCGTAATCTAATTTTCCATTTGTAGAAAATTCAAATGCAGTCAGTAATACTCTTGTTGCACCTTTTTCATTTTTTTCAGAGTATCCTGCAAAATTAATAATATTATTTTCTATATATTTTTTATTAATTCCATCTAATATTAAACTATTTTTAAATCCTTCAATAATTTTCATATAGTTAAAATCATTGAAAATCATATCATTGATTATTTTTTCAAATGTCTTTATAGCATCTTTACTATCCCTATTTGAAATGGTTTGGAATGAGAACATATAGACAAAACATGCTTTGATTACTTCTGTTAATCCTTTTTTATCTAATTTATTTGTTCCAAATTCACAGTAGGCTCTAAAAATAATTGGGTTTGGATGTTCATATTCTAGTAATCTTAAACAATTTGTATAGAATTTGAATTTATTATTATTAATTAAAAATTCATTTTTATCTATCATGGTTTTATAATATTTCACTTTTTCATTCATATCATCTAAGAAACATTTAAAAGTTTCACTTAGATTGTCTTTCTGATAATATCTCATTAATTCTTCAGAGGAAGATTTAAAATATTTAGCGCTTAATCCTACCTTATAAAACTTGATATATGATTTAATAAAAATATACATATAGTCTTCTAATTGATCTTTCGTTTCTTTGATGAGGTTTCCCCATACTCCTAAATATGTGTCATAATCCTCTCCATCAATATTTTGAAAAATATAACTTTTGATTAGGTCTACTTGATCTAATTGTTTTCCTTTACTATTAATTGATTCGAATATTTCAAAGAGTTTTTTCTCATTTCCCTTCCCAACTGTAATAGTAATGAATTTTAAATTGTATATTAAGAAATCAATATAATCTAGTAGTAACTCCCCGTCTCCTTTATCATTCTTGATTATATAACTTTTAATTTTATTGTCTATACTCTTTAAATTAGATAATACTTTTTCTTCCTGCTTGTTTTCTGTTGTGTATGTATTCATTTTATCAAATAATTTATCACTTCCTGCATTTGTAAAAATCGTATCAAAGATAAATTTTACAACATTCTCCTCAATTGCACTAGAAGTTAATAATGGTTGATTTTTATTGATGGTTCTACCTTCTGTTTTTTTCCACAAAAAACCTTTTAATAATACTACATTTTCATCTTGTTCAATTCCTAGTCTTACTGCATGATGGTATAGTAATAAACATATAAAACTTAGGGTGGTTAATCTTTGTTGACCATCAATGATTGAATATTTAAATATACTACTTTTTATTTGTTTATCTATTGACATATAAATGGTTCCCATAAAGAGATTTTCATCTTTATCACTTTGGAAATACTCATCAATATCAGCAAATAATTCTCCTATTTCTTCTGTTCCCCAACTATAGGGTCTTTGAAATACTGGTATGGAAAAACAATTTTTAAATAATGAATCTAAGCTTTCAATTTGAGGTTGATTAAATCCTTCTATCATATACTACTCCTTACTTCATCTTATTCGTATTCAGATATAAATTTCTTATAGTCTTCTACAGACTCCTTTTTTAGTTTTTTGGCAATTTTTTCAATCAATGTATCGAATTCTTTCAAGTTTTTCGCCTTATCAACAATTTTTATTAACATATCTATTGTCATTGGTACCATAGTCACGTCTTGATCTAATGCTTCAAAGCGGTAATACCGAATGGTATCCTCATGAATAAATGGTGCGATTAATAAAGCTTTGTTTACAACTTTTTCTTTTAGGGATGATGCTAGATGCCTTGCTACGGTTGTTGTTTCTGCATTTAGTTGTTGGTTTCTATTTCGTATGGTAGTTACCTCTATATTATAATGAAAACGGTCATTAAAGAATTCAACATCGGCATTGCCTCCTGGTGCTTGAGATAATGGAAGCCCATTTTCGTCTAATATTAAGTTTCCTTTTACTTGCTCTTTCCCAAATTTAGATGCTAGTAGAAGAGCTGTAAAAAATTCAAATCGTACATATTCTTCTATATCACTTAACGATGTTTTTCCATCTACGGTTCTATTGATTAATCCTAGTTCCATTTTTATATTTTCATATGGAAATTCATCATAATTATTATTTTCAAATACATACTGATAGTATAATTGATTGATTTCTTGATATTTCTTGGGAGTTAATGTTTCTTGATTTACATCGTAACCTATTTCCTTGGCTTTACTCTCTATTACCTTGAAATAACTAGAGTTGGATTCTTCCCAAGGTAAAACAATATTTTCAATGTATTCAAAATATTGATCCGAATCCCGAAACTTTTTCCACTTATAATTATGATATTTATCTAATATTAATTGTACCTTGGTGAGTTCATGCCTGTTGAAATCAATATATCTAGTTCTAAAACCGGCTTTTTCAACAATTAAACCTGTTTTCTTAAATTTTCTTAGTACTTCATCTGCATAACTGGCTGAACCATATAATGTGTCTTTATTATAGGATTCGATATTATTATCTTTTAAATATTTCTTAGCAAACTTGTCATCTTCTTTGGTACCATGTGTCTTTCTATAATCAATGATTTTGTTTACAATTTTTGTATAGTTGCAGTTCTTCATCGTCAGAATAAAAACACCAAATTCATATAATGTTATACCCTTATATTTTTTGTCATCTTTATAATACTCATTCAGTTCATTGATTATAAATATGGTGTTAAGAAATGGATTTGATTTATTAGATGCGGTTTCTCTCACAGGACTTCTATATTCTAGTCCAATCATTGCTTTCGTATAAATATCCTGTTCATAAGATGAATCTTTTAATAATTGATCTCCTAGTTCTGTAATTCTAATTCTATACTTTCGATTGGTTCCAAGTCTTTGGATTAAAGCTTGATTTTCAAGAGCCATTACATAATCCCCAACTCTACCAGTAAATCCATTCGAGGGTTTATTTTTTTTCATGATCTGAAAGAGTTCATCGTCTGTTAATGTTTCTCCTTGCTCAATCTTTTGTTTGGAAGTTTCATCTAACCTTACAGGAGTGAATGCTCCATATTGAATTGCATCCTTATATACTTGAATTTTTGTTTTTTCTGTAAATAATTTCCCCGAATACTTTTTAAAGATTTTTAAAAATTCAATATTTTTATCTGGAATTCTAATACTTGTATTAAAAGAGTAAAGTTTATTGCCTTTTCGATTACCAGCAACCCCAGAACTATTTTCTTGATTGTTATCTATAGTAGTTTCTTTTTTCTTCATAGATACCTCCTTGAAATTCGTAATTAATACTTCTTGTGCGATGGTGATATTTTTTTTACGATAATTTGCATTTAAGTACTTTCGGTTTAAAAAATGGATGTTATATTTTTTTGACCATTCTTTTAGTAGATAGTTTGTTTTCCCATTTGACTCTATCACATTAGAGAGAGCAAATTTTATTCCTTTCTCGTTTAAGGAATCTAATAATTTTAATAAATCTTTTTCGTCATCTTCACTCCATGAAATGTTATAGGGAGCTTGTGTAATTAAATATGGTGGGTCAAAATAGTATAAGGCAGTTTCATCCTCGTATAATTTTTTATTTCTAAAATCGTAATTTGTAATTTTTACTTTCTTCTCTTTGAATATTTTTGTGTATTCTTCTGTTTTGTCTCTTAGGGAGGTAGAGTAGTCTACTTTTCCTACAGGTACATTATATAAACCACTATTATTAAATCTAATATAGTGATTAAATCCAAATATGATTAAGGCAAACAGCTTATCAACGGTAGGATTTTTATTATAATCATCTTTTAATTCTCCAAATGGCACTTTATTGTATTTTGATAGTCCTTCATGTTTTTCCTCTTTGTAAAAATGAAGTCCATTTCTATGTGAATCTGTAAATTTATATTTTTGAATGATGGTATCCATGTCTTTGATAATTTTCTTGCTATCATTGTTTTTAAAGTAATTCAGTAATTCAATCGTTATTTTATCATTGTCATTTAATATTACAATATCAGCATTGGCATTTAATCCAACTAAGCCGCTACCTGCGAAAACATCTACTAGTTTATTAGATTGATTATTTAGAAAAGGGATAATTTGATTTAATAGTTTAAATTTATTACCAGTGTAATTTAGTGGTGAGTTAATCATTGAGTCTCTCCCTAGATATCTCATAATATTTGGGGTCTATCTCTGATCCAACTAAATTTCTATTTAGATTTTTACATGCTATCGCAGTAGTTCCAGATCCTAAAAAAGGATCAAAAATCAAATCTCCTTCATTTGTATGTATTTCAATTAATTTTTCTATTACTTCTAAATGTTTTTGTGTAGGGTGTAATCTTTTTTTGCCACCAGGAACTATTCCTGTCATGATTTCTGGTTTTAGATAGCCAACTTCTTCTGGTTTGTTAAAAGTCCATGGTTTTCCTACTTTTACTGCCCATATTGCAAACTCACAATCACTAGCATATCTTCTTTCTACATTTCTAGGCATAGGATTTTTCTTAATCCACCTGATGATATCTTTAATGATAAAACCACATTTTTCTAACTGTTCAGCAATCATTCCTAGGTTTTTCCAATCATTAAATATAATGACTGTCCCACCTGCTTTTACTAATTCTGCTGATTCTCGAATCCATTTTTTTTGATTGAAATTATAATCCCATTCTCCATAATTCATTCCACTTCTACCCATATTAGAATACCCTAATTGATGTTTTCTACTTACACCATATGGAGGATCTGTTATAATTGCATCCAACTTTATTTTATCTTTTTTTAATCGACGAATTGTCTTTTTGTAGTCTTCGTTATATATGTCAATCATACTAAACCTCCTGATGGTGAATCTTTTGGTAGCTTATCATTATATTTTTTCTCTACCATTTCTAATTGATTTAAAGCATCTTCAATCTCATCGATTACTTTATCGATTGTATTGGAGTTCTCTTTTTCTTGTTTCATTAATTTCACATGATTAATTGTAGTAGTCAGTTTCTGTCTTACTTTATTTGCTGTATCTCTTTTTTGTTTATCAAATTCTAATAGTCTGAGTTCTGACTTTTTATATTCATCTAATAAATGTTTTAATTCTTTTGTTGATTTGTTTTTATATTTATCAATACCATAGATAGAAAATGATTCTCCATATCCTGATTCTTTTAACATTAAATCTAAGGATAGGTCTAATTCTTCAGCTATCTTTTTAAATATGTCAATGTCTGGTTTTTTTATTTTACCATTAATTGTATCGTTATAGGTACTTTGGCTTAGGCCTATTCTTTTCGATAATTCACGTTGGGAATAACCTTTTAGTTTTCTAGCATTTTCGACCATATTTTTAAAATCAGTGATAGCCATTTTTACACCTCTCTTATGATTACTAGTTCCCATCTATTTATCATTTTATCATACCAGGAAATTTATGTAAACAAAAAGAACGAATCTATCGTTCAGAAAAATCAGGTGTATTTTTGTGCATTATTTTTTATTGGGTAGGGTGATAGCGACGTATAAAGTTGGATTAAAATTGTAGCATATTAAAAGATTGGAATCAACCAATCTTTTTTCATTTCTCTAGCTTGGAATAATTAATTGTTGACCGATTTGTAAGACATTGGTAGTTAATCCATTTCTATTTTTAATAGCATCTATCGTGGTTCCAAATTGATTTGCTATTTTCCATAGGCTGTCTCCACTCTTTACATAGTAAACAGTGCTATCGTTACCATTACTTCCAGGGATTCTTAGAAGTTGACCAATTTGTAAGACATTTGTAGTTAGATTATTGGCGTTTTTAATTTCTGATACTGTGGTATTAAATTTCCTTGCAATAGACCATAGGCTATCTCCGCTTTGAACTACATATAGCTGGGTAGTATCTTCTTCTGGTGGTGTAGGGGTGGGCGTCGGTGTTGGGGTTGGAGTGGTTGTTGATCCTGGAATAATTAATTGTTGACCAATTGATAGGTTTGTTCCTGATAAGTTATTTGCCTGAATAATAGAATCTACACTTACTCCAAAGTTATTGGCAATTTTCCATAAACTATCTCCCTTTTGTACTGTATAGGTGAGAGAAGCTTCTGTTTTCTTTGGAATTTTTAAAGTCTGACCAATACTTAGGGCTGTTGTTCCTAAATTATTTAACTGAACAATCGCATCTACGGTTGTCTCATATTCTCTTGCAATGTTCCATAAGCTGTCTCCACTTTTCACTGTGTATATAATGTAATCATCTGAAGGTGTTTCTGGCCCAGTCGACTCAGATATAATTAATACTTGACCAATCGATAGGTTGTTACTAGTTAGGTTATTTAACTCTTTTAATTTATCTACCGTTGTATTGAATCTTTGTGCGATTGAATATAAGCTATCTCCCTTTTGCACAGTATAGGTAGACTCCGTAACACCACTTGGATTTTTATAAGGAACTCCTATATATCTAGCTACCGCTCTAACAACGGCTTCCACGTAATCAAGCAGATTATTTTGTAATTTTTTTACGTCATTTGGATTATCAATAAATCCATATTCAATTAATAATGAAGTAGTATTAGGTGTTTCTCTCATAATGTAGTAATAATCCTTTGATGGGTTTTCTGGTAGGCGACGTTGATAATATTTACGCATGATTTGTCCTTCTTCACCAATGGATTCTAAGATAGATCTAGCTAGGGTGTCTGTACTTCTAAGTGGGTAGACTACCTCCGCACCTTCGCCACCACAAGGTTAGCTTTCCCATTGATTACTGCAAATCATTTACTTTTGTACCACAGTTTTAAGCTTTGTGGAACAAGAGTAAGTTTATTATTTAACTATTTTATTTCTACTTTATTAAATTTTGTTAATTTACTTTTAACATTATTATTTTCTATTTTTTCTTGACTGCCTTTATAAATTATAAGCTCATTATTATTAATATCACAATCTAATGTTATGTAATAATCATTTGTAGAATATACAATAACTCTATTATCACCAATTATCCTATGTTGTTTTTGATAATTTAGATTTATATAAGTTCTAGTAAAATGCATAATTATTAAGAAAATAATTATAAATGGTAATACTTTAATATAGTTAATTAAGTCTCTCTTTAATTGTTCTTGTGTACTTTCTTTTTCTTTCTTAAAAAATATTAATGACATGATAAATTCCAAGATTATTAGAATTGCTACTGAGATAATAATTGATATTATATTTAATTGCCCTGGAGTATTAATGACTATATAAAAGTTAGATATAAGAATCAACAAAATATTTATTAGATTCTCCCATTTAAATAATTCTTTTTTCTTAATATTTTCTTTAAGTTGTTTAAAGCAATAAAAAACCGAAAAGAATGCCAGTATGAAAATTATTGACAAACACAACTCATAAATAAAATTTTTATCAGAATAATTATATAAATTATGATCTATTCCAAAATACGAAAAATATGTTTGACTAGTTATAAATTCAATAAATTTTAATACATTCGAAACAATTACACCAAAGAAAGTCAAACCTGCTATTATCCAAGCATAGTTATCTTTAATAACTCTCGTAACAGATATTTTTTCTTTTTTTTGTTCAATTTTTTGCTTTTCTGATGTTTTTGATGTTTTTTGCATACTATCACCTTCTTGGCTTACTATTATATACTTTTGTAAAGGAAAAATAAAGACCTCACCAGATAAATAGCGAAGTCTTATTTACTATATTGATTCTTTCCTTTTCTACCATAAGGATTACGAGCAACATTTAAATTTTGATATTCAAAAGTACAATCTGGTATTACTCCATATTTATATTGTATTGTTATTACTCTATTTTCATCAATTACTATTCTATCTATTAACGAATGAACTAATTCTCTTTTAGGTTTATTTAAATCTAATAATTTTTTGATTTTCTTTGTATAATCTGGTAATTCATTTAATTTAGATTTTACTTCATATTTTCTTATTTGATCTTCATCTATACTTTGATTAATAATTTTTAATTTTTCTTCAAATGGTTTAGCCAGTTCCTTATAAGTATCTACTGTTATTACTTCGTTATATCTATCTTCATATAAAGATGTAAGCCTTTTTGTTATTTTTTCTTTTTCTATTAGTAAATTATTAATATTATTATCTAAATTTTTAGTTTGTTTTTGAACTTCAATTTGAACTTTTTTATTTAGTTCTTCAAAATCTAATTCTTCTAATTGTCTGCTTACATCTTTAGTAAATCTTTCCATTATTTGATTTTCTAAATAATTATATGGAAAAAAATGTGAACTACATTGCTCCCTAATTGGATCTCTTGCATATCTGTTGCAATTAACAGTCCAATAGTCATGATTTTTTCTATAAAGGACAGATAATCTATTTCCACATTCTTTGCAAAATAACTTACCTTCTAATAATCTTTTTTCTCTTCTGTTTTTGGGTTGAACATCTTTAGTATTTTGTTTTATTAATTTAGATATATATTCAAATGTATCTTTATCTACTAATGGCTCATGTGTATTTTCAACAATCATCCACATACTTTGGTCTAAAGTTATTTTTTTCTTTGATTTATAATTTACTTTTGTTTGAGTATGTTGAATCATATCCCCTGTGTATATTCTATTTGATAAAATTTTCTTTATAGAAGATATATTCCATTTATCTCTATTGATTAATCTTGATGAATAATTAGTCTTTTTATAACTACTTGGAGTAGGATATCCTTTTTCATTTAAAATGGTTGCTATTCTAGAGGGTCCTATTCCACTTTTTCTCCATTCAAATATTTGTTTAACAATTGGAGCAGTCTCTGGGTTAGGAATTAAATGCCCCTTATCTTCTGGATCTCTCATATAACCAAAACAAGGTAAACTTCCCACAAACTTTCCATTCTTTCTTTTCTCATTTAATACATTTCTAATCTTAATTGAATTTTGCTTACTATAGTAATCATTACAAGCAATTATAAATGTTGAAGAATCATTACTTGCTTGATTTTTAAAACTATCAAATGATTCTAGTATAGATATAAATCTTATATTATTTTCAGGAAAATATGATTCCATGTAATACCCTGTCATAACATGATCTCTACCTAGTCTTGATAAATCTTTTACTATTACACAATTTATCTTTTTATTTTTAATATCTTCTATTAATTTTTGAAATCCAGGTCTTTCAAAATCAGTTCCAGAATAACCATCATCAACATATTCTCCTACTAAATTAAAATTATTATTTTTAACATAATTTGTTAATAATTCTCTTTGATTAATTACACTTTCACTATCAGATTCATATTTTTTATCTTTATCTTCTTGAGATAATCTTATATAGATTCCTGTATCGAAATCTATGCCCGATTTATTATTCACTTTTACCTCCTTCTTTTAATCGGGTATTAAGACTAATCCATGATAGCATCACCTTATTAGATATGCAAATCATTAATTAGATGAATCTCCTTTTTCTTCTTTTATTATCTCTTCGATTAGATATTTTAAAATAAGATCTTTAAATGTAGTGTTAGTCAAATAGGCATCCTCCATTATTAAACCACCTATTTAAATTTATGTTTAAATTATTTATTATTGATTTTTTTATTTGCATTTATCAAACTCCTTTCTAGTTATTAACTAGTTAATTATTTAAACTAGTTAATTATTTAAATTAATTTATTATATTTGATTTATAATATTAATATTTTTATATTTTATTTATTATATTATTATAGTTAAATATATCTTTTGAAAAAAAAAAAATACATCCATTTAATTAGTCTTTAAAATCTAGACTTATGGATGTATTTATTTCATTAACTATAAATATTTTTCTTATGAATTTATGTTTAAATTCCATTTTAATGTAATTATTATCAGATAATTCTTTTAATAATCTAGTAATAGCTCTAGTACCTACATTTAACTTATCAGCTAAATAACTATTATTAGCATAACAATATCCTTCTTGATAAGTTAATAACATTAATAAACCATATAATAATTTAGCACTAGAACTAACATTAGTATCTGATAACAATATTATTGGTATTTTTATATAATTATCATAACTCAAATAATCACCTCCTAATCATTATCTTTGTAATTATGATTTTTTAACATTTCAATATAACCTATTTCTAATAATTCTTTCATCATTTTAGAAATAGATAAGTTATAAAACTTAGCCATTAGTTTTATCCTATCAAATAACTCAAATGGTAAGTATAATTTAAATATTTTCATTATATTCCTCCTTCCTAATAGGATGATTTCCTATTAAATATTGTAATTTCTAAAAAAGCAGGATAAGAAGATAGCACCATAAATCAAAAAAAGCCTTATAATATAAGGAAATTCAATGGTGCTATTCTTATTTCGTACTTACGAAATCCATCCTACTAGGTTAATATATAGGATCTTACTATATTTAACCTTTATTTATAATAGATATTAATTTGTTCTTATCATCCTATTTTAATAAAACCAGTAATTTTTATAGGATGACTAGACATAATCATTACCTCCTTTAAAACAGCAAAAAAGAAGACCTAAGTCTTCCCATAAATAGTGCTATTTTACTATATTTTATCATTTGACTGTATTTAGTCAATAAACTAAATTGTATTTTTTTAGTAGTCGAATAGTAAACTAAATCGTATTCAAATCGTACGCGAAAAGTACACTAAATTTCATTTAAATAGTAAACTAATTTATTATTTCTTACATACAATTAATCAATTATATCTTTTATTACTTCTTTTAAATAATTATTATTAATCCAAAAACATTGTTTTGTAAATTCATTTGCGCCAGTAACTCTGTCAGTAACAGGTAAAGGTATTGTATCATATGAATCCCTACCATGTGGTCTCACATGACATACTCCGTTATCACTCATTCCTGGAAAATTAGTTATTCTTCTTCCTCTTTCATCAATATGATTTACTATATTACCATCTCGAATAATCTTTTGAGTCTTCTCATACATATCTTTAACTTTTGATTCGATAATTAATTCTGGCATATTCCATAATTTAATCCCCTTGAATACATATTCATTATCAATATGTTTAAATATAAAAAACATGTATTTTGTAGTTTCCAATTCTTCTTTTAAATCTGAATCTTCAAAATCTATATTTGCGATATCATTAAATTTAAAATACGGGAATGACATTGATTCTATAATTCTACCATTATCCTCAACCCTAATAGTTTTAGGAATTATTTTTGCTTTTATAAATTCCTCTGTATCTCTAAGCTTAGATTTAACATTAAACATCTTACTTATAATCATACTAAATATATTTTTTGCTTTTGAATCAATATTTAGTTCTTCCATTAATACAGATTGAGGTTTTCCTTTATACTTATTTATTACATTATTAACAAAATCATCAAATGAACTACTAGAATCTTTTAATACTCTTTCAACATCTTCATAGTTACCAATATATTTTCTAACTAATCCAGTCATGTAGGAAGTTTTAAAACAAAATGCTCTTTGCATAGCTCTAATATTAGAAAAAGGTTGTTCTCTTTTAGATTCTTTATTAGCCCCCTTAGTACAAGCACCTAAATACATTGTATCTGCTTCTGATATTTCATGAGCTTTCCCAGCTTTTATTTTATTTATTATAGTATTCCAATCATTTTCTATTTGCTTAATGTCTTCACTTAATGCGAGTTCCAAAAATTTTTCATGCGTAATTACATAATCAAGTTTATCCTTATTATTTTCATTTAAATACCACATTAATTGAATTTTGTTATTTTTAAACCAAAAATGACTACTTCTAAATTCATTTGCAAATTCAGTATTATAATCAATGATATTTAAAACTAATCTTTCTTTTGCTGATAATGTACCATTTTTATTTTTCTTATATGGGGTTACTTTTAATTCTACACCAGCTGGCATAAAATCTGGTTCAGAATCACTATTAGTTTGAATTCCATATAATGCTATTTCTACTAATTGCCCTAACCCGCCTTTTTTTAATGATTTTTCTGAAACTGTAACTAGTTCTTTATCTTTTAATTCCCTAAAAGTCATTCCAATAGCAGATTTTGCAATCACTTCAATTTCTTCTTGACTATATCTTCTACCTTTTTTCATAAAAATTCCCTTTCGATCTTGTTTTAATCACTAAAATAGTTTAAAATATTATATGTAGGGTTAATCTTTTAACCCAAATATATTATAATATAAATGCAGATTTTATACAATGACAGGAGGTCTAAGATATGGAAAAAACAGTAATTGAATTGTTTGCTGGTGTAGGTGGATTTAGATGTGGGTTAAATAGAGTTGAATTAAAAAATAATAAAGTAATAGAAAATGGAAATTGGAATTTTGTATGGGCTAATCAATGGGAACCATCTACTAAATCGCAAGAAGCATTTGATTGTTACTCTAAAAGATTTGGAGATAAAGATATATCTAATATAGATATTTTTGAAGTTAATAAAAAAGAAATTCCAGACCATTCTTTATTAGTCGGAGGTTTTCCATGTCAAGATTATTCAGTTGCTAGAACTTTATCTGGTAGCAAAGGTTTAGAAGGGAAAAAAGGTGTTCTTTGGTGGGCAATTATTGATACAATAAAAGCTAAAAAAACACCATTTCTATTTTTAGAAAATGTAGATAGATTATTATTATCTCCTGCCAATCAAAGAGGCAGGGACTTTGGAATGATTCTAAGAAGTCTATATGATAATGGTTATGCAGTAGAATGGAGAGTTATAAATGCTGGAGAATATGGGCAACCTCAAAAAAGAAGAAGGACTTACATAATTGCATATCATAAATCTACAAAATATTATCAAGAAATGAAAAAACATAATATGAAAGATATTATAATTAAAGATGGGATATTTGCTAAACAATTCCCTGTTAAAGAACAAGAATTGAATTCTAATATAATTGATATTTCTAAATCTATCTATAAAGATTTAGCTGAGGTAAGTGATAATTTTCAAACACAATTTTATAATTCTGGTGTTATGTGTAATGGTAAAATATATACTGCCAAGATGGAATCTAATTGTAATGAAATATATCCTTTAAAGAAGATTAGAGAAAAAAAAGAAGTAGATGAAAAATATTTCCTATCTGATGAAAAATTAGAAAAATTTAAATATCTAAAAGGAAGTAAACGAATACCTAGAAAAAAGCCAAATGGTGATTCATATATGTATTCGGAAGGTTCTATGTCTTTTCCAGATAATTTAGATATTCCAGCAAGAACTATGCTTACATCAGAAAGTGGATTAAGTAGAACGACTCATGTCATTGAAGATTATAAAACTAAAAGATTAAGACTACTTACTCCTATTGAATGTGAAAGAATAAATGAATTCCCAGACAATTGGACTAATACTGGTATGACTGATAAACGAAGGTATTTCATGATGGGAAATGCACTAGTTATTGGAATAGTTGAAAAAGTCGGGATTGAACTTGAAAAAATAATAGAAAAAGAAGATTGACACATGTAAAATCTTCTTTTTATTTACAAATTTTTAGGATATTTAGTGAATATAAACACACAAAATTAAAATATTGTATAAAGTATATTTAGTAACAAATTCGACCTATCATTTTAATAGTTAACAACTATTTTTATATAAGATATCAATTTTTTTAATTTCCTTTTTTAGTTTATTGTTTAAAGTGTCATAATCTAGCTTAATCTGCTCTGCTAACATTTTATGTTCCAACTTATCATATTTATCAATATCAAAAAATGTTATTCTCATATCTACATATTTTTTATATAATTCTTTAATCTCAATGTAAGAATTTATATAATCTATGTTTGATATACCCATTTCAATTAAATCAAAAATTTTATTTTCGTAATCAAAGGGATATTTTTTATAATTTTCCATAAATTTATCATTAACAGCATTAAAATCACACTTCGGTATAAAATACTTTTCTAACATTTCTTGATTATTCAACAAATTAATATTATCCATACAATTTTTATATGTTCTCGATAACAGCACAAATAAAACATTCATTGCATTTTTATTTTTAATATACTCATCATCAAGTCTTTTTTTATCAATTAAATAATAAGTAATAATAAAAATACTAATTACTAGAATTGCATTTATAAAAATACTTAAAAAGTCAAAATTTAAATTTTTAGTTATAAAATAAAAAGTGTTAAAATAGTCTAATATTAAGACTAAGACAACAATAAATATTAAAAATAATATAACTTTTATTATTGAAAAACTATTATTCCACCCATTCATATATATACCTCATTTAAAATAATTCTTTAACTATTAAATCCTGTGAATGTAAATTATTATTTTTACCTAATAATAAGTTTTCATAAAATTTAACTAAATAACTACTATCTTCCTTTATATTTAAATAATTATTAAAATAATTACTTCTTACTAAAGCATTTCTAAAATAAACTGATTTATCTTTAAATAATGTATTATCTACATTATAGCCTAAACTAATTAAATATTTTTCAATAAATAAAGCTGTTGTTCTGGTATTACCTTCTCTAAATGGATGGACTTGCCATATACTAGATGAAAATTTAGTTATATTATTAATAACCTCAACTATATTCTTTTCTTTATAATTCTTTTCTTTTTCCAAAGATATATCATATTCTAAAGATTCAGTTAAGGTATTACAATCACCATAAGCTACAGAATCATTATTTAATATTTTTTCATGTTTAGAAAAATCTACCTTTCTAAATTCTCCAGCAAATTCATAAACATCTTGAAATAAAAATTTATGAACATATTTTAAATAATCGACTGATAATTCAAATTTATCAATACTCAATAATTCAACTATTCTAGCAGATACGAAATCACACTCTAATTCATTATGATTTATTTCATTTTTATTTTCTTTTTCAACATAGTATTCTCTTAATTCTTTTTCTACTTCTTCTATAGTTAAATTACCTTCCACATTTTCTTTCAATAATTTTTCTAAGTATTTAGAAGGTTTTAAATTATCAACTTCTTGAAGACCAATAGCCATATCCCATTGTAATTGTTTTACATAGTTACTAGATTTATATTCTTCATTATATACATTAACACTTGAATCCAATTCTTTTTCACTCATAATCTAAACCTCCTATTTCTCATTTTCTTCTAATTTATCTAATATAATTAAGGCTAGCGTATCTTTTAGAATCGATTCAATTTTTCTAACATTTGGAATTTTAGATGTGGAATTTAATAATTCATTCTTGACATTTGTATTTTCTATTATTTCTCTATCATTGACATCTAGATCTAACATAAATTTATCGTACTTCTTTTCAGTTATTATTTTTTTATATTCGTCAGACAGTTCATTGAATTTAATAAATGCATCAAATCTAAAGTATATTGGATCACCCAAATTTTTTCTTATTTCCTCAGTATCTTTATAATTTGAAGTACAAATAATTATGGAATTTTTTAGATTAACGCGATAATTTTTATCAATATATATACCCTCATCAAACAGCTGGTAAAATGCAGAAAAACAGACTGGATTTGCCTTATCAAACTCATCTATTAAAATAACATTAGATTTTCTGTCTAATAATTCTTTGGCAAAACTTCCTTCACTCAATTTGTCTCCGTAAAGATTATTTATTACATTAATACTTTGATACATGCCAAATGGTTTAATAAATAATTCTGAATCAGAATTCAAAACATTACTTAATATTTTAGATGTTTCTGTTTTTCCAACACCGCTTGGTCCATAAAACATTAAAACTAATGGTTTACCATCGTTATTAAATTTTAGATGTGCAATCATCGATTTTTTTAAGTTTAGTAAAGCTGAACATTGACCATATATTTGCTCTGATATTCTAATCCCAAAATCTTTTATTTTTTCCATTGAAAGTACATCATAAAAATAATTTATTTCATTTATATTTTGACAGTTAACAAATCTTTTTAAATTATCAACTAATTTAATAGGAGGATTTTGAACATATATATTTTTTATTTTATATATTTTTACAAACATCATAAAATTTTGCAAAACGCTTTCATTAACACTTCCATACTCATCAGAATAAACTATAAGATTGTCAAGCTCATCAAAATATTTATCTCCAGAACTTCTTTTTACATCAAAATCTACTACCATCTCAGTTAATGTTACATAATTGACAACAGATTTTATTTGTTGTTCAAATTTTTCTTTATAACCAAAAAATATTGTTGCTCTTAATTCACTATTTATCATTATATTGAACTCCTGCAAGAACTACATCATAAATATCCATTTCTTCTAAATCTTGGTTTTGCAATTCTTTGTTTAAAACTTTACTAGCAACTTCCTCTGCGTTTATTTCTTCTGAAGTATCTTCAACATTTAATTCATAATCTGCTTTTAATTTTCTTTGAGAAGTTTTTCCAACTTTTATACCATAATAGTTTAAATCCATTTTAAGCAAGTCAGTTAATTTATAGTTATTTCTAAAACAGTTAATATTTAAACGCAAAACACATCCTCTATCGCCTACATTCGCTAACACTTCATAATAACCTTTTATTTTTTCCATCACATCATCCAATTTATTTACAGCTATGTCTTTATTAATATCGCTTGTTTCAGAAATAATATATGTATATGGTGTAAACAACTTCAAATAAGTAAATGAGTCTTTCAAAATAGTTATTTTAGCGTTTTCAAATTTTTTTATCATAGTATCATCATTACTAACTTTAGAAATAAAATCAGTTAATATTGTATTTGTAATGGTAGATTTAACTATATCTTTACTTTGACTAACTAGTTCTGCGCTTGATTCAATTTCAGCTTCAACATTAAAAATATTCAAAAATTTTAAACCTGAAGCTATTTTAGAACCTATAGATAATTCTCCTTCAGTTTTATTTTCATTTGCAGTTGTAATTTGATTTTCAAGCTTTCCTCCATCTACAATATTTATATAATCTATAGCAGAATTTTCATCAAAATATATAACTTTTATTATTTTGTCTTTCATATGTTTTTCACTCCTTTAATTTTATTTTTCATTAAGCATCTTTGTCTATATAGGATTATACCACATTTTTCGACATTCTTTTAACACTTTCAAGTGATTTATACCTAAAACACATTTTTAAGACTATCTCTACTATCAAAATTTATATTTTGATTAATTATACTTTAATTATATATTAGTTAAATACAGCTGCCTTAATACTCTTATAAATTTAATCCATGTAAGAGCTAAGTATGTCCTCCTGCATTTATGTGATTAGACAAAATAATTACCTCAGGTCCATTTCCAAACGTATTGTTCATCGTATTTAATCTTTCTTCCCTCGTTAATGTCTTATCAACATCTCTAGTAATAGCTACAGGTACCCCCAATTCCCGAAAACGATCATACATATAATTAGCAGCTTCTAGAGTAAAATCCTTTTCTCTTAAATTACCACTAACAGCTCCTGGATCATCTCCCCCATGTCCAGCATCTACAATTACCTTATAATTCATACAATATTCCTCCTTATAATAAACTATGAATCATCCATAAAATATGTTTCTTTTTTTGTTTATATAAAGAAAATCCCTTATAAAATAAGAAGAAGTCATTTTCATGACCTCAACTACGATTATGTTGGAATCATTCTCTAGAATTATCCACCGTATAATAATCATTTTCTAGCTTCTTCAAAATTAATTCTCATTTCAATAGGAGTCCACCCGTTATTTACCCATATTCTAGAATTATTATATATTTCCATTAAATAATTTAATATTTCTTGGGCATTATTTTCTTTCACTTCTACTCCATAATCTTGAAGTATTTCAATTGATGCACCAATATAATTGTTTCCTAATCTATACATATCAGAAATTATTTTTATAATATCTTCAATAATATCTGATGGCATATTTTTCTTTTTTAAGTATTTTTTAAATTTATTCTTAGATTCAGTTTCTTCATAGTAATCATAATTAGAATATTTAAGTAATTCTTCTAATTTAATTGGCTTTCTTTTTATGGTTTCTTGCCTTGAAATAATATCATCTAAAACTTGTTCTAAGCCCCTATGTTGTAAAATCTTATGGACAAAATACATTTCATGTTTTGTATGAATTATATCTATATTATCTGCTCTTTCGCAAAATAGTAATGCATTATTTGGCACATCTAACTCTTCATTATTTCCGTAATATAGACTATAGTAATAATCTAAATAACTATATGAAAATACCCCATATAATTCAACCATTGATCTAACTAAATTATAAACCTTGGTATTTTCATCTACTATTTTTTGAATTGGCTTTAAGTTTATTTTTTTCACAACGTTATAAACAGCATCAGTCATAGAAATGTAAAACTTATTATCTCTTTTAAATAAGAATACTAATCCCGCCACATATAAGAAATGATATATTTCTAGACTTATATTATTATCTTGTATAGTACCTTCATTTGACATTAAATCTTTTAATAAATTAAACTCTTTATCTATAAATCTTTCAATTAAATTTGTTAATTTATCTTTATTAGTAAGAGCATTATAAATGATTTTAACAAGTTCCTTTTTAGGTTTATTACTTAGTCTATTAACATATAATAGATTTCCTATATTTTTTAAGTCATTCACTGTTAATGTTGCTAGAAGACTCCTTAAATCCTTAACTATTGGTGCATCAGTAGCATTCTCTAAATTAAATTTTTCTTCTGGAGTCATACTGCCTAATAAATTATTAATTATTTCTTTTATCTCGGTTGGAATATAATAGGAATAATAATTGCCATTACTATATACAAAAACCATAAGTGATTCTATATCTTGTTCATAGGCAGACATCCATTCAGAGTTTTCATGATCAATTAATTTTTCAAAATACCTTCTAGTAAAAGAATCATCTTTGGTTGCTTCTAAACAATATTCAAAATCTTCTAAAATATAGTTTTTTAATTCATATATATTATCAACACCAAATTCTTTAAACTTTTCCTTAAGAAGTTTTTTATCTAGTGCTTTTAAAGATGATATCAAATCCAATTTACCTTTTTTTATTAAATATTTTTCATACTTCATAATTTTACTCCTCTATCTTAAATATTTATCAATTAATTTTCTCGCTAATTCTTCACCTTCTGGTGTTAAAGTAATCGACTTTCCTTTACTAAAATAAAGATAATTTTCATCGGTTAACTTATTAATCACATCGAATGAATATCCTTTCCAGCAAGTCCTAACTTTTCCTTCCTTGGTTTCACCATTTTCATCTCTCACAAAACCTTTTTCTTCCCATGATGTTAAATACATAAGTAACAGAGTTAATTCTTCAATTTTTTCATCCATTTAATACCTCCAATTGTTTTAAGAAATCACTTTCGCTAATAATTTCAATATTTTTACCTTTTTCTTTTAGTTCCATAGCTTTTTGAACTTTACCACCATAATTTCCAAATTTCCATGTATCACTTCCAGCGCCACCCACTATTAAATAATCGGTTTTGGAAGTAACACTTTTCCCACAAATACCACCCTTTTCAATAATCTTTTCTTCAATACTATCTTTAGATCCAGAATCAAACGAGCCAGTTAAACAAAATATCTTATCTTGAAAATCCATGCTATCATTTCTTTTTTCTTCTTTTATAGGATTTATAAAATCATTAAATACATTCATCAATTCATCGTATTCATTACTAGATACTATTCCATCTTCTAGCACTTTCTTTACAATAGAATAAATTTTATCAAAAGGATAGTTTCCTATTAATTGTGTATTACTGTCTAACCATTCATGCAATTCATTAATTTCATCTAATTCAATTTTACTATCCATCATTATAGATTCAATAATTCTTTTTAGATTTTGTAATCCCCTTGTATCATTACTATAAACTTTTTTCGTCCCTGTGGAACGGTTTCTACTTTCCATGTAATTGTAATCTTCAATATCATTTTCATCTAAGCCATATTTATCATTTATATATTTAAATATTTCAAGACTAGCTGTAGTATCACATAATGCATTGTGATGTTGTTCTAAATCAATATTGAGATAATCGCATACTTGATCTAGTTTATAATGACTAATGTTTAAATACTTTTGTGCTAGTTTTCGTGTACATACCACTTTCAAAGTAGGCACAACAATATTATATTTCATTAAGGTTTTAGAAATAACACTCAAATCATATTTAATAGCATGACCTACGATTATACTATTTTCTATAATATCTTTATTATCTTTCCAAAACACATCAAAAGTAATGGAATCTTTAACCATATTAGGTGTTATTTTATTTACTCTCATATTAATGTCATCAAATCTATCTTCTGGATTTATTAAAACATATTTTTTATCGATAATATTTTCATCTTCAACTTGTATAAACGCTATTGAACAAATGGAATCAGCTTTGGTATTGGGATTTTCAATATCCAATACTACGTAATTATCTAATTTAATATTTGTTTTAACCATACTGAAACTCCTTTTAAATTTTATATAAAGGTATATCTTGGATCTTTTTTCATTTTCTCTATTTCCTCATCTGTATAAAACCAATCTGAAGTATCAATTCCTCTTTTTTCACAATTTCTTGCTATTTCATATATTGTATCATAAAGATTTATTAAATTATTTCTTAATTGAGCAACAGTCATTTCTGGAATTATTACTTCTACTTTTGTGTTACCAAAATTAAACTTGTTTACTTCATGTTTAATAATTATATCATTATCATTCATAAGGATAACACTCCTCATATAAGATTGTATCACGAAAAATGTATTAATCATTAATTTTAAGTTATTATTTTAAACAAAATAAAAATACTTTTATTACAAAGCATCTTACTGAAATTATTATTGAGTTATGTAGATTATTATTTGATACAGTTTATCACTTTTTATTAGGTTCATTAAAACCTGGACAATCATCATCCATGATTACTTTGTAATTCACAAAACATTCCTCCACATAGTAAATTATGATTAATAAATTTGTCTTGTTTTTTTATGTAGAAACTATTAATATTTGAAAATTATTAAAATTTTCAATTTTTTTTGGACCTATCTCTATCTTTTTCGGAATAATACTATAGGAAGTAAATTTATGAGAATTTCTAATGCTTCTTAAATATTAATGAAAAGAGGAATAAAGGTTGAAAAAAATTATTATTGCTGGCACTGCTCGTGTTGGGAAAGCTACTTTAGCTAAAAAAATAATGGACCACTATCATTATGATTTAATACAAAGTGATATTATAGCTTGTACTATGTACAAAATGTATATTAAATATATGGCCAAACAGAAAGAGGAAAATCACTTTATTGTTAATCTACCTGAATTAACTGAGATTACAGATTATGTTGAACAGGCATATTTTAATACTTGTATAGAAGATTATGTTTATACAGGTATCATCCTAGATGCTCCTTATCTTAGTATGGAAATGGTAAAAGAATATGAAAATCAAGGATGCATTGTCATTGTTTTAGGTTGTGCTGATATTACAGTAGAAAAATTTCTTGAAAATATTAGAACCTATGATACCCCTTTAGATCGTACTTATCATATAGGAAATACACGCCTTTGTATGGAGCTAGAAGCCCATCTTCAAAATAGCAAGGACAATAGAGAAGAATGCAAAAAATTGGGACTAACCTATATTGAAACATCACAGGATAGACAAGCTAGTCTTGAAAAAGCATATCAAATTATTAAAGAAAAAATAGAGAACTCTTAAAATGTAACTATTAGATTCTTTTTATATTGATAAGTCAAATTCTGATTTCTATCAGATTACTTTTACACAACTCAAATATCATCCTTCTATATGTCACTCTAATTCATCTAGGATTATCCTCATATGAAAAATTGAAAACTCTTCTTTTTTCATATATGTTATGATTACTATAGGTGATTGGAATGGATTATCTTATCCTATGGATTGTATTTATGAATCTTTTTTGCTTTTTTCTATTTTTTATCGATAAAAGAAAAGCTATCAAAGGAAAGTATCGGATTTCTGAATTTTTTCTTTTATTTTGTTCCTTTCTAGGGGGATCTTTTGGTTCCTTGATTTCTATGAAAATTTTTCATCATAAAACAAAAAAACTTAAATTTCGAATTTTAATCCCTCTATTTATTTTTTTACATATTCTATTACTATGCTATCTGTCCAACAAGCAACATACCTTCTAAAAATACTTTCATATTTTTTAAAACATGCTATAATAGACGAAAAAGAAAGAAGGCTATATTATGAATCCATATTATCAACAAGATGGGATTACCATTTATAATAATGACAATTTAGAAATACTAAAGAAATTATCATCCAAAAGTATTTCATTAATCTACTGTGATATTTTATATAACACTGGAAAAAAATTCGATGACTATGAAGATATCCTCGGAGAACCAAAGGAAGCCATGGAATGGTATCGTCCGAGATTTGAAGAAATGAAAAGGACTTTAACCGATAATGGTAGTATCTTTATCCATTGTAATTGGAGACTCGACTCCTATATGAGAATTCTACTAGATGAAATCTTTGGTACTGACTGTTTTAGAAATAGAATATATCGTAAACATAGTGATAAAAGAGGATTCTATTCAAACTTTGATTCTCAAGTAGATATTATCCTATATTATGTTAAAAATAGTGATTCATTTATTTTTCATGAACTTAAAAATGATCAACTAAAGGTAATTCCTCTATACGAAAATGGATATGTGAAAGAAAGAAGTTACACCTATGAGATTGATGGTACCCTAGTAGATCCTGCAAGTCTAAATAAACATTGGCTCATTACAAAATACCAACTAGAAAAATTAATAAGTAAGAATGAGGTGGTAGTCATTGATTCTTTACCTTACCGTCAAACTTATACCATTCCTATTGGAAACCTTTGGACGGAAGACTCAATGCTTGATCCATACAGTAGATCCGTTGCATCTGAATCCTATGATACTCCAAAACCTGATGCCGTACTTGAAAGAATTATTCAAATGTGTAGTAACGAAGGAGATACAGTTGCAGACTTTTTTCTAGGTGGTGGAACAACTGCAGTTGTTACTAAGAGAGAAGGACGTAATGGTATTTTTTGTGATATCAGTAAAAAGGCTTGCGATATTACCATTCAAAAACTAAACAATCTAGATCAATAATTTTTTAATCATATTACTAAAACCCACTCCTTTTTTATAAGAATTTATATCTTATAGTAGGAGGGGATTTTTTTGTTTTTTAAAAGTCTTAGAAAAAGTATTTATGACCAAGATCCATCCATTCATAGTTTGTTTGAATCTTTCTTTCATCCATGGTTTCGTGCATTTATCTACTATAAGATGAGTCATTTTTTCTATCTTCATAAACATTATTCTATCGCCAGGTGGATTTCTATGAAGGCAAAGAAAAAGACAGGAATGGAAATTCATCCAGGTGCAACCATCGGTAAAAATGTATTTATTGATCATGGACTTGGAGTTGTGATTGGTGAAACGACAGTCATTCAAGACAATGTTACTATCTTTCAAAATGTGACTCTTGGGGGAAGAGGAAAACATAATGGAAAAAGACATCCTACAATAGAAGAGGGATGTTTAATTGGAGCAGGCGCTAAAATTTTAGGAAATATTACCATCGGCAAAAATAGTAAAGTTGGTGCGAATGCCGTTGTACTTCACAATGTTTTACCGAACACTACCGTTGTTGGGATTCCTGCAAAAGCTATTCATAAAAAAGTGACACCAAAAGGATAAAATAATGTTCTATAAATAGTAGATGCAGATAGTTAGCCTATCTGCATTATTTTATTTTTAGTTAGAATCTTTCTTACTTCCTAATGATTTTTGATACTCCCTACTTTCATCAACTACCTCTAAGATTGATTGTGGAAAATATTCTCTTCTAAAAATTACTTTTTCTTCTAATAGTTCTGTGAATTTATCTAATCTTACCTGAGGCCAAAGTCTTCCTTCCCATCCTTCATATAATTCCCTATCTAATTTCATAATTTCATTATATAAATAATCACTTGTACATTGAATACTTCTTCCTATCCCTTTATCTTTACAATATACATCATTTCTAACAGATGGATCAAAATGAAATTCTAATGTTAAACCATCTTTATAAATCAATGGGTGTTCTAACTTTAGAACTATAAAAGGTCTCATCCTCATCGTATCATAGATTTGTAGATTTAAAAAATTACGATTATCTGGCACTAGATAAGTGAAATTATGACTTTCAATTTTGGGGTCATATGCATTTCTAAACTCCCCAAATGAAATTTCATTTTCTCTTTTCATTGTTGGTCTTGTTATTAATTCTCTTAGTTCTTCTATCGTTCGTTTCGCAAGTTTGGTTTCTCCTAATTTTCCCATGGTCCCTACTCTCCTTCTTTTTCCAAATTTCCCTTTTTCTCCTTATAGTCGTCTAAAAATTTGTATTCCATGTCTTTCCTTTTATAGCCTATCAAAGTATCTAAATTCACATTAAATGCACTTTTAAAAATATTATTTTCAATATTTGAATTATCTTCTTTTAATTCTTTAATCAAATTTTTCACAAATAGTCGTTTACTATTCAAATTCTCATTGTGATTCTTTTCTGTGAACTTACATGCACAATTTAAAAACTTTAATCCGTGAAACTTAGAAAATGCAATAATATCCTTCTCTCTTACATAATACATAGGTCTAATTAATTCCATTTCTTCAAAATTCGTACTATGTAATTTCGGCATCATTGTCTTATACTCTCCCCCATAAAGAAGACTCATCAAAATCGTTTCCATCACGTCATCATAGTGATGCCCTAATGCAATTTTATTACACCCAAGCTCTTTTGCTTTATTATAAAGGCACCCTCTTCTCATTCTTGCGCATAAATAACAAGGTGACATTGTCACATCCTCTACAACTTGAAAAATATCAGATTCAAAAATTGTAATCGGAATATTCATTAACTTTGCATTTTCTTCAATCTGTTTTCGGTTCTCCTTCGTATATCCTGGATCCATCACTAAAAATACCAAATCAAAAGGAAGTTTTCCATGAAGTTTTATCTCTTGCATACATTTTGCTAGGATAAAGCTATCTTTTCCACCAGACATACAAACTGCTATCTTGTCACCCTCTTCAATCATCTCAAACTCTTTGGTACCTTTTACAAACTTAGACCATATCGATTTTCGATACTTCGTAATGATACTATTTTCAATTTCTTTATACTTTTCCATAGACACTCCCCTTGTTGATTTTGCTTTCATACATTTTATCCATTTCACTCATGTCTTTTCGTACCTTATTATACAATAAAAGAAGCTGATTAGAAAGAAAAAAGAAACCAAATTTTAGTTTCCTTTTTCAAATCTAATTTTAAATTATCCATATAGAATAATCCTAATCTTCTAATTTTGTAAGAGTTACTTCTACTGTCTTTTGTTTCTGATCACGAATATAGGTAATTTCGATGGTATCTCCTACTTCATGTTGATAAAGAAGATATTTTAAGTACGCTGCATTCGATACAGAATCTCCATTTACAGAGATAATGACATCTCCTTTTTTGATTCCCGCTTTTTCTGCACCACTTCCAGTAGATACACTCGTTACAACGACACCTTCTTCAATTTCAGGATCTAACCTGATTCCATACTGATATACTCGGTAGCTATCTGTAACATTTAACATTGTAATTCCAACAAATGGTCTTTCTAATTCTTTTCCTGCTTCTAAATCTCCTACATATTTCATTGCATATTCAATAGGAATCGCAAATCCCATACCTTCAATCTTATCTTCTACTAATTTTAAAGAATTAATTCCAATGACTTCTCCATTCGCATTTAATAATGGTCCACCACTGTTTCCTGGATTAATTGCAGCATCTACTTGTAATACATTCATAATCCAATCACTATTTGAATTGATACTAACGGTTACCATTCTGTTTTTTCCAGATAAAGTTCCCTTTGTGACACTACCACGATATTCATACCCAATTGGAGTTCCTACCGTAAAGACAGTATCTCCAACATTCGAGTCTTCACTTTTTCCAAGGGTTGCGACTAGAGTTACTTTTTCAGAAGAAACACGAACAACTGCTAAATCTAGATATGGGTCACTTCCAAGCGTTTCTCCTTCAATTTGATCATCACTAGATAAAGTAATCAATAACTTTGTAGCATCTTCTACTACATGATGATTCGTTAAAATATAAGCATATTCTCCTTCTTTTTTATAAACAAACCCACTACCAGATGAAGTTAATCTTCCATTTTGATAATTTTGAATCGTTACTGCTGCATCATAAATTTTACCAACAGAAGTAGAAATCCCTGTTTCATCTAATTTCATATCATTACTACACTTTACTACGCCTGTTGTCTGTGTTGTTTGTTCTAACTGTTTACCACTTTCAGATACCTTACTTTCTAAAAAATTGTAAGTAATATATCCACCACCACTACCAGCAGCTACCACTACTAGTAACAATCCAATAAATTTTATAATTCTTTCTCTCATTCTTCCACCTTCCTTGTAATATTCATTAAATCCTGCCAATTCTCAGGAAATCCCATTCGATCTAATACTTTCACAATTGTAATTGTGTTTAAATTATACTCAAGATTTGCTAAAACATGGTGAATTTCTTCTGTTAAATTTTTAAACTCAACAGGGGTGATTAACTGCTTAATAATAATAATCAGTGCGAAAATATCATTCTTACCATAAATATATTCATCATTTACCATTTCTATTTTTAGTAACTTATGATAAATTGTATTATCAATCGCTCTTTGTGTTTTATTTTCAAATACAATATCTTCATGCGCACATAAATTACGATAATTTGCTAAAATAGGTAAATAATTTGTAAGAGACTCGATAGAAATTCCATAACTTTCAGCAATACTTTCTTGATCTTCCTTTCTTAGTATGGAAAATAGCTCACTAACAATACCAAAAGATAACACTTTTACTAATACCCAGAGTGGAATGTATCCATAATTATTGACATAATGCATCGTCGCAGCATGCTGTGGAGCATTACTTCTTACTTGACGTTTCATCTTCTTAATCAAATCTCCTACTTGTCTTGCTTTTTCTGGATTATTTGTAAAATTCTTAGGTTTTAGGTAATCGCTTTCTTTGTAACCATACTTTCTAGACAATTGATAAGAAATAATAGATTTCATATTATTTTCTATAATCAATAGGTGTTTAAATAAAATATTCCGAAATTGTCGATCGAATAAAAACAGACTATACAGTTCTTCAAATGTAGTTCCTTCAATAAATTTCCTATCGTTTTGGGGCTTTAAAAATAAATGTCTATATCCATTTAAAAAGAAATAGTTTTCACGCAATAACACAGTACGGGCAAATTCTTTATCATTTACAATTAATCCCTTATGTTCTAAAATTGAAATCTGTTCATCTAGGGTTTTAAATTCTTTTCCCATCGACATATCCATCACCTAGACTACATTATAACACAAGAATTGTGTAAATTATATGAAAAAATTATGAAAAAATATGGTAAAATGGAAGAGTTAGAAAGGATGACTCATATGGCAAGTAGTTTAACCCATGCCTATTTTATCTTAGATGTCTATGAACGGTTAGGAATGAATAGTAAAGAACTCCTAATTGACTCTAAGGAATTATTAAAAACTTCCGCACAGAGTATGGATGTACTTTTTTTCTATAACTTAACGAACCTTAAAAAAGGAAAGAAAATGCGTGATTTTGGAAAATTTTTTCATCGACATAAAGCATTTGAATTCTTAGAGGCTCTAATTAACTATATCAAATACAATGGATTTCAATATGATCCCGAGGTAATTGCCTTTCTCTATGGAATGATTAGTCATTATATTTTAGATAGTACCATCCATCCTTATGTAGTATATAAAACTGGTTACTTTGAGAAAGAAAAATTAGAAACTTATAAATACAATCAACTACATGGTGAGATGGAGTCTTACTTTGATGATTACCTTGTCATGATTAGAGAAAATATAAAACCATGGAAATTCAAATGTCATAATTTCTGTTTCAACGTAGAAAAAATGGGAGATGGGCTAAAAGAGGTTATGGATTTTACTTATAAAGAAGTTTGGGGAATTGAAAATTTTCACACTTATTATTTAACATCCATTCGACAAATGAAGTTCTTTTACCATGTATTTAGATATGATCCATTAGGATTTAAAAGGAAGTTTTATCAACTTATTGATTTCATTTGTCCAAAATCACTCCTTAGAAAAGTTCCTTTATCATACCACATGAAGATGCAAAAAAATAAATGGTTTTTAAACTTAGAACATAAACGATGGTATAATCCAACGGATAAAAGAACTTCCAGTACAGAATCCTTAATTGAACTTTATACCTTCAGTTTAGATCAATGTGTGAAGACAATTCGTGAAATCAATCAATTCTTATATTATAATAAAAAAGTAAATCTTAAAAAATTATTACAAAATAAAAACTATTTAACAGGAAAGGATTGTACACAAAAAAGAGAATTAAAACATTTTGAGTTTTAGTTCTCTTTTAATATGTATTTTAGTTTTACAGGATTCATTGCACTCCGTCTAATTTGTTCTTGGGTCAGTACATATGTTTTTAGAATTAAATATGGTTCTGTTTCTGAGATTCCGATACAATCTAATTTGTCCTCTTCTTGATTATAATTAAAATCGACAATGTTACGATTTACATAGTTTCCTCTAATACCATAGCGATAAATTCGAATCGGAATATTTCTTATATTCACTAATTCATAAGTATAAGTAGGAATAGAGCCAATTTTTACATAATGCTTTTCCCTTATACCATCGACTTTACATTCCTCTTGATAATGGGAATATAAATTCAGGCTTTTATTTGAACGTCTTCCTTTTTCTTTTACCTGATTTAACATATCTTCTATTACTTCTTTTTCTAGACAATTTGGATATTCTTTGATTAAGTTTATTAAAATCATTAGGCTTTCTCTATAATATTTGATTTCTATCGGATAGTAAATCATACGTTACGATTCCTTCAAATTTCTTTTCCTCTTTTATTTGTGAAAGTTCTTTTATCATATTCTTTCTCCTTATCAATTTTACTTTCTATAGAAAAATCCCTACTCATCATAGTTTGTTCCAATGCTTGATAGTTCTTCTTCCATTTGTCCTACATCTTCTAATTGCTGATATCCATCTTCATAAGTACACATCATTCTATTCTTTTTTCTTCTAATACTTCATCTGCACTTTTTTCATTCTTATTATCTATTTTTAGATTAATACTAAATTAGAAAATTGTATATAGTGATCAATTGTTTTTTTTATGTTATGGATACTATATTAACTTTTTTTTATTTTATTCTATCATTTTTAGTTTTTTATTTTTTAAAGTTATTATTTTCTATCCTCATAGGACAACCATTTTCAAAATCATAATCCTCTGTCATCCTAGATATTAATTCTTCAAAATCATCCGGTGTGTAATTTTGCTTCATCATATTATAGTATTCTAAATCCCCTTTTATGTCTCTCCATATACAGCACGAATGATCAGCAACAAGCTTACTCATATAAGTTGAATCTTCCATCTCTACTTGGAATTCTCTGGCAATTTTGCTTCCTTTTAATACATCTATATAACTATAAATTTCTGGTGCTTCCTTAATTCTGTCTACAATTCGTATCTCTAGTTTTCCGTCTTGTGTACCTGTTGTTGCTAAACAATATTTTTGTGCTTCATCATATTTTATCTTTCCAGTAGGTACTATATTTCCATCCTCATCCACTATATAAGTAAATTCTCTATTCTGATTGTAATTTTGAAAAGTATGAGCACATAATATGAGAGCTGATGCTCCTATGGCTGTAATCACAACACCTTTTTTCATATTCTTATTCATTTTCATCCACCTCTTTTTACGCCCATATAATACTATATTTATTAAGAAAAATCAAGAAATTTTGATAGTTCACTCTAAAAAAAGAAGAACCTTTATCTTTTTGTGTATTAACTTTCTTTTTATTTAAAATAAGTATGTTTTACTTTCCACTTTTTAAGTGCAATACCGAGCCAAAAACTATAAATTCCTAGAGTGATGATTGATAATAATAACCACTTCAGCCAATTTCCAAATAACTGAATTGCATGTCCATCAAAAGCAAGTCTACGCCCATTAATTACAGTGTGCTTAGTCTCCCAATCATAAATCATACAACATACCCATGGATAACAGATACCTAATGTACATATTGTAATTAAAATACCTAAAATTCTCCATCCTATCAACTGAAGAAGTCCACCATCAAAATAGGAATCTACATTCTTTTCTTCCAATTCTTTTTCCATTTTTCTTTTATTCCTCCTATATAAAAAGACAAGTTTATACTATCACTATATCCAAATATTTATAAAATGTCAAAAAATAAATACTTTTGTCATATTCCAATTTTTTGTATGATTTTTTTCAATTTTCCAATAATACTATTAGGGTGATAAAATGTTTTATAAATATATGGTAGTAGAAAATCAGGGAAAAAAGACACTTTATTTATATCTAAATAATATGGAAGAATATTCTAGTGAATTTCTATCCCAAGAGGGACTTTTACTTTCTCTTTACCGTAGAATTTATAATTATATTAAAAATGAAAAAATTCCATTTGATGGAGATCAAATCAGTATTGTTGTGAATGGCGTTGTTTTAGATACTTTTTATTTAAGTGATTATGATAACAGACGAGATGAACTTGTGGAATTAATCGAAGCAGACTATGGTGTCAGTCAAAAATTCATTGATTTAAATCACAGCACAGGAATTATTGAAAAGTTAAAAATAGATGAATACATATTTGGGGTAATCAGTAATGAGATTCCAGAAATATTTAGTGAAGAGGCATTAAAAGCTCAAGCAGTGGTTGCGAGAACTTATGCTGTAAAAAGACTTAGTAAAGGTTTACCTATTCGGGATTACTCCAATACCTATATTTATCGTGACAAGAAATATTTAAAAGAAATATGGGGTAATCAGTATGATAACTATAGTAAGAAAATTAAAGAAGCTATTCAAGATACAAAAAATGAGGTTATCAAATTCGATGGTGAGTATATTGATGCTTATTATCATCTATCTAGTAATGGAAAAACAGAAGACTCTGCCAATGTTTTAAAACTCGCTTATCCTTATTTAAAAAGTGTATCTAGTACTTATGATATTGATTCTAGTAATGTTGGATATAGAATCGTTCCAAATGATTATCTAAGTCAACTACTAAATACTCCAATCCATGAGGGAACGGAAGTAGAACTGTTAATGAAAACGATTGGTCATAGAGTTAAATACATCCGCTTTGGAGATAAAGTGTTTGATGGTTTACTCTTAGCTAGAAGACTGGGACTCGATTCGAATGATTTTAGTGTCAGCATTGGAAAAAACGCAACTACTTTTACGACAAGAGGTCATGGTCATGGTCTTGGCTTAAGTAAATATGGAGCAGAAGGTATGGCAAAAGCAGGATACAATTACTATCAAATTTTAAACCATTATTATCCTAATACTTATATAGAAAAAGAAGAGAACTATCGTAAAAACAGATAGTATCTCCTCTTTTATTTTGATAAAATATCACAAATTAAATTACTGATTTCTGTTGGATTCTCGATTGCTAAACCTTCGATTAATCTTGCCTGAGCATATAATACTTTTGTATAGTTTTCAAAACTTGTTTTATCCTTCTTATAAAGTTTCTTTAATTTTTCTGCAATTGGGTGGTGTACATTAATTTCCATAGAAGCTTGTGCTTTAATTTTCTCATCAGTTGGCATTGCATTGATTACTTTTTCCATTTCTAAAGAAATATTTCCAGAAGAGGTTAGGCATACTGGATGATTTTTTAATCGATTAGTGAAACGTACTGTTTCAATTTCTTGACTTAATACTTTCTGCATGTCTTCAAACATCTTCTTATTTTCTTCATTCTCTTTTTTTACTTCTTCTTTTTCTTCTTCCGTTTCTAGATTCAACTCTCCCTTAGAAACATTCATAAATTCTTTTCCATCATAACTCATTAATGCTTGAATAACAAATTCATCTACATAGTCAGTTAAATAAAGTATTTCATATTCTTTTTCTTTTACTTGTTCTACTTGTGGCAATAAGTCAATCTTTTGGATGGTTTCTCCACAAGCGTAATAAATTTTATCTTGTCCTTCTTTCATTCTAGAAACATATTCTTTTAGTGTCACTAATTTATTTTCGGTAGAAGAATGGAATAATATTAAATCCTGTAGTTTTTCTTTATCCATTCCAAAGTTATTGTAAATACCAAACTTTAATTGCATTCCAAAGGCACTAAAGAATTTTTCGTATTTCTCACGGTCTTCTTCTAACATAGACTCTAGTTCACTCTTAATTTTCTTTTCAATATTCTTAGCAATTAGTGCAACTCTTCGATCTTGTTGAAGCATTTCACGAGAAACGTTTAAAGATAAATCATTACTGTCTACAAGTCCTTTTACGAAACTGAAATAGTCTGGTAAAAGTTCTCCACATTTTTCCATAATCATGACGCCACTTGTATAAAGGTTTAATCCTTTTTCATATTCCTTGGAATAGTAATCGTATGACGCATGAGATGGAATATATAAAAGTGCATTGTAGCTAACTTGACCCTCAACTGATGTGTGAATGACTTGTAGTGGATCTTCATAGTCCATATATTTTTCATGATAGAATTGATTGTATTCTTCCTCTTTGATTTCGCTTTTATTCTTTTTCCATAAAGGAATCATACTATTCATTGTTTCTGTTTCTATATGAGTTTCATATTCATCTTTACTTCCTTCTTTTAAATGACGGTGTTCTACATCCATTTGAATTGGGTAATGAATATAGTCAGAATATTTACGAATAATAGATTGGATTCTATAGTTTTCTAAGAACTCACTATAATTTTCTTCTTCTACATCTTCTTTAATCTTAAGAATGATTTTTGTACCTATTTCTGTTCTATTACATTCTTCGATACTATAACCATCTACCCCAGTTGAAGTCCAACGATATGCTTTTTCGGAATCCACTGATTTACTTTCTACAGCTACCTCATCACTTACCATAAATGCAGAATAGAATCCTACACCAAATTGACCGATAATATCGACTTCTTCTTGATTATTTGTCTTCTTTGATGAAGATTTTTCTGCTTCTTTAAAAGCTAAAGATCCACTTTCTGCAATCGTTCCTAAGTTCGTTTCTAATTCAGATTCGGTCATTCCACAACCATTATCTTCAATCATTAACAAACGATTCTCTTTATCGATTGAAACGGTAATCTTAAAATCATCTCTTTCTACTTTTATCTTTTTATCTGTTAAAGAGCGATAATAAAGTTTATCAATCGCATCACTTGCATTGGAAATTAACTCCCTTAAAAAAATCTCCTTATTCGAATAAATCGAATGAATCATCATATCAAGTAATTTCTTTGATTCTGCCTTAAATTGTTTTTTCTTCATTTAAATTCCCTCTTTCTAATTATTTATTTTAGTCTCAGACTAATCTTTTTCCTATCTGAGTGTTATCTTACTACTCACTTTAGCAATTGTCAATAATGAGTGCTAATTTTTTTAAAAAAATAGTAATAGTCCTTATAAATAATAAAAACTAAAGAAAATATATCATTATGGTATAGTGACTATATCAGGAGAGTTGCACAAACTAAAAAGGTGTCTAAATTTTTATTTAGCATCCTTAATGTGTATAAATCTGATTTTAAAAAGTCAGATATTCCAAAAATTATTTCAGTTTGGTATTAACTTAAATAGTTGGTATTAATTTGATTGATTTGATAATTGTTACAATGATGGAGTTTTTTTTTACGATAATTATCATTCTTATTAGAATTTTTATATTTACTAATTCATAGCATCAATTTCTCCTCTAAATGAGGTTACCATTAACTGTTGTATTTCTTCATAACTATAACCATTAGCAATCAGCCAAGACAGTTTTGTTACTATGGTTTCCATGCTCATATCCCAAGCAGGAATTGCTCCTAATTCTTTGGCTAAAATTCCTGGTTCATTCACACTCATACTCGACATCCCATCCGGTGCCTGTGTGGTTACTACAATAGGAATTTTGTGTTCCTGTAAATAGGAAAAAGCCTCTCTTAAATTAGGATAATTTGCATTAATTGGAGCTACGTTAGGATCTCCAGCCCCAGTTGCACGTAGTATAAAACCTTTCACACCACTTTCTGCGAGTTTAACAATATATTCCGATTTTAATCCTGGAAATTCAGTTAAAGAAATTATATTATTATCAAAATTATTTTTAATCTCTAATCCTTTTTTTGTTTTACTTTTTGTTCCTAGATAACTTAAGTGCATATTTAATGAATTTTCATTAAATATTATTGAATTCCCTAAATGACCTATATCTTCCAGTCTGCCAAACGTTTTAAATGCGTTATAATCAAACTCTGTCTTTTTCTTGACTCTTGTGCCTGTTATAATCTTACTTCCAAAAACCAAAAATACCCCAGCTAATTGTTCTTTTTCAGTAATCACTCTTAATGTATTTTCCAAGTTAATCACTGCATCTGTACCTAAAATACCATAAGATACTTGTGATCCAGTAAATATGATTGGCTTCCCTAAATTACCTAGTGCATATGAAACCGCAGCGGTACTATAACCCATTGTATTAGTACCATGTGTTACAATAAATGCATCATAGTCATCATACTTGTCGTAGATTGAGTTAACTATTAGCTCCCAATCTTTTGTAATCATATTTGAGCTATCCTTATTCATAATTGTAATAGAATCAATACTATCTAAATTTAATTTATTTTTAAACGAATTTAATATATTTGCAAAAGTATCTCCTTTAAAAGAAGCATCATTGCTTATTGCTATCCCTGTGTCACTATGACTTTGCGATATCGTTCCTCCTGTTGAAATTATTAAAATTTTCTTCATTCTAATTTCTCCCTTACTAACTACACTCTAATTATATATTATAAATATACTTTTTTCATTATTTTCAATAAAAATTCTAATGATACTAATAGCCATTACAAAAAATTCTATTGGTAGGAATTTCTATTTTCACTAATTATAAAATTCCTATAAATATTTGTTTTTTATGGATTATCCACTACGACTCATCATGAACCTTCTTCACAATGTTCTTTTAGTATTTCCATAAATTTTAGTTTATCATCTGAATCAATCTGATATTTGTATCCTTTTCTTTTTAATTCAAATGGTGATGAACTATTGGTTTCTATTGTGAAAAGAGTCTCTCCTTTTTGATTTAAAAATTCTAAATGATAATCAATTGTTTTTACTAAGTTATACCATTGATTTTTCGGTGGGACATAAGAATCCTTTAAGATCTTTACAATTTTCTCTATTGTTTCTTCTTCCTTTATCTCTGGGCAGGAAATGGCTTGGTTTTTCTCTAATGGAATTTCTTTTATTCGAACTTTCTTTATGAATGAAAGTTGTTCTTTTACTTTTTCTAAAGAAGGTTTTCTTCCATTATAGATTACAAGAGCAAGGATACCGGCAAGTAGTACCAAGCCAATGATTTTAGCTTTAGACATAAAATTTCACTCTCCTAAAAATTCAATTTAATCAGCTGATGATTGATTCTCACAATGATTCTTAAGAATTTCTTTGAAATACTCACCATCATCTAAATCAATCTGATAAGTATACCCCTTTCCCTTAAATTTAAGTGGCAGAGAACTCTGAGTTTGAACTGTTGCGAACATCTTATTTTCTTCATCTAAAAATTCTAGATAATAATCAACAGTTCTTTCCAAAGTAGCCCATTCATCAGAAGGAATATGTGACTCATTTAATATTTTTATAATTTCTTGAATTACCTCTTCCTCCCTTATATCTGAACAAAGGATAAAATGCCCAGGCCATAATGGAATTTGTCCTACTCTAATTTTCTTTGTTAGTAAAAGTTTTTCCTTTGCTTCTTCCAAAGAAAGTTCATTTTTTACTGTTTTATCTTCTTTTGGTGGTAATTTAACTGTTATAAAACTTGCAATTACCATCACAATTACAAAAAACAGAATTACAAATTTTTTATTCATAGATTGATCCTTTCTAAATATAAAAATGTAAAAAGTGTCCTAGTTTTAAACTAAAGATATCATAGATTGGATAAAATTTCTACCAATTTATCAATTTTATTAGGATATTCAAAGAGAAAAAGGATACCCTTTCAATATAATCTGAATATCCTATATAGTCTTTTTAATATGATACTAATTATTGACTTGATAAAATTCATTCTATATTTCATTTTGTTCTATCATTTTTCTTAATGCATTACCACTTCTGATACCGAATTTATGAGTATATATTTTATATTTTAACTTCATAGGCTTTGCAGGATAAATCTCCATTGTAGCAATTTCCTTACCCTTACTATTTAAAAATCTCAAACGATAATTTCCACTATTCTTATCTGATACTGTAGTACTTTCTTCTGAAAGAGCCTCCCATTCATCCTCCTCTAAACTAGAAATAAAACTTATAATCTCTTGTACCTTTTTTCTGTTCTCTATCTTTTTATAGAAGGTAAATTTATTAGAATCCATTTCAGTTTTTTCTATCTGAATCACTGTTGTTAATTGAATCTTTTCTTTAATTTCCTTAATAGTTGGAGTTCTTCCAATAATCATCAGAATTATAAAAATGGTAATACAAGCTATCATTATAATAGCATTTTTGTATTTAAACATGAAACATCACCTATTCTAATATCTGGAAAGTCCGAAAGTGGAATTAATATTACTTGCTTTTGCAAACAGTGAATGATTTCGATTAGTGGAGGAACTAGCGGTACAAATTCCAGCAGTAAGGTACCCATCGTTAAAATTGAGTGTCTGATCAATAACAATTCCCCCACTATCACCATTTAATGATAGCATATCTGCATATACTAAGTCTGTAAAATTAACCGTTATTTTAAGTGAATCCATTAACATGCTGACAGAATAACTAGGGAAACTTACACTTCCTAAAGTAAATCCTGTTTTACTTCCTAATTTAGCAATTTTTTGTCCTGCGTAGAATGAATTCACTACATTAGTGGATAAGCTTGTTACATTACCAAGTGGATATTTTTGAGCAAAATTATTTGTTAAACTGGCTCCCTTTGTATTTTGTACAAATGCAGCATCCATTTTCCCACCACATTGCCAATTTTTTACCGGTCCGACAGAGGCAATACTTCCCTTCTTTCCATCTAGAAAACAATGAGCCGCAGTAACTACGCCCTCTTGACCAGCACTATTACGTGCACGATAACCATACGAGCATCCTTGGGAGGTACTTGACTGGAAAAATACCCCTGGATTGACTGTAGAAATAGATTCAAAGACAGTTCCATTTTTAAAGGAAACCATTGATGAATTGGTGACTACATTTTTAAACTCTTGAATTTCCTTTTCTGTAAAATTCATTAACTCTACAACGACACGATTTGAGATAACATCAATATATAAGCCAGAAATTATATTGTTTTCATCACTTAAAAAGTAAGCTAAAATTTGATCATGTACTTCTTGCAATTCTTCATAAGAGTATTTTACATATTCAATTTTTGAATCTTTATCTACTGCTAATGCGGATTGATAAGTGGAATATTCTTTATCATTTTTAGTTGGGGTTGCCGATTCAACTATTTGAATTACCAAATTATCATTGTCATCAATATACAATCCACCAATATAATTTGGATAAATTATTTCTCCGCTTCTTGCCTTTTGAAAATATCAATCCACCTTTTCGGCATTTTTTACTGCATTCTCATTGCGTTTTAATTTTTCCTTATAGTTTTCTCCATATTTTTCGGCTAAATATTCTTTTACTTCATCTTGAAATTCTTCCTCTTGTATCAAATCATCTACCGTTGTAATACCATCCCTATTATTGCTTGAAAGTGCTGTATGACTCATAGCATGAACATCTATTGATAGAACCATTGTAAATACCATCACAAAAACTGGTATCAGCAATTTTTTCTTCATATTCTTTTACTCCTTCTTTTTTTATTTATAACATACACTATCTTGTAAACCAGCTGTATTTTACAAAACTGTGTTGTTATCAAAATTAATTTATATCATTCAAAAGTAGTTCTTCATTTTATAATCATTGTAACACTTTTTCAACACATTGTATATATCTCGGTGAGAATATGTCGAAAATTGGTGATATTTGGTAATTGCCCTCATAAAAAAACTTAAGGTAGCAGAAATTTTATAGATTTCTATCACCTTAAGTTTATTTTATTTAAATAGATTTTTGATTCGATCTACTACTGTTTCTTTCTTTTCTTCTTTTACAACTTTCTTTTCTTTTTTAGGAGCCTTTACAGAATCTACTACCAATACAAATTTTGTATTTCCTTCTACTTCATCTCCTTTTGAATCGAATGTTTGGTATTCATTACTTAATTTTGAAAGTCCTTCTACTTTATCAGATAATCGATTCACAGTAGAAGCAATATTTGATAGTTTTTGAACTCCTTCTCTATTAAAAGTTTCAATTCCTGTATTTAACGTAGTCATACCTTCTTTTAATTCATTTGTACCAGCAGATAATTCATTCATTTTACTACTTAATACATTCACACCTTCTTTTAAAGCACTTGTTCCTCCTACTAACTGGGTTGTTCCTTGTTTTAATTGCTTTATTTGTGGTAAGGCATTGGTTAGCTCACTAGATGCATTCAGTGTATTTAGAGATGACTCTAATGCCTGCTTATTTAGGTTTAATAACCCAATTAATTGTTGATAGGTAGCATAACTATTTTCATAATTATATTTTACTTGGTATAATGTCATCTTATCAGGGGAAGGAGAGGCAAGAATTTGGTCATATGTTAAAGCACTTAAATTATATGCTGTATAAGCATTACTTAATTGCTCACATAAACCATTTAAAGTGGCAATGGTAGAATCTGTACCAGCAATTAACTGTGTTAATTGATTTACCTTTTCTTGACTTGCCGCTAGATCTAACATGCTTTCTGGAATTTTACTTAATAGTAGGGAAATCGCTTGATCAATTTGAGTCGCTCCACTTTGAAGTTCTCCTAATTTTTCATTTACTACATTTAAGTTCGATGCAATTTGCATACTTCCATCACTGACTGTATTTAATCCATTCAGTACGGTTTTAGAACCATTTTCAATCTGATTCATAGAATCTTGTAAAGTGTTGATACTGCTAGATAAAGAATCTAGTTTATCAAAAATGTTTAAGTCACTACTATCAATTACTTTTGGAGTTGCAACAGAATAGATACTAGAAAGTTCAAAATGCTCAGTGTGATAAGAAATCGTTACAGTATCTAACCCTTCTAATTCATCAATGGTCAAACTTTCATAAAGTCCTGGAGTAGATAGGCCAACAACGATATATCCTTTTCCATTATCGATTACTTTTCCATTAGTAACTTCAATATCACTATTATTTTCACTTGGAATGATACTAGCTGTCGCAACTACAAATGGAGTATATAGTGTATTTCCATTCACAACATGTTTATCCTTATTTTGATACTCAATTTTAATTTCTACATTTCCACATTTACCAATTAACTCTTCTAATTTAATATCTTTTCCATCTAATTTATAAGAAATTTTTTCTGTTATAGGTGTCTCTTTATTTGTAGTTCCTTGATAGAAAATATCTTTTCCTTTACTTTCCCAAGTTAACATTTTTTCATTCTTAGTAAATTTATGATTGCTATTAATATTTAAAATATTTTCTAAATCTGTAATATCCTTAATTTCATCTAAATGATCTCTATTTAATAGATGCTCATTGACAATAATATTTTTTACACTTCCATCTCCATTTAATTTTGTATATACTGTTTCTTCTTTAGTAAGAGCAAATGTAGATAGAGGCATCATCATCGTGGTAACTAGAAGTGTTGCTGCCACTGTTTTCTTTATTTTTTTATTTTTCATAGGTTTCATTCCTTCCTTATTATATTTTTTCGTTTTCATACCTAGAGTTGTTTTCATAATGAGTGAATCAAAGATGATTAAGATTGATGGAACAATCATCATAACTACAATCATACTGACAATCGCACCTCTTGCAATTAAAGTACAAAGTGAACCAATCATATCAATCTTGGAAACAACTCCAACTCCGATTGTTGCGCCAAAGAAACACATGGCACTAACGAAAATGGAATTAATCGAATTATCTAGGGAAGTTCTAACTGCTTCTTTTTTACTGTGTCCCTTTTTTCTTTCCTCTAAATATTTGGTGGTCATTAAAATAGCATAATCAATGGTTGCTCCTAACTGAATCGTTCCAATCACAACAGATGCAATAAATGGGATTTCTGTACCAGTGAAATAAGGTACTCCCATATTGATGAAAATTGCAAACTCAATTGCAGTTACAAGTAATACTGGAAGAGAAATTGATTTTAGAACAATCATCATTAAGATAAAAATAACTCCAATCGATGCATAGTTTACGTTATGAAAATCTTCATCGGTTGTTACTACTAGATCTTTCATGAGGGCTCCTTCTCCTGCTAGAATTGCATCCTCATCGTAACTCTTAATAATTTTATTTACTTCTTCGATTTGATCATTTAACTCATTCGTTGCGATATCATATTGGGAAGCAATGATGATCATTTTATAATCATCTGTTTCATAAATAGAACGAATACTCTCTGGAATCATACCATCTGTAATTCCAAGACTCGATAAACTAGATGGATTAATGACTAAGTCAATTCCATCTACATTTTTGATGTTTTCAACCATATCATTAATTTTATAATCTTCCATGTCTTTTCTTACTAAGACCATTTCTTGAGATACCATTCCAAAATCTTCTTTTAATGTCTTCGTCGCAATGGTATATCCATAGTTTTCTGGAATCGATTTATCTAGTTTATAATAAACTGGTGTTTTTCTTTGTGCGAAATATGCAGGTATTAATAGAATGATAAATACTGTAAAAATAGCTATATAATGTTTCATCACAAAATTTTTGATTCCTGTAAATTTAGGTAATAATTCTTTGTGTATGGTTTTTTCTACTTGTTTATCAAATACTAATAACAAAGCTGGAAATACTGTAATTACACAAATAACACCAATTAGTACTCCTTTCGCCATGACAAGACCGATATCAACACCGAGTGTTAGGTTCATCGTACATAGTGCTAAGAATCCAGCAATGGTTGTTAGGCTACTACCAAAAACAGAAACTAATGTATCATGAATTGCATGTTCCATAGCCTCTTCTTTATCTTTAAATTCCTTCTTTGCTTTTTCGTACTTATGATATAAGAATATTGAAAAGTCTGTGGTTACTCCTAACTGAAGTACTGCGGCAATTGCCTTTGTAATATAAGAAATTTCACCAAAGATGATATTACTTCCCATATTGAATAAAATTGCAATTCCAATATTTGCCATTAGTAATAATGGAACTAAGTACGAGTCTAGGGATAGTTCTAGTACAAGAATACAAAGTAGTGCTGCAATTACAACATATAAGAGCATCTCACTATTAAATAATTCCTTCGTATCTAGTACCATCGCACTCATACCACCAATTTTTACATTTTCTTCTGTGATATTTCTCATTTCTTCTACGGCTTTTAATGTTTCATCATCACTCGTAGAATTTTCAAATGTTACAAGAACGAGCTCACTATTTTCATTTACTACTTTTGAAATTAAGTCGTTTAGTAGCATTTCCAGTGGAATCGTTGTTCCTGTAATATCATGAATACTAGCGACATGTCCGACACTTTCAATCTTCTTAAAATCTTCTTCTAATTTTAATATTTCTTGAGGGGACATATCTTCTACTACGACGATAGAAAAGGCACCCATATGAAAGTCATCTGTTAAAATATGTTCTCCTTTTAAAGTTTCAATATCGCTTGGTAAATATACTAAGATATCATAGTTAATATCCGTTAAGATGTACCCAAGTAATGCTGGTATCATTAAAATAATTGTAGTAATTACAATGAACCATTTATGTTCACAAACGAAATCACCAATTTTTTTCATTTTTCTTCCTCCATTCGACATAACATTCTATTCCTATTTATGACAAAAAACACCAACAGAATTTAAAATATGTCTAGATAACCAACATTTTTTAAAAAACGTATTAATAAATAAACTACATTATGTATGTTATCTTTACAAATATTGCAACTGGTGTATAATGAAATTAGGTGAAGAAAAATGAATAAGAAGGATTTACGGGTGATTAAAACTCAAAATATTTTATATACCACTTTATTAGATTTAATGAAAGAAAAAACGTTTGAGGAAATTAAGGTTTCCGATATTTGTAATCATGCTCTCATTAACCGTTCTACTTTTTATGCCCATTATAATGATAAATATGAGCTTCTTGCAGAGTTCATTCAGGAGCTTAAAAATGCGCTTACAAGTGAGTTAAAGAAAAATAAAAACATCTCTAATACGAAAGAGTATTACTTAGAGATGATTCGCTTATTTCTAGATCACATTGAAGAGAAAAGAGAAAGCTATCTAGCCATTATGATTCACAATCGAAATAGTATTACCATGGATATTATTTATGATGTTTTAGATCATGATATCACTTCTCATTTACAACAAGATAATTCACTGGATGAAAATAAGATTCCAAGAAGCATTATCGCAAAATTTTATATTGGTGCTGTTGTCAATGTTGGAATGGAATGGTTAAAAAGTAATAGTAAGTATATGAAAGAAGATTTAATGGAATATTTTTCTTTATTAATCCCAGACGAACTAAATTAAATCTCAGTTCGTTTTTTCTTGGTTTTCTTTTAAATTCACTGTATCAAAAAACTCTATTACTGCATTTGTAATTGAACTAGCAATTCTTTTCTGATAATCTTCTTTTTGAAGCAAATACCGATCATTCGCATTTGATAAAAATCCACATTCGATTAATACCCCAGGAATTGTCGTGTTACGATACATATAAAGATCTGTTTTCTTTAAAACTCTTCTTGTTTTTAAATCATTTTTAAAGTGTTTCATTAGAATCGTTCCTAATTCTTTATTTTTAGAATTAATTGGATGATACAATACTTCTGCCCCTTTTCCACCAGTCTCGCCTGCGTTTAAGTGAATGGAAAGATATAGTTCTGCATTATGTTTTTTATACATGAGTAGTCTTCGATATAAGTCTCCTCTTTTTTTACGTTCATCCCATTTAGAAGATAAGTCTTCATCCTCTTCTCTCGTCATATAGACGATTGCGCCTTTTGATATAAGTGTTTCTTCTAGTGCTTTTGCTATTTCTAAATTGATATTTTTTTCTAATAATTTTCCATAAATTGCTCCCGAATCGCGACCCCCATGTCCAGCATCTACAAAAATCACTCTACCAAACAAGGGAAGTTCTTCTGTTATCGCAGATACTTTTGGATAGAATAAAAATAATGAAAATAAAATACCAAATGATACAATTAAAAAGAGGATTTTCCATGTTCTCATATTTTAATAATACATTCCTTTACCATATACTTTTTCCCCTTCCCATTTTTCAATTTATTTTCTATCCATAGATTCAAATACTATGCTTCATCTTTATCTATACTGATATTAAATCATATTCTTTAAAAATTGATAAATTCATAGTCTAATTTCAGTACTTATCATTTTATTATAGATACTAAGTACATATTTTTATCATTTATAACGTTTCATTTAAAAAATGAACCTGAATACCAAGTTCATTTTTTTAGATTTTATTTTCGTAGTGGTTTTTTGTTTTCAATATTCGGAACTGTTGCAATGGCTCTTTGAGCTAGTCCTTCTTCATTTTCATAATTATATCCTGCAACATATACAAGATGACCTTCAAACTTACAACTTAATGGTCTGCCCATTACCCATTTAAAACTAATTACACCATCACTATCTGGTTCTCCAAATCGTTCAAAATACATGCTAGCCATTTCTTTTGTCCAAGGTATTGGATTATAATTAATAAATCCTTTCCCAAGAGGCGTACTTGTTTTATATAGGGCTGCTAGTACTTCATTTCTATCTTTATTAGAAATATCAATAACATTAGGTTCTATTTCCTTATATCCATAATCCACATCGGGGAGTTCTTCTTGTGTTAGACCTAAGACTTCCATATTATATTTTTTTCTAAATTCATGGGCAAATTCTAAAGATGTACATTGTCTTACATAATGTGGAATTAGCGAAATAAATGGAGTAGTATTTTCTCCTTCTCTTTCGGCATCTTGCAAAGCTACTTTAAATGCTAAAACTAATGTATCTACATCGATTTTATCTGGAATCATTTCAGCAAATCTGTGGTAAAATTCACATTCGGAACTATAATCATTGAATGTTCCTCTTACAGAGCGAAAACTTTCTTTGGCATTTTCAAAATATAACATATCTTTTATCTCCTATTCTTATTCTGTGAAAGAGGTTTTATTCTTTTTACAAATGATTCTTCCTCATCAAAATCATTTGGTTTAGATTTTTGATACTTTGATAAGTATTGATTGTACTCTTTCTTTACTTCCTCGTTTCCTTCTAAATATCCACTTTCAATCGTATTATCATTTTGAATCAGAAAGTACCAGCCATCTCCTGAAATCATCTTTTTATAATCCATATAATCTAGTGGTGATTCTTCTTTATTTATTTGATATTTTAAAGAATTGATATTCGGGGTTATCTCATCTAAAGCATCTATACTTGTATTACTAATATCATTTATGGTAATTGCCTTTTTTCTAGGATCTAGGTATTCTACTCCAACGCTACCATATCTTGGATTTTCTGGCATTGTACCTGCTAATACATATTGGATATTGGAATCATAAACATATACATTATCCTCTAATGGTCTCGGTGTATCCATTTTTACCATTTCTAGATTCTCAAACACATAATCAGACTTTCCAACCGTCACCACTTTTACTTTTTGTATATCATCTTCCGCTTTTTGTGAATTATATAACATTTGTCGTGCTGCTTCCTTATATACATCGACTAATTTAATATCATCTTCATACATTCCATGACGAGTGCTACCTGCTTCTACCCTATCAAAGCAAATCACATCTCCATTCCTCCATACCCAACTTTGCGTCAAAAATTGTCCCTTATAATAAACTACAAACGTTCTTCCATTTTTCGACTGCATGGAATGCTTTAGTGCAGAATAGGAAACGCCTCCAACCGTAAAACAACAGTGTGATAAGTATCCTACACAAACTGCCATTGGATCACTCAAATCTAATATCTTATATACAAAATCTCCTAGTTCCCCCTCTACTTTAGGAATTGATGAGTATCCTCTATTTCTTGCATCTTTACATAATTCTACTGCTTCAGATAGCAACTTTTGATTGGTTGTATTCATTTCTACTAAAGCATGTTTAAATCCTACTTCATCCGGTTTTAATTCTATTGGCAATCATATATCTTCAAAGTGCTTTACGATTCTTGCAACACTTAATACACCGTTCCATGTTTCTTTTACTTCTTCAAAAGAATTACAGAATTCTGTAAAATACTTTTCAAACTCTGGAATTTCTCCTCTCATCATTTTATTGATTACAGATTTTTTCTCTCTTATTTTTCCTTTACCGAAAAGATAATCAATTAATTCTTGATTGATGATAGGTTCTCCATTTGCTCCAATAGAAATATTTTCATATTGTAACCCATCAAATAAATTTTCCATTCGATTTCCTTGCATGTTAGATTCTAATAAATACTTCCCCTTATCATATCCAAAAAACAATAATAGTTGCAACCCCATTCTTTCTACAAGGGATAGAATGTCCGCATTTGTATTGGTTCTACCTATCAAGTTTTTCCATCTAAGTGCTGGTGTTATATTTAATTTTACTAGTTGTTCATCCGTTAAAAATTGGGTGATATCGTCAGCATTATCTATGAAGTTTCCACATTTAGATAAGTAGATTAGTCCCTTATAAGTTTTTGTCATATAGACTTTGTCAAATGTGATACTTCCTTTCGCTAGTCGGTAAAATACACCACTCAAAGATATATTTTCCAAATAGGTACCATCTTTCTCGGAGCGGGTTAATAAATCATTTTCAAATTTACTTCTAAGTTCTAGGAATAATGGATGCTGATTGTTGATGGCTTTATTTCTTAATAATTTACCACAGGCGATAATTGCTTCAATATAATCGTCAAAAATTAGTTTTGTTCTACTGTTCGTTTTTATATTTTTAACTAACTGCTCAAACTCTTCGATAGAGTACTCTTTTAAATTACACTGTTTCACAAATCTGGTGATAGTTTCCGATAGGGTTTCATCATTCATATACTTTGATAGATTACTACCAGAATAAGCAATATCTAAAAACTCTAATATTACATCCTCTGTAAATTGATTTCTTTCGCGATAGGTTTGATGATCAAATAGTGAAAGAGTTTCTTCTATCCCCATTTGATGAAAATTATCTTTAAATAGCTGAAATAAATCACTATCTGTGAATCTTTCTTTTGATTTTTCGTTATCGAAATAGGAACCTTTATTATTTCTTAGATATTTATATCTAGTAAATAAAAGTTGAAATTTAGAAGGAGAACACTCATTTATTTTTTCACTAAATTGTTTAAAAAATCTATTCAGAGTATCTAAGTTCTGTGATTTTAAAAGTATAAACTCTATCACATCATCGATTGATAATTTCATGATTCTTTCGTGTTCACTTTCTAACTTCTCAAACACTATATCTTCCTCTAGATCTTGTAGTTCTAGTAAAATATCATCACCTATTTTGTCTTTAAAATATTCTTTCAACTGGATTCTTGCTTTTTCACCGACGGAATAATAGAAATTAGAAAACATAACAGAATTTGGATCTAACTGATTCCTATACTTGATAATTGCTTCTACTTGCATATCCTCTGATAAATTGATAATACATGTTTCAATTAAAGACGGTTGTAATTTTTTATGATAGTTTTTTAGTAACGTCATGATACGTTCTGGTTCTAGCTTTCCAATCGCCTCAATCCACAGAATCATTGGATAATTTTTGATACTTTCTAAGGCAGCCTCCCCAAACATAGAATACTCCTGGGTCATAAATACTAAACTTATATATGTCTCTAAAAATTCCTCTTCTTTCACTTGGTGTTGTACATTTGCTTTATTTATTAATATATCAAAAACTCTTTGTTGTTCATAAAAATTTTTAAATCCTACTTTTTCTTGATACTCTTCTCTTAGTTCATTTGCTTTATCAAAAGGTAATCTGAGTATCCGATTTAATAACAGTGCAAATTGCATAATGCTCCCCATTTCTAAATGGTTATTATCATAGCACAGACCTATAAAAAGTACAATGAATTCCTATGTTTCTTTCCTGATAAAGAGACTATATTTACTACTTTACAGAAAATTTTTGTCGAATTTAGCACTTATAATTGACAAGTGCCAATAATTGGAGTATAACAGTATTAAGAAAGGAAGGATGAGATATGAATTTAATCCCTAGAAAATATTATTTAGATGACTTCTTTGATAATTTCTTAACAGTTCCAGAAGAGAGTAACATGAAATGTGACATTTATGAGAAGGATGGAAACTACCATATTGAAATGGATATTCCTGGCTTCGATAAAAAGGATATCCAAGTAGAATGTAATAAAGGTTACCTTACGATTACTGCTGAGAAAGAACAAGAAGAAAGAGATGAACAAAAGAAATACATTCGTCGTGAACGTGTTTACGGAAAATATAAAAGAGAATTTTATTTAGGGGATGTACAGATGGATCATATTGATGCTGAATTTAAAGACGGTATTTTAAAAATTACTGTACCTAGAAAAGAAGAAGTCGAAACAAAAACATCCATTGAAATTAAATAGAGTCCTTTTTAAAGATTACAAATTATTGTAGTCTTTTTTTGTCGAAATCTCACCAAAATATAACACTTTATCACTCCTTTTTCTTTTAATTTTTACTTTCTATGTTATAATGAATTTTATAGTCTAAAAAATAGTAGGAGTGAATTTTATGCTTAATTTTATCATCTATGAAGATTATAAAAAGATGAGAGACTTATATGATGAGGTAATTCATCAGTTTATTGGAAAGAAAAAAGAAGAGTATCATATTACTCACATCTCTGGATTTAATCCATCCACTGAAAGAAAGCTAAATGGACTGGAAGGTAGAAAGATTTATATTTTGGATTTAAAGGTTCCTGGGAAAAGTGGATATGATTTTGCGAGAGAAATCCGTAGTTCTGGTGATTGGGAAAGCCAGATTATTATTATCTCAGCATGTGAAGATTTAAGGAATGATATCTTTATGGGAAAAATGCTAGCACTTGATTTTATTTCTAAAAAGGAAGATATTCCTAATAGATTAGAAGAGACCCTAGAAATTGCTTACAATATTTCTACTACGAATCACTTTTTTTCTTTCCGCTCTGGTGGAGAATTATTCCATTTACCCTATCATGATATTTTGTATTTTGAAAAAAATTTAAATGATAATTATACGTCCATTATTACGAATCAAAATACCTATAAAATCAAAAAAAGTATTCTTCAAATAGAAAAGGCACTAGACCATGATTTAAGATTTTTTAAAACACACCAAAGTTGTATTGTAAATCTTTATAATATAAAATCTGTAAATTTAACGAGTCCCACAATCAGTTTTGGTGAAAAGAAAACGAATCTATTATCCCGTGAGAGGAAAAGTGAACTGAAAGAGAGATTAATTCATAATTGATTTTTCATATTTTTCCAAATCTCAACAAAATTGAACACTTTTTAACCTATCTATTACTTTCAAATTTTGTTTGTGATATGATTAGAGGGCTTAAGCAAAAAAGGAGTTAGAAAGGTGGTAAAAATGATAGGATACGTGAAGTCCTTTGATAATAACAAAGGATATGGATTTCTTCAATATTATGGTCAAGACATTTTTATCCATTACTCTAATATTCTAGAGGATGGGTTTAAAACGTTACATGAAGGCGACTTAGTAGAATTTCAATTATTAGAAACTAGTAAAGGTCTTCAGGCTCTAGGAATCAAACGAATTAAAGAGTCAGCCAAATAAAAAGAAAGTGATTAGGATAAATCATTCCTATCACTTTTTATTATGATTTTCTTAACTTTACAATATCATCTTCTTCTAATTCGCCAATTAATAAAGAAGAAGTTAGGTGATGAAGTTTTCGGTTTGTTATCACTTGTGGTTCATCATAGTTTGCATAACAATACTTACATAGGTGACTACAAGTATTATAAAACCCTAAATCCACGGTATCAATACAGTTACAGTTTTCTCTTGTCATATTCTTTTTCATCTGAACTTTTTTTTCCACAATTTTGTGGATATCTTCTTCGGTCGTACATCCTTTTCTTTGAATACCCAACTTAGATAAATCTATCTTCTCAGCACATGTACTTACTTCTAAATGATATTTTTCTGCAATACGTCCAATTTTTTCAGAAATTTCTTCGATATTTTCTCTTGTAAAAGGAAGTAGATTTAAAGTTTTACGATTTCTTAACACATTTTTTTTAATATCTAAGAAACTAATAATTACCCTACTGACATCGTGTTCTAACTCCCTACACAATTTTTCAAACATTTTCTCGTGATAAGAAACAGAATATCTTCCACTTAGAAAAATGGGGTCATATCTTACATACACCCTTTCTTTTCCTATGATTTTAGAAATTTTTTTAACCGTTTCTATTACCTCTTTCTTTGGTGGAACGAAAGGTTCTATTTCTTTTAAATAAGGAGTAATTGTTACTTGAACAATAAAAGGAAATGGAATATTGTTTATATTTTCTAGTAAGGGACGAGGATTTTTTGTACAAAAAATAATGGCATCAATATGGTCTTTATCTAATAGAATTCTACTTACCTGTTTTGGATAAAAAGGATTTCTTACATCCACATATCCTTCTTTTAAACGGTTTAAAAACCATGGAAAATAAAATGCGACAATGTCAGTTCTTTCACTAATACTTAGAATCATAACCTTCAACTACTTTTTTTCAGTGTTTAAAAAGTACTTACCTTTTTTAAATAGCAAGATTTGATCTTTTACCATCATTAAAAGATATGGGTTTTTCGCAAGCTCCTTTGGTAAATCTTTTGTTCTGATACCACTTTCTACACTATTTGCTTTTTGTTCTTTAAAGTAATCGATAATTTCTTTTTTTGATGCTGAAGTATCATTTTTATATTTTCTATTCATCATCGTTAGATATAAAATACCGCCTAAACAACATACTAAAATTAAAACCTTTATAACAGTGTACATAAATTTTTTCTCCTATTCATCTTTATTTTTCCTTTTCTAAAGAAATTTTATAAAGCGAGTAAATAAAATCTTCTAAACAACTATATTGCTCTTTTTCATAATATTTACTTGCTTTCAACTGGCTCCATATTTCTTGAAATTTTATATATCGATTTCTTTCTTTTAATATAATATCAATCATTATTTTTCTATCTTTATCATTTGCATAATGTATTTTATTGTGACAATTACTACATAAATTCACTTCATTTAAATCATTATAAACTAATGAATCATCTTCCTCAAACACATCTGGATATTTTGAAATAATACTTTGATATATAAAATGATGGCATTCCATATAAGATAGACCATTATTCTTTTTAAAGGTTGGATGATTTAGATATTCATTTTCTAATAAATCATTTTTCTTTTCAAAGTAACAATTGGTAGTAAAATATCTATTTTTAATATTTTCAAAACTAGTATATTGGAACTTATTTAAATCTTCTATTAGTTTTCTTTGACTTTCATTATGTTTATTTCCTTGTTTATTTAACTCAAAGCAACCTTGAAAGCATTTTACTCCGTATTTGTTCTTTAAATTATTGGTTGAAAACTTCATTTTATTATTGTTTTTTATATCTACACTATAATTTAGTCCTTCTACTTTTATTTCCATAACAGTATCATTTTCTAGACTTGGATTCGTTACTACGCCTCTTAACATAATTCTACTAATTTTGTCTGGCATATTGCAATAATAAATAAATACAATATCATCTTTTTTTATATTGTGATTGTTCTTCTGTCATCTTATAATTCCATGATTCGAGTATTTTAAAAACAGTTGCTCAAAATCACATGTTTCAAAATTAGCTGACATAAAATAATAACTTTTTTTACTCATTAATATACTTCTTTCTTCTTATGAATTTTATTTCTAATCCGTCTATGATAGGTCTATGATAGATATTTAATTAAAATAAATCTTCTATCTTACATATTAAATAAATCGCTATGACTACCTGTTGCAATCAATAATAATATCAATTCATTATTTTCAATCTTATATATGAGTAACCAATCAGGCTCAATATGACACTCATTACAATCCTTAAAGTTTTTATCATTCATCAGTTTATGATTTTTATATTTTGAATCAAGTTCTTGATTATTAGCAAGTTTTTCTACAATTTTTATTAACTTTTCTATGTCTTTGTTTTGTTTAATAATCTTCTTTAAACCTTTGTTAAACCTAGAGGTAGTTTTTACTTCGTATAAAGATTCTCTGGCATTAATCTTCATCTATAATATCCTCAAACATTTTTCTAACATTATGGTAACCTGTTGCTTGTATTTTACCGTTTAATATATTCTCGCCTTCTTGTAAGGCTTCTAAAAGTTCTTTACTTGGTCTAGGATTGCTAACTTCAAATGGTATACCATCTTTATTTATTAATTGCTTTATAGCCATATTCACAAAAGTGCTCATGTTTAACCCTAAATTTTTAAGAATTCCATTTGCAACTTCTTTATCATGAGTATCAACTTGAACACTAATGGCACTGGTTAATGATCCCATGGATATGCACCTCTTTTCTTATATAGTTATTATATCATTAAAATATTATATGTCAATATGATTTTCATATGATATATTATATTTATTATATATATTAATATTATATTCCCTTTTATAAAATTTATACATTCCTATTATCTAAATCTAGCAGTGTTCGATGACACTTTTAAATAAAAGAAAACCCCATAAACATTTAAGTTTACGAGGTTTGAGTCTCCAATATTTTAACGTTTTGAGAACTGAGGTGCACGACGTGCTTTCTTCAATCCTGGCTTCTTACGCTCTTTCTTACGAGCATCACGAGTGATGAATCCAGCTGGTTTTAATATTTTTCTGTAACTATTTTCAGAGTCACTAGAAGTTGTACTATCATATTGTAATAAGGCTCTTGTAATTCCATGACGGATAGCTCCAGTTTGTCCTGAGAATCCACCACCTTGAACATTTACTACGACATCAAACATATCTTTTGTATTAGTTAATACTAATGGTTGTTCTAAATCCATGATTAAAGTTTCATAAGGTAAGTAATCACGAACATCTCTACCATTAATTGTAATTTTTCCTTTTCCAGGAATTAATTTTACTCTGGCTACACTAGTTTTTCTTCTACCAGTACCAGTATAAACTTTCTTTTCTGCCATTTCGTAATCCTCCTATTAAAGCTCAATCACAGTAGGCTTTTGTGCCATATGTGGATGAGTTTCTCCTTCGTATACAAATAATTTCTTATACATTTGACGTCCCAATCTGTTATGTGGAAGCATTCCTTTTACAGCTCTTTCCATCATTTCAATTGGATAATTTTCTTTCATTTCACGAGCAGTTCTTTCTCTAAGTCCACCTGGATACATAGAGTGATTGTAATACATTTTCTTGTCTAATTTGTTTCCAGTCAGCTTAGCTTCTTTTGCATTTACAATGATGATATAATCTCCACAGTCAATATGTGGTGTGTAAGTAGGTTTATGTTTTCCTCTTAACATGTGAGCAGCTTTTGAAGCAACTCTTCCTAATGGTTGATCCTTAGCATCAATTACATACCATTTACGATCAACTGTTTCTTTTTTTTGCATAAAACTTGTCATATATATTCTCCTTTTACTTTTTTCCCTTCCAATCTTATGTTTTCCCAGGACATAAAATTCGAATTTGGAATATATAAAATGTACCGATTAAAATTATATTATAAAAAGGTGTCAAAGTCAATTAAAATCCACCGTTTTCATCATTTTTTTACTAGTCCTTCCAAATTACTCTGGCAAGGTCTCTTTATCAGACGTTCCTTACTTTTTATTAATACTTTTAAATCACTTTCGTAAAACCCCTTTTCGATTCGTTCATTGATAATTGCTTTTTGAATATTCCAATCATTTCTACGGCGAACATAAAACTCTGGCGAATTTGTAATAAAGCCTACTAATTTCTCTAATTCAAAATCTTCAGAAAGAAAATTTTGCCCTTCTTCATTTCCATCTTTTAAAATTTTAGCCACTTTTCCGACATAGAATCGCTGATAGAATGATGGATCTTTTTGTAGAATAATTTTTCTCATACTATAAAATACGTCTTGCCCTGTTTCATAAAATTCTTCTGATATTTTTTTAGATTGTAATTTGTATATTTGTAGGGACTTTACAAGTCCATCCAGAGAGATAGGTTTTTCTTCTTCTACTACTATATTCGGAAAACTCTCTAATTTTTTTCTTAATAGGCATGATAACTTATAGACTTTTCTTGCTTTATAACGATGATTACTATCTGGTAGTTCCGTTTTTCCTGCCACATGTAATAGTTCCTCAATTAGTACCTTTGTCACATAAATTTTATGAGTATCCATTTGACTCTCATCTACCATAGAATGATTCAATTCTTCTAATGTATCATCCACTACTTCAATTCCAAAATTTAATCCTTGAATATTGTCATTCCATGTAGGAGAATAGGTATAGCTACCCATAAGATATAGTATGTCTTCAATCAATTGTTCTTGCTTTTCTTCAATTGTCATTTTGTTTCTCCTTGTAAAAAAATTCTAATTAATCGTTTTCTTCATTTCTAGTAAGCATTCTTAATTTATGCTCCAATACTTTTCTCTTACCAAATTCCATTTTTCTTTCTGCAAATCTATTCAAGTCATCTATCCTAACATGTAGTGATGTTTTCATCAACTTATAATTAAAATCAGGGTGATTACGCATCATTTTAATTAAACAAGATAATTCGTAATCTGCAACTTCGATTTTAGCTTCTTCGGATAATTTTCCTCTTTCGGAATCCAACTTTTCTATAATTTTTCCAATATAAATTTTCTCTTCTATTCCCATTTTCTTATTCATAATTGCATTTCTTAAATCTACATATAATTCATAACTTGTTTGATAAGGGCTTACTCCTAGACCCCAGATTTTATCGGTTCGTGCTTGTTTCCTATATCTACAAACGTGTAATGACTGTATCCACTCATTTAAATTTGTGTAAGTAACATTCATTTGATCCATTTCTTTCATGGATGCTACTTCCTGTTCCATTTTTTCTTGTAATTGATAAATCGTTTGCCTATTTTTCTCATCGTATTTTTGCCATGATGCATCTTTTGACATCTGGATGATTGACTCACTAAATGCAATCATGATTTCTAATTCATCTTTTCCTACTTCTGGATGACTTTTTATAGTAAAAATTGTTTCTAGTCCTTGTTCTAACAATTTTTTCATATACATAATCTGATTAAAGTGATAATTATATATATACCAAATTTTCTCATTTAAGTCTTCTAATTTTTTATATACTTCATTCATTAGTACCATACCTTTCTTAAATAAAGACCTTCTGGAGGTGCTAGTTTGATGGATACCTGCCTGTCACATCGCTTCATTATTTTTTCTATATCCTGTATTTCCTTTTTTCCATTTCCAATTTCTATCAATATTCCAACCATATTTCTTACTTGATATTTCATAAATCCATCTGCTTGAAATGAAATTGTAAGAATATTCTTGTTTTTCATAATGGACGTCTTATAGATAGTTCTTACTTTATCTTCTCTTAAGTCTTCACTTGAGATAAAAGATGTAAAATCATGTGTTCCTTCAAAATATTTAATAGCTTCTTTCATCTTCTCTATTTCTAATTCTTTTCCATATTGATAAATATAATTTCTCATTGTAGGGTTATATTCTCCTAAATTGATTTTATAAATATATTCTTTCTTTTTTGATGAAAATCTAGCATGAAACTCTTCCCTTACTTTTTCTACTTTAATAATATGAATATCATTCGGTAAAAGTGTATTTAATCCCTCTTTTATTTTGTATTCAGGAATTTCAATACTTAAATCAAAATGTGCAACCTGTCCTATGGCATGAACACTCCCATCAGTTCTTCCCGATGATTGAACCTGAGTTTTTGTCTGTCTGTTTAAATAGCTAACAGCACTTTCTAATTCACCCTGAATCGTTCTAAGTTTTGGCTGAATTTGATATCCGCGAAAATTACTTCCATCATAAGAAAATGTGATTTTATATCTAGGCATTTTTTACCTCCCAAAAATAAACAATAGAGTAGATAGTACTATATGAAAAAATAAATATTTTATATCCCATCGTTCCCATCGAGGTTTTTCTGTATAGGTTCTTTTGTTTGAATAATTATAAAACCTTAAATCATTCATGATGATGAGTTCTTTCATCTCATATTTTGTTTTCTTCCATGATTTTTTTAATGAGAACCTCGTATAAAAGAAGTCCCTTGCCATTCCATATTCATCTCTCAATCGATCTAGAATTTTTATATTTTTTCGCAGTTGTTTAAAAAAATAAATACAGTAAAGAATTCGAAATGTTATCTTTTTACTCTGAAATTTATAGAGTGTCACTTCTAATAAATATCTAAATTCAGATGCTTTTGTAATTTTCTTGAATAAGCATAAATAACTTAAATAAATGAGAAGTTTTGTGACCCAAAGAAGGGAAGGATAAAACGTAGATAAGATAGCGATTAAAACCCCAACCATATTTAAAACTGTAATTTTTCTAAATTCTAAGCCAATTCCTAAAAAGAAAATACCAAGAAACACTATGATTGTTGGAATCTTAATAAAGATGAGTGTAACTAACATTAACAAGGCACAGATTAACTTACAGATAATATTCATGTCATAAACAATAGAATTTTCCTTAAACATGTTTATACACATCCTTTATTAAATCACGAATATCCTTGTGATAAGACAACTTTACATTCCTTTTTCTCGCCTTGTAGGTAAAAAGAATCGTTTCTGGAATTTCAATTTCATTGGATTCTAAGAATTCTACATCCTTATAAATTTTTTCTGTTTTATCTGCAGCAATAACACATGTATCTTTTAATATGACTAAATCATCTGTCAAGGAATAAAGCAAATTACTATCATTACTAGTAACAATTACCGTTTTATGGTATCTTTCTTTTAAAAGTTTGATTAAGCGAATCATCTTTTTCTTATTGGTATAGTCTAATTCCACAAATGGTTCATCGAATATTACTACCTTTGGATTATATAAAAGACTAATTGCAACTTGAATTAATTTTTGTTCTCCAGAAGATAACTCATAAATTGTCTTTTCTAAGTAAGAGTCATTTAATCCAACAATTACTAAAGAATCTCTCATTTTTTTATGAATATTTTTATTTTTGTAATCTAGTCTTCCAATTAGAAATTCCATTTCATCTTTTACAGTCGTTGTAAAAAACTGGTTCATTGGTTTTTGATGAATCATACACACATTTCTTCTAACTTCAATTAAGTTTTTTTGATTAATGAGCTGTCCTCCAACCTTAATCTCACCATAACTTGAAAATGTTAAAGCATCGATTAATTCGGCTAAAAGAGTTTTATTTTCTCCAGTAATTCCCGTAATTCTATTTTGTTTGATATGTAGGTTAATTTTATCTAAGTATTTCTTATTTTTATAGTGATACCCTACATTTTTAAGGATTATTTCCATAGAGTATTCACCATCCTATCCATATCCGTTATAACACCTTCTATTAATTCATAGAATTCTAGTTTTAAGGATAAATCTACCATAAATGGAAGTTCTAAGCCAAACTGATTTAAGAGTTTTTCTTCTTTTAGAACTTGAAGTGGTGTTCCTTCCATTACAATATTTCCATCGTTTAATACATAAGTATAATCAGAATCCATAATTTCTTCTAAGTTCATCGTTGTTAGGACTACTGTTAGATGATCTTTTTCTATCCTATTTTTTAAAATTTTTAATATTTTTTCTTTAGATTTTTTATTCATCATGGAAAAGGCATTATCTAAAATTAGCAGTTTAGGATCATGTAATAGAGAAATAGCAATTAATAATTCTTGTTTTTCAGACGTAGTTAAATCTTCAATCTTTTTATCAAGCATTTCTGTAATTCCAAACTCTTTTGCGATATTAATAATTTTGCTTTCAATCTTTTCTACTTCTATATTTAGATTTTCTAGTGGGAAAGCCATTTCTTTATAGACATTTGAAAAAAGGAATTTTCCCTCTATGTCTGAAAAAACAACACCAAAAAAACGAGAATTATCATGAATTCTTTGATTATTTACATATGCATACCCTGCGACAATGGACTTTTGCCCATCTAGAAGTCCACACATCAATTTAATGAGTGTTGTCTTTCCACTTTGATTATTTCCAACAATGGTTGTGAATTTCCCTTCTTCAATGGTCATGGAAAGATTACGGAAGACTTCTTTGTTTGGATAACTAAATTGTAAATTGTTTATTTCTAGTGCTTTTTCCATAGTCCACCTCATTGTAGTTTATTATTATACTTGAAATTTAAAAAAATACAATATAAATTGATTTTACTTCTAGATAAAAATTAAATTATTCTTCGTTTTTATTTTTCTAAGTATTCTTTTTATGGTTCTATTATTTTTTGTTTTTCTTTTTCTACTACAGTTCCAAAATTAGTATTTATATATTTTCCTGTTTCTGTGTCATAATACTCTCGTACTAGGACTGTTTCTGTGTTTGTAAATTTTAAAATGATATATCCATAGATACTTCCATATTGACCATTTGAGTTCTCCATTGGGATACAATAATCTACTTGGTATCCCTCAGGCGCATCGACTGAAATCAATTGATCAAAAGCTATCGTTCCTTTTGTTTTTACATATAAGCTATGTGTAAATGGTTCATATTCTATATCACGATATTTTGAATCATCTACTGTATATTCATTCATGTAATTTATTCTATATGGATTATCTTGGAATGTATCTTCTAATAATGTTTCTCCTGTCCAAGCATCCTTATATTCTCCTGTTTCTTCATCAAAATAATAATTGTTTGCATTATCCACAATATCTGTTGATAATTCTCTTTCACTTGATGTTGAACAACTATAAAAAAACTCCTAATAATACAAATGCCCCTATACATCCTGCTATTTTGTCTTCCAAAAAATAATCTTTATCATTATTATTATATCTACTCATCCATTTCCTTCCTTTCAAACGGCTATATTATAACATAGATTGTTAAAAAAAGAAACAAAAAATTACCTTGTTCCCTTTTTCTTCTTTTGAATTTTATATGTAATTGACATTAGTTTTTTATCTGATAAAAATCTTCCAAAAAATTTTGCACATTTCATTTTAAATCCTGGGATAATTACTAGTTTCTTTTTAAACATTTTATCAACAGCATAGTGTGCTACTTTTTCAGCAGATAGCGGTTTTACTGAAAATTTTACCCCTGCGACATTATTAAAATTGGTATCTACTGGTCCAGGACATAGACATGAAATATGGACTTTGGATTTTTGTTTCTTTAACTCATACCAAATTGCTTCTGTTAAATGCAAAACATATGCTTTTGTACTGTAATAAGTCGCCATTAATGGTCCAGGTTGAAAAGCGGCACTTGATGCGACATTTAAAATATAACCACTATTCTTTTTGGTCATCTCCCTTAAAAACATCTTTGTTAATATGTGAACCGCTTTGATATTTAATTCTATCATAGACAGTTCTTTGGAAAGTTCTGTTTCAGTAAAGGTTCCAAAATCTCCAAATCCAGCATTATTTACTAAGATATCAATATCTTCATTTTTTGTTAATACGTAAAGTGATTTTACATTTGATTCTGTTAATAAGTCCATCACAATTATTTTGGGCTTATGATTGAGTGTTGATGCAAACCCTTCTAATTTATCCTTATTTCTAGAAACTAGGATTAGTTGATAATCTAACTCGTCTAAATAACGGGCAACTTCTAATCCAATCCCAGAGGAGGCACCTGTAATAAGTGCTTTCATATTGATCACCTGCATTTATTATATCATGTAGAAAATTCTACTGAGAAGTTTTCTTATTTAATTTTGTTTTTAATTCTAATTAGTGTATTAATATACTATTATTTTGAACAATTTATTGATTTATGTAATCACTATTTACATGTATTGTTTTTTTCTTCGTCTAGACTTTCTTTTTTGTTTGCTTTTTGATGAGTCATTTGTATCTATAGGAGACTTTTCTTCCTTTTCTACTATTTCAACTTTCAAAATTCCTTGGAGTTGTTCTTTCGATAATTTAATTACGCCTTGAAAGAATGTAGATAAATTGTAATAAGTAACAGTTCCCGGTTTCTTTCTCAGTTCTTCCTTTTTAGATGCTAGAAGTCCTTGTGGGTCATAGATAATCTCTGCATTTTTTAAATCTCTTACTTGCAAGTAGTTCCCTGTATAAAAAGAATCATCCAATTCTTTTTCTTTCTGATACATATCCCAAGTATTACTATTTACATAAATCTGAACTCCACTTGTTTTGCCATCTAGTATTTCTGATACATTCATTTCCTTATTTCCTACAAATGTCACTTGTAATTTATGACAATCCCCAAAGGAAAATGGAACCATATAAACACCTATCATGTCCTTTTGATTATTTTGAATTAACTCTACTATAGAGTTTGCTATTTTTCTGTTGAATTCATCATGTAACTTTTGCATACGTTCACATCCTTTACTGGTTATTTATTATACCAGAACATAGTTTTTTTGTAAAAAGAATTTTTCAAAAATTTTCTAAATCTATTGTCATAATTTTTTATGTAACAGAGAAAATTCTTTATAAACAAAAAAAGGTAGTTTTCTTCTACCTTATTTTACTAATTCTAAGATAACCATTAGTGCGCCATCTCCACGTCTTTCAGTCATCTTTAAAATTCTTGTATATCCACCATTACGGTTTTCATATCTTTTTGCTAAGTCATCAAAGACTTTTTTTACTGCTTCTGTGTCATTTTGAAGGAAGGCTAAGGCCTTTCTTCTAGATACTAGGCTACCATTTTTTCCATAAGTAATCATTTTATCAACAAATTTACGTACTTCTTTTGCCCTTGTTTCTGTTGTCGTAATTTTTTCATACATAATGATGTCTTTTACCTGATTTGCAAGTAAACTTCTTCTATGTTTGTTATCACGACCTAATTTTCTATATGCCATAATTAACCTCCTTACTATTAATCTTCATCTCTAAGTACTAAACCTAAATCTCTTACTTTGTCTAATACTTCTTTTAATGATTTCTTTCCTAAGTTACGGATTTTCATCATTTCTGATTCAGATTTATTTACTAAATCTTGTAAATTATGAATACTAGCACGTTTTAAACAGTTATAAGCACGTACTGAGAAATCTAAATCTTCGATGGTTGTTTCTAATGCTTTTACTTTTGGATCTTCTGTTTTTTCAATCATCAATCCTGTGACATCCGCAATGCTACTTAAATCTGTTAGAATTTCAAAATGCTCAATCAAGATACGAGATGCTAAAGCGACAGCTTCTTCTGCTTTAATAGAACCATTGGTCCATACACTAAGCACTAATTTATCATAACTTTCATCTTGTCCAACACGTGCAGGTTCTACTTCATAAGATACACGTTCAATTGGAGAGTATAAAGAGTCAATTGCGATTGTTCCAACCTTCTTGTCAGTTAACAACTTCTTATTATCGTCACTCTTTACATATCCTCTACCATTATCCACAGTCATTTCCATTACTAGGCTTCCACCCTTTGCTAGATTAGCAATGACTTTATCAGGATTCAAGATTTCAATATCTGCATCCTTTTCAATATCTCCAGCAGTTACTGGGCCTTCTTTATTTGCATTGATACGAATTACTTTCTTTTCTCCAGAATGGTTTTTAATTACGATGTCTTTTAAATTTAGAATAATTAATGAAACATCCTCAATCACTCCGTCAATTGTTTGAAATTCATGAGATACTCCTTCGATTCTTACACTCGTAATTGCACTTCCTGGTAGAGAAGATAGCATAACTCTTCTTAGTGCATTTCCTAAAGTAGTACCAAAGCCTCTTTCTAAGGGTTCTAATTCAAACTTTCCAAAAAAATTACTTTCAATATAATCTACGATTTTAAAAATTGGTTTTTCAAATTGTAACATGAAACTTTCCTCCTTTATTAATTAGCCACGAGGGCGTTTTGGTGGACGACATCCATTGTGTGGAATTGGTGTTACATCTGAAATTGCTGTAACTTCAAGACCTGCAGTTTGTAAAGAACGAATTGCTGTTTCACGTCCTGGACCCATACCTTTAACTAATACTTCTACTTTACGCATTCCCATGTCGTAAGCAGCTTTTCCTGCAGCTTCTGCAGCCATACCAGCAGCATATGGTGTAGACTTCTTGCTACCTTTAAATCCGATAGCTCCACTACATGACCAACTGATGGTATTTCCATCTTTATCACTGATGGTTACGATTGTGTTGTTAAATGTTGAATGAATATGAGCAACACCTTCTGGTACATTCTTTTTGACTTTTCTTTTTCTTGTTTTATATGCCATAAGTCTGACCTCCTAACTTTTTTTATTTCTTTTTATTTGCGATTGTTTTTGGTTTACCTTTACGAGTACGAGCATTTCTAGAAGTTCTTTGTCCTCTTACTGGTAACCCTCTTTTATGACGAATTCCTTCATATGAATTAATTTCCATTTTGGTTTTGATATTCATACTAACTTCACGACGTAAGTCACCTTCTGTTAAGTATTTAGATACCTCATCACGAATTCTTGCTAATTCGTCGTTATCTAAGTCCTTAGCCTTTTTACTAGGTTCTACTTTTGCATCCTTACAAATCGTTAATGCTAGTCTTCTTCCAATACCATAAATATACGTTAATGCAATGGAAATATGTTTGTCATTAGGGATATCAATTCCTTTAATACGTGCCATAAATACACCTCCTATAAATTATCCTTGTTTTTGTTTGTGCTTTGGATTTGAGCAAACGACTCTTACTTTTCCTTTACGTCTAATAATCTGACACTTTGCACACATTGGTTTTACTGATGGTTTTACTTTCATAACTATCCTCCTAACCCTTTCTATAGGTTATACGCCCTTTTTTTAAATCATAAGGCGACATTTCTAATACTACAGTATCTCCTGGTAAAATACGAATGTAGTTTTGCCGAATTTTACCAGAAGGATGAGCATCTTCTACAATGTGACCATTATCAAGTTGAACCTTGAAATGTCCACCTGGTATTATTTCTAATACTTTACCTTCCATTTCAATAATATCATCTTTTGCCATTTTTTCACTCTCCCGTCAAAATTTTATATCCATCTTCGGTTACAGCTACGGTATGTTCGTAGTGTGCAGATGGGCTACCATCGTCTGTTTCGATGGTCCAATCATCATCTAGGATATAAACATCTGCTGTTCCTAAATTTAACATAGGTTCAATCGCAATGACCATTCCTTCTTTTAGAAGTGGTCCAGTTCCTTTTTTCCCATAGTTTGGAACTTCTGGATCTTCGTGAACACTAGTTCCGACCCCATGTCCTACTAGTTCTTTCACAACTCCTAAATGATGTTCTTTCGCATATGTTTCGACTGCCTCTCCAATATCACCAATTCTATTTCCTGGTTTTACTTGCTTAATTCCTTCATAGAGTGCTTTTTCTGTATGCTCCATCAGATATTTTTTCTCATCACTAATTTCTCCAACGGCATAAGTCCAAGCAGAATCTCCATGGAATCCTTTATAACAAGCACCGATATCTAATTTTATGATATCACCATTTTTTAATTTTCTTTTCCCTGGAATTCCGTGAACTACTTGATTATTAATACTCGTACAAATCGTCCCCGGAAAACCACCGTAACCTTTAAAAGAAGGGGTTGCATCCTGACTTAGGATGAATTTTTCTGCTAGGACATCTAATTCCTTTGTAGTAATTCCTTCCTTTATATATGGCTTTAGGTATTGATGGGTTTTATATACAATATTACCCGCAATACGCATTAATTCTATTTCTCTCTCACTTTTTATCGTTATCATTTCTTCCTCTTTTTTCTATTCTTTCGCAAAGTTCTTGGAATACTTCTTCCTTATCTTTATCACTTTCGATACGATAGAGAATCTGTTTGTTTTGATAGTAAGTAATCAGTGCACTTGTTTTATCTAAATATTCTTGATAACGAACCTCAAATGATTTTTCATTATCATCATTTCTTTGATATAACTTTCCTTGACACTGATCGCAAATAGAATCTACTTTTGGCTTTAGAGAGTCTATATTCACATTGTAGGCAGAACCACATTTTTCACATATTCTTCTTCCTGTTATTCTTTTTTTCAATGTTTCTTTTGGAACATCCAGTAAGAATACGAAATCTATTTTATCATTATTTTCTTTTAGCATTTCTTCTAGTCGTTCTGCTTGATAAATATTTCTTGGAAACCCATCGAGCAGTAAGTTTTGATTCTCACATGTTTCTAAGTGTTTATTTAAAACTTCGAAAATGATATCATCACTAATTAACTCGCCACTTTCTAAAAGGCTTCTCATTTTTTTTCCATAATCATCCTCTCTACTGGCAGATTTCCTTAGCAATTCACCAGTAGATATATGATTCAAATGGTATTTATTTTCTAATAATTCAGCTTGTGTTCCCTTCCCTGCAGCAGGTGGGGCTAGTAAAATAATGTTCATGAATTATTTTCTCCTATAACTTTTTTTGTAACTTCTAGTTACTAAGCTTCCTTCAAGCTGTTTATATGTTTCTAATGCAACCCCAACGACGATTAGTAACCCTGTACCACCGATCGTTACGTTACTCGGTAAATTAATCTTATTCGATAAATTTACAAGTGCAGTAAAGGCAATTGGAAGTCCTGCAATAATGACTAGGAAAATAGACCCTACGACTGTTAGTCTTGAAATTACTTTTGAAATATAATTTTCAGTGTCTTTCCCTGGGCGAATTCCTGGAATATAACCTCCACCTTGTTGTAAATCTTTTGATAACTCTTCTGGTTTGATTTGAATAAATGTATAGAAATATCCAAAGAAGAATATTAGTAATACATAAATCAAAAATCCTACTGGAGTCATATAAGATAAATACTGATTACAAAAGTCGATAAATCCTTGATTTTTGGTAAACTGAGCAATCGTAACTGGGATTGCTAGAAAACTTGAAGCAAAGATTACTGGAACTACTCCTGCAGCATTAATTTTCATTGGCATGAAACTTTGTGCACTTCCATAAGCACTCGTTGATTTATTTGCATATTGAATTGGAATCTTTCGATCCGCTTCCTGTACCCAAATTACACCAATAATAATTAAGAAATATACAATAATAAATATTACGAAAAGGGCAATTCCTACTGGCTCTGAAAGTAACGATTCTGTAATTAAACCCTTAAATGCTGAAATAAACATTTGTGGGAGTGTTTCAATAATTCCAGCCATAATAATTAAAGACATTCCATTTCCAATTCCCTTTTTCGTAATTTGATCTCCTAACCATAAAGTAAATGCTGTACCTGCAGTTAGAATGGTTGCGACATATAAATGCTCCAACGCACTTACATTTTTTCCTAAAAAGGCAAACGAAAATGCAAATCCTTCAATGAAGGCAAATATAATTCCCATATATCTAGTAATTTGGTTAATTTTTTGTCTTCCAACGGGTCCCTCTTTCGATAATTCACTAAAGTATGGAACAATATCTAATTGTAATAATTGCATGATGATGGATGCTGTAATATATGGCATAACCCCTAATGCAAAGATTGAGAATCTTTTTAGGGAACCTCCACCCATTGCATCCATAATTTCTAAGAAACCTAAGTTCCCTGTAATATCGGCTGTTCCTGGAACCCTAATTGAAGTTCCAATCACAAAGATCATTAATGCTACCAACGTAAAACCGATTCTTTTTCTTAAATCTTTATTCGTCGGTGCAAATATCTGTTTCATAGTATGAAACATATTAGATCACCTCGGCTTTACTTCCTGACTTTTCAATCTTTTCTATAGCACTTGCTGAGAATTTATTTGCTTGAATGGTAATTTTTCTTTCTAATGTACCACTACCAAGTACTTTAATTCCATCATAACTTTTCTTTACTAAACCAGTCTCTTTTAATAAAGCAGGTGTTACAACTGTACCATCTTCAAATCTATTGAAATCATCTAAATTGACTACTGCATATTCAACTTTAAATCTTGCATTGGTAAACCCGCGTTTTGGTAAACGTCTATATAATGGTAATTGTCCACCTTCAAATACAGCACCTTTTCCTCCACCACTGCGAGCTTTTTGTCCTTTTTGTCCTTTTCCACTTGTTTTTCCTAAACCGCTACCTGGTCCTTGACCTAATCTTTTCTTTTTATGCCGTGATCCTTCACTTGCTTTTAATTCATTTAACTTCATTATCCTAAAATCTCCTCTTCTGTTTTTCCTCTTAATTTTGCAACTTCACTTACAGATTTTACTGATTTTAATGCATTAATGGTAGCTGTCGCCATATTTAATTTTGTACGACTTCCAAGCGATTTAGATAAAATATCACGAACTCCTGCAAGTTCTAAAACTGCACGAACTGCACCTCCAGCAATGACACCAGTACCAGCACTGGCAGGTTTTAGGAACACTTTGGCAGCTCCTTGAACACCAAGCACTTCATGTTGAATTGTTCTTCCGTCAACTAAAGAGATTCTAACTAGATTTTTATTTGCAGCTTGAATCGCTTTTTTGATTGCATCAGGTACTTCGTTTGCTTTACCAATACCTAATCCTACACGACCTTTTCTATCCCCAACAACAACGCAAGCTGAGAATCTTCTTTGACGTCCACCTTTGTTAACCTTAACAACAGATTTTACTTCAATTACTAATTCTTCTAACTCTTTTTCCTTTTGTTTTGGGTCATTATTTCTATTTTGCATAAATACCCTCCTATTAGAATTCTAATCCTTTGCTACGTGCAGATTCAGCTAGTGCTTCTACACGTCCATGATAAAGGTAACCACCTCTATCAAATACTACTTTTGTGATTCCAGCTTTTTTACAAGCTTCGGCAATTGCTTCACCAACTTTACTAGCAGCTTCTTTGTTTCCACCATTTTTAAGCTTTAAAGTTAATGAGGAAGCACTTGCTAAAGTAATACCATTCTCATCATCTATGATTTGCGCACTGATATTCTTACTTGATCTATATACGCAAAGTCTTGGAACTACAGGAGTACCAAAGATTTTACTTCTTACTCTTTCATGTCTAATCTTACGCATTTCATTGCGAGATACTTTATTTATCATAAGTAACTTCTCCCTTCTACTTATTATTAAGCAGCTTTCTTACCTTCCTTACGTTGTACATGTTCGTCTTTGTAACGAATACCTTTTCCTTTGTAAGGCTCTGGCTTTCTTACTTTACGAATGTTTGCTGCAAATTCTCCAACTTTTTCTTTACTAATTCCTTTTACTGTAATTTCGGTATTTGATGTAACATCTACTGAAAGACCAGTTGGGATTTCTAATTCTACTGGATGAGAATATCCAGCATTAATTACTAGTTGATTTCCTTTCATTGCGAAACGATAACCAACACCAATAATTTCTAAGTCCTTTTTGAAACCATTTGTAACACCCTCAATCATATTATGGATGTTTGCATTTGTAGTTCCATGCATCGCTCTTGTTGCTTTTTCGTCATTTGCTCTTGTGACTACTACAGTATTGTCTTCTACTTGAACAGTAATATTTTCTTTAATTTCTAATGATAATTCTCCTTTAGGTCCCTTCACAGTTACTTGATTATTTTCTACTGTGATTTCTACGCCTTCAGGTACTACAAGCTTTCTGTTTCCAATACGGCTCATTCATGACACCTCCTTATTTTTGTGATTACCAAATATAGGCTAAAACTTCTCCACCTAAGTTTTGTTTACGTGCTTCTTTATCTGTCATGATTCCTTTTGATGTAGAAATAATGGCAATTCCTAAACCATTTAATACTTTAGGAACTTCAGATGCTTTAGCATAAACACGTAATCCAGGTTTTGAAATTCTTTTAAGTCCTGTAATTACTCTTTCTTTATTTTCTCCATATTTTAGTGTTAGATAAATCATTCCTTGAACATTTTCATCTACTACTTTATAGTTCTTGATAAATCCTTCTTCTTTTAAAATTCTAGCAAGTTCTAATTTTAGTTTAGAAGCAGGTACTTTTACTTCCGTATAACGCATACTATTAGCATTACGAATTCTCGTAAGCATATCTGCGATTGTATCTGTTACTACAGCCATTTTCGCTTTCCTCCTTCCTTTACCAGCTTGATTTTTTAACGCCTGGTATTTGTCCTTTATTTGCTAATTCTCTAAAACAAATACGACAGATTCCGAATTTACTCATAACAGCATGAGGTCTTCCACATCTTTCACAACGAGTGTATTCACGTACTTTGAATTTTTGTTTACGACTAGCTTTTATTTTTATACTTTTTTTTGCCATAATATCCTCCAATTACTTTCTAAAAGGAATTCCAAGTTCACTTAATAAGTCAAGTGCTTCTTCGTTTGACTTTGCAGTTGTAACGAATACGATATCCATACCGCGCACTTTTACAACATTATCATAATCAATTTCAGAGAAAATTAATTGTTCCTTAATTCCCATTGTGTAATTTCCACGTCCATCAAATGCCTTTGGAGAAACTCCACGGAAATCACGAACACGTGGTAACGCAATTGAAATTAATTTATCGATGAAGTTATACATATTCTCTCCACGTAATGTTACCTTACATCCAATCGCTTGTCCTTCTCTTACTTTAAATCCGGCGATTGATTTACGAGCTTTTGTAATTACTGGGTGTTGTCCAGAGATTAACTCTAAATCTTTCACAGCGGCTTCTATTAATTTTGAGTTACTTGTAGCATCACCAACACCAATATTGATGACTACTTTCTCTAACTTTGGTACTTGCATAACTGACTTATAGTTATGTTTCTTTTGTAAACTTGGAACTATTTCATTTAGATATTTTTCTTTTAGGCGGTTCATACATTACCCTCCTTCCAACTAATCAATTTTCTCATTTGATTTTTTTGAAATTCTTTCTTTTTTGTTTGTTTTTTCATCAAGTTTATAACCAATTCTAGTTGGTTTTTTTGTTTTTGGATCAATCAACATAACATTTGATACATGGATTGGTGCTTCTACTTCTAAAATTCCACCAGTTTCTTGACCATTACCTTTTTTATGCTTTTTCACAATATTTACACCCTCAACGATGACTCTGTCTTCTTTTCTAAGTGTCTTTGTGATTTTTCCTTCTTTTCCTTTACTAGATCCGGCTATTACTCTTACTTTGTCTCCAACTTTAAGTTTCATAATATCCTCCTTTATAGCACTTCTTTCGCTAAAGATACTATTTTCATGAAATCTTTATCACGTAATTCACGAGCTACTGGTCCAAATATACGAGTTCCAACTGGACTCTTGTCTTCTTTAATGATTACGCAAGCATTATCATCGAATTTAATGTAGCTTCCGTCATCACGACGAACACCACGTTTGCTTCTTACGATAACAGCCTTTACAACTTTTCCTTTTGCTACAGTTCCATTAGGTGTGGCATTTTTTACTGTACCAACAACTATGTCACCGATATTTCCTGTTTTTCTTTTGCTTCCACCTAATACACGAATGACTAATAATTCTTTTGCACCAGAATTGTCAGCAACCTTTAAACGGCTTTCTTGTTGTAACATAAATTATATCCTCCTTCACCTAAGAGTTATAGAATAACTGCTTCTTTTACGATTTCTGCTAAATAGAAATGTTTTGTTTTAGAAATTGGTTTTGTTTCAACAATTCTAACAGTATCTCCTACTTTAGCTTTATTTGTTTCATCGTGAGCTGCATATTTCTTTGAGCTTCTCACTCTTTTTCCATATTTTGGATGTTTTTTATAAGTTTCTACTTTTACAGTAATTGTTTTGTTGTTACAAGCACTAACGACTGTCCCAACGAATTCTTTTCTTACTTTTTCCATCTATGAAACCCTCCTTACTTTTCTTCTAACTCACGTTCACGTAGTACTGTTTTTAAACGTGCTACGGTATGACGTAAATCTCTGATTCTTGAAGGTTTTTCTAAATTTCCTGTTGCCTGTTGGAATTTTAAGTTGAATAATTCTTCTTTACATTCCTTGATTTTTGCAACAATTTCTTCAGTGGTTAGTTCTCTTATTTCCTTAACCTTCATTTTTGTCACCACCATTTTCTCTCATAACAAATTTTGTCTTAATAGGTAGTTTGTGAGAAGCAAGTCTCAATGCTTCACGGGCAGTAGCTTCATCTACTCCTTTGATTTCAAACATGATTTTTCCTTCTTTTACAACAGCTACCCAAGCCTCAACATTACCTTTACCTTTACCTTGACGAGTACCGATTGGTTTTTTTGTTATAGGCATATGTGGGAAAATATTAATCCATACTTTTCCACCACGTTTCATGTAACGTGTCATAGCAACACGGGCTGCTTCTATTTGATTGGATGTAATCCAAGCCCCTTCCTTTGCCATTAGACCATAGTCACCTTTGTCTAGTTTTGTATTTCCTTTTGCATGACCTTCGTAAGGTAATCTATGAACACGACGATATTTTGTTCTTGATGGGATTAACATAATTAATTACCTCCTTTAGCCTTTTTTGATGGAAGAATTTCTCCTTTATAAATCCATACTTTTACACCAATTTTTCCAAATGTTGTATCAGCTTCACTCGTTGCATAATCGATATCTGCTCTTAAAGTATGTAGAGGAATTGTTCCTTCTGTATATCCTTCGCTACGAGCCATATCTGCTCCACCAAGACGTCCAGATACTAATGTTTTAATACCCTTAGCCCCTGTTTTCATTGCATTACGAATCGCTCTTTTTTGTGCCATTCTGAATGATGCACGATTTGTTATTTGATTTGCGATTGAATCCGCAACGATTTGTGCATTGATATCAGGTTTTTTGATATCTACGATTGAAATTTGAATTTCTTCGTCTACTAATTTTGAAATTTCTTTCTTTAATTTTTCGATTGCCTCACCACCACGTCCGATAATTACACCAGGTTTTGCAGTGTGAACAATGATTTCTGTTCTCTTAGAATTTCTTTCAACTTGTACCTTAGCCACTGCTGCATCTTTTAGATTTTTTTCAAAATATTCACGAATTTTGATATCATTATTTAATAATCTTGAATAATCTTTTTTATTCGCATACCATTTTGAGTCCCAATCTTTGTTTATTCCAAGTCTAAGTCCATTTGGATTCACCTTTTGACCCATGATTTAACCTCCTCCAGTTATCTAGTAGCCACAACAATTACGATGTGACTTGTTCTTTTATCTTTATGTCCAATATGACTACGTGAATCAAACATGTGACGTTTTAATACTGGACCAGCATCTACTCTTGCTTCTTTTACAAAAAGTTCTTCTTGTTTTGCTCCACCATTGTTTACTGCATTAGCAGTGGCTGACTCTAGAACTTTCTTTGTAAGACGAGCAGATTTTTTGTTCATATTACTTAATATTACTAATGCATCGTTAACATCTTTACCACGAATTAAATCTACTACTAAACGAGCTTTAATAGGTGATACTCTAAGAGTTTTTGCGATTGCTCTTGCTTCCATATTCTTCTCCTCCTAGTCACTATTTCTTGTTATCGCCGTGTCCACCAAACTTACGAGTTTGTGAAAATTCTCCGAGTTTGTGTCCTACCATATCTTCAGTTACATAAACTGGAATAAATTCTTTTCCGTTATGTACTGCGAATGTATGTCCAATAAATGCAGGATAGATAGTTGAACGACGTGACCATGTTTTAATGACTTCTTTTTTCCCAGATTCATTTAATCTTTCTACCTTAGCAAGTAATCTTTCGAATACGTAAGGCTTTTTCTTTAAACTTCTTGCCATAAATCACTCAATCCTTTCCTATTTACTATTACGACGACGAACGATAAATTTATCAGACGTTTTCTTCTTTCTAGTTTTATATCCAAGCGCTGGTTTACCCCAAGGAGTAACTGGACCTTTACGACCGATTGGTGCACGTCCTTCACCACCACCATGTGGGTGATCGTTAGGGTTCATAACAGATCCACGTACCGTTGGGCGAATTCCCATGTGACGTTTACGTCCTGCTTTCCCTAATCTTACTAATTCTTGATCTTCGTTTCCTACAGCACCGATGGTTGCGTAACATGTTCCAAGAATTAATCTTTGTTCACCACTGGATAATCTTACCATTACATAATTTCCTTCACGTCCAAGGATTTGAGCAGATGCTCCAGCACTTCTTGCTAGTTCTCCACCTTTTCCTGGGCGAAGCTCAATGTTATGGATCATGGTTCCTACTGGAATATTCATAATTGGTAATGCATTACCAACTTTAATATCCGCATTTTCCCCACTCTCAATTTTACTTCCTACTGTTAAACCTTTTGGAGCGATGATATATCTCTTTTCACCATCGTTATAATTAATTAATGCAATATTTGCAGTTCTGTTTGGATCGTATTCAATCGCAGCTACGGTTCCAGGAATATCATGTTTGTTTCTCTTGAAATCGATAATTCTGTATTTTCTTTTTGCTCCTCCACCTTGATGTCTTACAGTAATTTTTCCTTGATTGTTACGACCACCATTTTTCTTTAGACTAACTACTAGACTTTTTTCAGGAGTTTTCTTAGTAATTTCAGTATTTACTAAGGTACTCTTTTTTCTCTGTCCATTTGTAATTGGTCTGTAGCTTTTTACTGGCATGAGTAACCCTCCTTCTAATTAAGTTCGATTTGTTGACCTTCCGCTAGAGTAACAATCGCTTTTTTTGTACGATTTGTTAGTCCAGTATAACGACCAACTCTTTTCTTTTTAGGTTTTACATTTAGCGTACGAATTCCTTCCACTTTTACGTTAAATATTTTTTCAATTGCTTGTTTGATTTCTGTTTTATTAGCTCTTGGATCTACTTTAAACACATATTGATTTTTCTGTGCAAGTAATCCAGCCTTTTCAGTAATTACTGGCGCTTTTACGATTTCTAAGTACTTTGTATCCATTACTTAAGCACCTCCTCGATTTGTTTAAATGCATCCTTCGTTGTTAATACAACAGAAGCATTGACTAAATCTAATACATTCATTTCTACTGGTTCTATTACCATAATGTTTCTTAAGTTTCTAGATGCTAGAATTAAGTTTTCATCTAATTCACTTACTACAACTAGAACTTTTTGATCAGCAAGTTCTAATGTATTTAATAGATTTATCATTTCTTTTGTTTTGGGGGTTGCAACTTTTAATTCGTCAACAACCACTACTTTCTTCTCATTATATAAATTTAAGAAAGCAGTTTGTAAAGCAAGTCTTCTTTCTTTACGATTTTGTTTAATGCTATAGTCTCTAGGAACTGGAGTACCATATCTTCCTCCACCTACCCATTGAACAGCACGAATGGAACCTTGACGAGCATGCCCTGTTCCTTTTTGACGCCATGGTTTTCTACCACCACCACGTACTTCACTACGAGTTTTTGTTGAATGAGTACCTTGTCTTAGAGATGCTTGAGATAAGATAATCGCATCAAATAAAACATTTTGGTTTGGCTCAATACTTGTTAATTCTTTATTTAATTTAACGTCCTTTAGTTTTTCCATCTTTAATTCCTCCTTATCAATCACATTTCTTTTTCTTTTTTAATTTCTGTGATGATTATTCGCTTACTTCTTTGCTTGATTCCTCAGTAGCAGGAGTTTCTTCTGTATCATTTTCTGTTACTTCCTCAGTTTCTGATTTCGCAACATTTTCTTCTACAACTTCTTCGGTATCGGTTACTACTTCTTCCGTAGTTTCTTTAGGTTCTTCTACTACTTCATAAGTAATTAACTCTTCTGTTTCGTTTACCTTTTCTCCTTTTTTGACTGAAGTTTTAATCATAACTAAAGATTTTTTAGGACCTGGAACGTTACCTTTGACTAAAATAACATTGTTTTCTAAATCAACGTCTACTACTTCAAGATTTTGAACAGTAGTTAATACGTTACCCATATGCCCTGGAAGTTTCTTTCCTTTTAATACGTGCATTGGTAACATTGTACCAAGAGAACCTACTCCTCTATGATATTGAGAACCATGTCCCATTGGTCCACGAGATTGATTGTGTCTTTTAATTACACCTTGGAATCCTTTACCTTTACTAATTCCACTAACATCTACAATTTCTCCTTTTGTAAATACACTAGCGTTTAGTTCTTGTCCTAATGTGTAATCTTCAATATTTACTCCCCTAATCTCTCTTAAGAAGCGCTTAGGTTCTGTATTTGCTTTTTTTGTATGACCCATTTTTGGTTTGTTACTGTTTTTAGGTTTGATTGTTTCATATCCTAATTGAATCGCATTGTAACCATCTGTTTCTACTGTTTTAATTTGAGTAACTACATTAGGTTCAACTTCGATTACAGTCACTGGAATTAATTTACCACTCGTAGTAAATACTTGAGTCATTCCAACTTTTTTACCTAAGATTCCTTTCATATTTTTTTCCTCCTATTAATTTTGTTGTACTTTGATTTGAATATCAACACCGCTTGGTAAATCTAAATGCGCTAAGGCATCTACTGTTTCCTTGCTTGGATTTTTGATATCAATAAGTCTTTTATGCGTACGCATTTCGAATTGCTCACGGCTGTCTTTGTATTTATGAACAGCTCTTAAAATTGTGTATTTTTCAATTTCTGTTGGAAGTGGTACTGGTCCACTGATTTCTCCACCAGTTCTTTTTACTGTTTCCACAATTTTCTTTGCAGCATTATCTAGAATTCTATGATCGTATGCTTTTAAGTTTACGCGAATCTTGTCTTTTGACATATTGAATCCTCCCTTCGCCTATATCTAGTATAGACTTGCTCCGTGCGAATTACTCGATTTTACCGAACAACTTAACCCGGTGTATCGACAACCTCTCACATCTAAGCAGCCACACGCATTAAATTATAGCACAAAGATTGCCCTTCCGCAACACCTTTTTTTACTTTTTTTTTACTTTTTTTATTGTTCATACTTTAGAACATATGGTGATAATTTTTCTCTTAATTATATACTAATTTACTCTATGCAAATTATATCATAGGCAATTAAAAATGATAGATTATAGTTTTCTTTTCTATCATTTTACACTTTTTATTTTTGGGAAGGTTTATAGTCTATAAAGTAAGTTATCTCTTTCGATGGTACTTCTTGGTTATTTTGAATATAGTCTAATATTTCATCCACGTTGTTTCCTTTATAAAAGGCAGCTCTCCAGTAGTAATTATCTAAATCATCTAAATGAAGTTCTAAAAATGTATCAACGTCTTTCTGTGTATCTACAGTAGCAACTTGTTCTCCTTCTTTATTAAATACATAGTATCTTACTAGAATTCCTGATTCTGATTTAAAACCAGTTGGTTCTTTTTGAAAAGCTGATTCATAATATGCATGTAAAGTATTTTCTTCTTGCCCTAATTCTAGAGGATTTGGCTTTTTTTCTTTTTGAAGCATAGATTCATCATATAATGATCCGAAGAACATGTTGTAATCATCACCAAAGATACCATAATTTGAAACAGGTAAGTTTTCATTATCGAAACCAGGTGCACTAAATGTTTGTGTACAAAAATAAGAAGTTCCAAATCCAGAACCTAGTCCATGCACCACTAAAGTCGTCTTAAAACGACTACTAATTTCTGTCGCCTGTTCTTTTGTAATTCCATTATTTTCCTTTAACTCGGTTGGTACTACATTCTTTGCATCTGTATAAACAATTTGACATCCGTATTTACTATCTAGTTCTGATAAATTTGTAATACTGTCATTGATTTTATCCTCAAGGTATACAGAATTTTCATAAACATATAAGTATCCAAAAATAGGTTTTCCAAAATCAAGATTGTCACCAACACCTACACCTACTAATTGAAGTTTTTTTCCACTGTCTGTAAATTTGATAAAATCATCATCTGTCTCATCTATCGTAGAGGCATACGCTATTGGAACTTCTTGATTTGAAAACTTACTTATATATCCCAAAGCAAGTATACCGCTTAATGCTAATCTACCAATTTTTACCTTTAAATTTCCCATATCTATTATCCCCTTTAAAAATCGACTATATAATACTACAAAATAGTTGAAAATTCAAGAAAAAAATTTTTGGATAAAATATTGTAGCAAACTATGATTAAATTTTTTATTGAAAATATTTGACAAAATCTTTAAAACCATGATAGAATTTGCAAGGTTGTATTAAAAAAACTGCAGAAATGGGGAGGGGAATAGAATGAACAATATAAAAATCGGATCAAATTTAAATAAAAAAGTATGTGCTTCTATTCTGGAACGATTTGCTCGTACATATTCATTACAAACAGTTTCAGGTGATGTTAGTGGTTCCTATTCTATATTAGAAATGGGCAACCAATCTTATATTATAGCGGAAAGAAATGAGAAATTGGCTAGTATCTTGATAAACTATTATCAACAAGGGAAAAAGTATCATCTCATTATCCCTATCACTACTTATTTCATCCTTCAAACTATATCTTTAACCTCACAAGTAGATGCTGATGACATCATACGTCATCTTCATTTGAAGGATCCATTCGCAGTAGAAGTTAGTATAGATGATTATAATATGGTTGATAACATGAGTATTCAAGAAAATGAAGAACAGCTAATGGAATATACTCAGATAATGAATGATAGGTTTGAAAGTAGAAAAAATGATATAGAGATTGATCATTATAATACATATCTTACACAATATAGTAATTATTACCATTTAGATAGTGAGAAAGTAATTGATATTGCAAAACAATTAACTAATAATTATCAAAATAGTTTTGGAGATATTCTTAGCGAAAGTGCAATGGAAGACTATGATTTATATCATGTCATTGACAACCCAGAAGCAGCTTCCTTACTTTTTAACTATTTTGTTTACCGAAATGTAATTGGAAATGAGGGAGAACTTGCTTTTGATATTTCAGATTTTGGATATTCAAAAAGGGATCTTGTTACTACTACTAGGATTGAAACTGTCGATTACGAAAAAGGGGATGAGACTATCTTAGCTAATGGTCTTACTCGTAGTCAATTAACAGGAAAAATATGTGACTTGTTGCAAATGGACAAGTACTATACACTTGCGATATCTTATTCCGAAGCGGGACCGAATGGTAGTCCTGCATCAAGAAATTATAATAACTATGGTGGGCTGAAAAATAAAAAGGGAGAACTTATGAAGTTTCCAAGTCCAGCAGCTGGTATTGCTGCTCAAGCATTAAATCTTAAAACATATCCTAATAAGCATGAAGTAGACTCTTTAGAAAAATTGTGGGAAGTTTATGCTGAAAAAGGAGAAGACTGGCTTCCAAATGTAAAACGTTTTTATAATATGATTACCAAGAATCCATCTGACTACTTTTTAGAAACTATAAGTACAGTTGATTATCAGAAAGCCCCATTAGATATAGACGATAGCCATGCTTTAGATTCTACTGATTTATCCTATAATGTTGATCCAACATTTACTTATAACATCGAAAGTCAAGCTGTCAAAGTTTTAAAAATATAATAAAAAACCACTAGTTAAACTAGTGGTTTTTGTTTGAGGCCTATAAGGCCT